>CAYVKR010000001.1:0-46387 GCA_964452025.1 uncultured Anaerolineales bacterium
CGCAGTTTCTACGATACGGAGGGCGTTTTCACCAGCAGACTCGCTTCGAAATCCCACCTCTGCCAAGTTCAGCACAACCTATCTATCCACTCGCAAGGTGTAGCTGTATAATAACAGTTGAGGACTGTATGAGATCAAACACGTATCGGTCAACACCGTTCATGAGATGATGACGTCCATCACGGCATTGCTTATCGGCGCGCTGGGTGTCCTCCTGGTGGTGGGAGCGCACGTGGGAACGCGCGTCAGCAGGCGACGTGCGCAGACTCGGTATCGATCGCTCATGGGAGACAACGTTATTGAGAACCGCGAGGCCGATATCTGGGCGGAGATACGTTCGTACGCCGGAATCTGGGGCTGCCTGACCATCCCCCTGCTCTTCCTGCGCGTCCTGGGCGCTGCCGTCGCTTGCGGCGCGATGCTGTATTTGCTGTTTGGGGGTAGATAGGTCCATCTTACTGCGCTGGGGAGGGAAACCATGACCCAAGCAACGGAGCGTTCTATGACCAACGATGCTCGCAGAACATCGACACCTACGATCCACCCTACAGCTTTCGTCGCGCCTGGCGCTGTGGTCATCGGTGACGTGCGTCTGGCTGAAGGGAGCAGCGTCTGGTTCAACGCCACCCTGCGCGGGGATATCGAACCGCTGATCATCGGCGCGCGCACCAACGTCCAGGATGGCTGTGTTTTTCACACCTCACGGGGCTTTTCCGTGCTGTTGGCGGAAGGTGTGTCGGTGGGACACGCCGCCGTGATCCACGGCGCTACCGTCGGCGCCAACACGCTGGTCGGCATCGGTGCGATCCTGCTCAACGGGGCGGAGGTCGGTGAGAACTGCATCGTCGCCGCCGGGTCCGTGGTCACCGAGGGCAAGCGCTTTCCGGCGGGCTCGCTGATCCTGGGGACACCGGCGCGTATGGTGAGACAGCTCACCGCAGCGGAGATCGAGCAAAACTGCAGTATCGCCGAACGCTACGTCCGGCGGGCTGCAAAGGAACGTCAGTATAGAGATAGAAGAGGAGGCAAATATGGCACGAAAGAAGCAAACACGAGGTAAATGCGTATTCTGTGGGCGCGAGATGACGCGCGGTGGTATGTCGCGCCATCTACGGGCTTGCCCGGAACGGGAGGCGGCCATCGAGGAAGCAGCAGAATCCTCGCACCCCTCCCAGACGCTGCACACGTTGCAGGTGAAAGACGCCTGGGACGGCGATTACTGGCTCTATCTGGAGATGAAGGGCAAAGCGACGCTCCAGGATTTGGATCGCTATCTACGCGCCATCTGGCTGGAGTGCTGTGGCCATCTCAGCCGCTTCTCCATCGGTGGCTGGGGTAGCGATGAGATCCCCATGAGCCGGACCATTGACCAGGCCTTCGACTCAGACGTCGAGCTGACCCACATCTACGACTTCGGGAGCTCATCGCACACGCTGATCCAATCAATGGACACGCGCCAGGGCAAGCCCCTCACCCAACACCCGATCTATCTGATGGCCCGTAACCATCCGCCGGAGATTCCCTGCATGGAATGCGGTGAACCGGCAGCATGGCTCTGCCTGCAGTGCATGTATGAGCGCGAGGCATCTGGTGCACTCTGTGACAAGCATGTTGAGCAACATGAGGGACACGATAACTACGGTTCGCCGATGGAAATCGTCAACTCACCGCGTGTGGGGATGTGCGGCTACGCGGGGCCGGCGGAGCCGCCGTACTGAATCAGAAAAACCTCCGGGGATTGGGTACCTCGGAGGTTTTTTCAGATTTGCCTTCCGGGATGCTCGAAGCATCCCGGAAGGTTTATGGTCCTACTCCCGCAGCGCTACGTCGAGGTTGTGCTTAAGGTAGCCGAGGATGCGACCCCGCAGTTTCTGTACGTCCTCCTCGCTAAGTGGGCGGTTCGGCGCCTGGTAGGTGAGGGCGAAGGCCAGGCTCTTTTTACCTTCAGCGACTTGCTCGCCCCGATAGACGTCGAAGAGCAAGGCGCGGACGACCAGACCCTGTCCGGCCTTGAGGATAGCGCGGCGGATTTCCTGCGCAGGCACGTCCTCGTCGACGACCAGCGCCAGATCCTGATGGACGGGGGCGTAGGTGGAGACGGGCGCGATTTCCTTGGCGGCTTCCGCCTGGCGGCTGGCTGCCAGTAGTACGTCCAGATCCCACTCCATCAGCGCGACGGGCTGCTCCGGCAGATCGAAGGCCTCGCGCACCAGCGGGTGTAGCTCGCCGACGGTGCCCAGCGTTTGCTCGCCCAGGCTGACCGCTGCGCTGCGTCCCGGGTGGAACGCCGGGTGATCGGCGCGTGTCCATTCAGCCTCACAAGTTAGATCCAGGCGGTGCAGCAGCGCTTCGACGATGCCCTTGAGATCGAAATAGTCCAGGGGCGCGCGGTCAGTCTCCTCGAACCAGCGCGGTTCCCTCGGCCCCGTGAGCAGGATGCCCACGCGGCGCGGTTCCGCCACGCCGGTCTCACCGGTCTCGGGATCGGGTGCGCCGCTTGTGTGGTAGATGCTGCCTACCTCGAAGATGGCGACGCGCTCCAGAAAGCGCAGGTTGTCCCAGGCGGTGTGCAGCAGGCCCGGGAGCAGCGTGCGGCGCATCTGTGAGCGCTCCGGCGCCAGCGCGTTGCGCAGCGTCACCGGCGCGCCCGGCAGATCGAGGGCCTGATCCGGCGCGGGGTGGAGTCGCTCTTCGTCCTCGGGATCGACCAGCGAGTAGGAGATGATCTCGTCCAGGCCCAGGCCGACGAGGACGTCGCGGACGTGGTCGGCGCCTTCCAACGCCTCGTTGCGGCGTAGCGGCGGCATCTCCTCGTCGATGAGCGTGTGCGGGAAGCGGTCGTAGCCCCACATCCGCCCGATCTCCTCGACGAGATCGACGGGTCGCTCCACGTCCATGCGATACGAGGGAACGGTGACCTTCCACTCCTTGGCGCCGCCGGTGACGGTCTTGGCCTCCTCGACGTGGAACTCCAGCGCGGTGAGGATGCGTTTCTGTTCCTTGACGGGCACCTTGATCCCCAGGATGCGGTCAGCCAGGGCCGGCGCGTAGCCGATGGTGGTCGGTTTGGGCTTGCCAGGGTAGAGATCGCCGACGTGGGGCTCGACGGTGCCGCCGGCGACCTGCGCCATCAGCTCGGCGGCGCGGGCAGCGGCGGTGAAGGCCAGCTCGGGATCGACGCGCTTGCCGAAGCGGCTGGACGACTCGGTATGCATCTTGAGTTGCTGGGCCGTGCGTCGGGTGTTGATGAAGTCGAAGTTGGCGGACTCCAACAAGACGTTCGCCGTCTCCCCGCCGACCTCGCTCTCCAATCCGCCCATGACGCCGGCCACGGCCACGGGGCCGCCGCCGTCGGTGATCAGCAGCATCTCGTCGTCGAAGGTGCGGAGCACGTCGTCCAGTGTCGGCATCTGCTCCCTTTCTTCCGCGCGGCGCACGATGATGGCGGGCGTCTCCTGGCCCGCTGGAGTGCGCAGCACGGCGTAGTCAAAGGCATGGAGCGGCTGGCCCAGCTCCAGCATGACGTAGTTGGTCACGTCGACGATGTTGTTGATGGGGCGCACGCCGGCGCGGCGCAGGCGCGTTCGCATCCAGAAGGGCGCCGGGCCGATCTCCACGTCGCGGATCATGGTGGCGGTGTAGCGCGGGCAGAGTTCGGGATCGGCGATGGCGAGATCGACGAAATCCGGGTCGCGCGTGGCATTTAAGTCCAGGCGCCGGGCGGCCTCCAGCGGCTCGCGGTTCAGCGGGCGATCCAGCAGCGCGGCGACCTCTCGCGCGATACCGTAGACGGATTGCAGGTGCCCGAAGGGGCCTTTGATGTCGAAATTGAGCACGTAGTCGCCCAGCACCTCGACCAGCGGCACGCCTACAGGCGTCTCGTCGGGCAGATAGATGATGTCGGTCTGTTCCTCCGCCAGGCCCAGCTCCTTCTCGGAGCAGACCATGGCGCGCGACGGTACGCCGCGAATCTTCACCTGCCGCAGCGTCATGGCTTCCCAGCCCTCGATGTGACCGTTGTAGAGCGTGGCGCCCTCCCAGGCGAAGGCGACCTTGAGGTGCAGGTTGTCCTCGTCCAGATAGTCGAAGAGGCTGGGCGCGCCGGTCACGACGATCTCGTTCTCGTCGCTGCCGTAGTTCACCTCGGCGAGCACCAGCCGGTCGGCGTCGGGGTGGGGGCGCACGTTGACGACCTCGGCGGTAAGGATCTTCTCCGGGTCCCAGGGTAGGTCGGCCTCCGGGTGCCCGATGGCTTCAATGGCTTCTACTTCCATGCCGGCGAGCGTCAGTCGTTCGGCCAGCTCCTGTCCGGAAAGGTCGTTTAGATCAACATAGTCTTTTAGCCAAGATAAAGGTATTTTCATGGTGTCTCCTTGTGTGTAGCGTGTTAGCGGTTCAGCGTTATAGCGTGGTAGCGGGTCAGCGGGTTAGCGTCTTAGTTGTATTTGCGGCCGGATTTCATCTGACGGGTCAGGCTGTTGATGAGGCCTTGCAGGGTTTTGCCGGTTTCGGCGCATAGGGCGCTGGTTGCCTGTTGGCGGTTTTCTGGAAGGTAGCCCAATCGTTTGGATAGGTGCAGATAGTATTGGACTTCGCTCAGCGAGCCTCGGGCCAGGTAGAGAAAGCGACGGAAGTCTTTCAGCGAGTGCCGTCCGCTGCCTTCTGCGATGTTGGCGGCGACGGAGACCGCCGCGCGGCGCAGCTGCGAAGTCAGCCCAAACTTCTCCTCGGAGGGGAAGTGTTCAGTCGCGTGATAGATCATCACGGTCAAGTCATCCGCTTTCTGCCAGGCCAACAATTTCCTGAAATCCCGCATCTCCTTTTTCTCCCCTCCCGTATGGTACTCGTGCGATGAACATGCTCATCGCTATGCCGCTACGACGCTAAATCGCTGTTCCGCTGAGTTTAGAATTGTCGCAGGAAGCGCAGGTCGTTCCCGTAGTACATGCGAATGTCGTTCACGTCGTACTTCATCATGCTGGGACGCTCGACGCCGAAACCGAAGGCGAAGCCGCTCCACTCGTCGGGATCGTAGCCGCCGTTCTCCAGCACGACGGGATGGACCATGCCCGCGCCGGCGATCTCCAGCCAGCCGGTGTACTTGCAGACGCCGCAGCCCTCGCCGCCGCAGAGGATACAGTTGGTGTCCACCTCGATGCTGGGCTCGGTGAAGGGGAAGTAGGAGCTGCGGACGCGGATGTCCCGTCCCTTGCCGTAGAAGAGCTCGGCGAACTGGTGTACGGTACCGATGAGATCGGTGATGGCGATGTCGCGCCCGACGGCGAGACCCTCGACCTGGTAGAACTGATGCTCGCTGCGGGCCGTGATTTGCTCGTAGCGGTAGCACTTGCCGGGTAGGATCACGCGGATGGGCTCCGGCTCACCGGGGCCAGACGAGCGCTCGCGCATCACGCGGATCTGTCCCGGTGACGTGTGAGTGCGGAGCAGCCGCTGGTCGTCGACCCAGAAGGTGTCCCACATATCCCGCGCCGGATGGTACGGTGGGATGTTGAGGAAGTCGAAGTTGTAGGTCTCCAGTTCCACGTCCGGCGCCTCGTAAACCTCGAAGCCCATGCGCCCGAAGATATCGTAGATCTGCCGCAGGGTCTGCGTGGTGAGGTGCAGGTGGCCCATTGGCGCAGGGCGACCGGGCAGCGTCACGTCGATGGCGCTTTCCGCCAGCTGTTTTTCCAGCTCCGCGTGCTTCAGCGTCTGAGTACGCGCGTCGTAGGCCGCTTCCAGCTCTTGCTTTATCTCGTTGACGCGCCGTCCGAACGCGGGTCTGTCCTCCGCAGGTAGTCCGCCGATCTTGCGCGTCTGCAAGGTGACTTTGCCCTTGCGTCCCAGGTAGGCCTTTTGCCACGCTTCAAGATCCTCCATGGTCTGGGTCTTACCCAGCGAGGATGCTGCTTCCTGGTGGACTTGTTCCAATTCCTCAAATGAATTCATCCGTCTGCCTCCTTCTCTCCGTTGTTTAGTCGTTTAGTCACTTAGTCGGATAGTCAGACTATCAGGCTACGTGACTATCTGACTATTTGACTACCGGACTATAAAACAAAAGCGCTCCCGTCCCTGCTGGGACGAGAGCGCAACTCCCGTGGTACCACCCTGTTTGCCCCAGTTTTGGACTAGGGCCACTCAGTCTCACAGCCACGCTGGCGATGAGGTCTCCCGTTAACGCCGGGCGAACGGAGCCGCTTATTCAGTTGTGTAATCGGATAGTCTGGTCGTCGTTAATCAGGTAGTTCTCTGCTGAATGCTTGGACTATCAGACTATATGACTACCTTTCAGCGGTCAGCTCAGAGGCGAACTTCGCTAGGCCTTCACCGGGCGGGGCTTCCAGTCATCGACCCTGCTTCCCTGGCGGTTTCAGCGTAGTTACTCTTCCTCTTCGCAGCCTTTGCATATGTGCGGGTCCATTTTCCGACAACAGACCGCTTTCTGATCCCCATTATCTTTGAATTGGCATCTTTGTCAAGATTTTGCACGAGTGTCGGAAAGGAGAAGGGGCCTGAAAAAGCGTGGCCCCCCGGAGAGGGGGGTCCGGGGGACCAACAGCCAAGGAAAGGAGGAGAGATGCGATCTCTCTCTAACTACGTTCTATTTACCATGATACTAGAATGGTTAGCTAGGCATAGTGACGAATGACAGGTTGTAATGTGATGGACATCAACGCCGTCCTTCAAGAGCCTCTCATGTTCATTAGAAGGGCCAGATCAGGGGCAGGAGGACTGCTGAGAGCACAACCGTTATGATAGCCAGGCCCGTCCCATATCGAAGGTAGTCCTTGGCACGATAAGCGCCTGGTTTTTGTACTAAGAGGGGGGCGGGATGGCCCACGGGCATCAAATAGGTAGCCGAGGCTCCAACGATGACGGCTACGGTCAGCGCGTAGGGAGTTATCCCCATTCTGGCGGCGGTGTCTAAAGCCACCGGCGTCATGATGACTGCCACCGCGGCGCCGTGCATAACCTGAGTCAGCGCCATAGCCAACGTAACCAGTCCTATCAAAACTGCCAGGGGGCCCAGCTGCCCAACTGTCTGTGCGACCAAAGTGGAGACCAGTTCAGCGGCTCCACTCTGATGCATGGCTAAGCCTAACGGATACATGCCGCCGATGAGGAGAACGGTGTTCCATTCAACGCTTTGGTAAGCCTCATGTGGATTGAGGATTCCCAGTAAAAGCATGACTGCGCTGCCACCCAAGGCACCTACGGCAATAGGCAAAAAATCAAAAGCGGCGCTGAGAATCACGAGAAGCATGACTAACGCCGCCCAGGGAGCTAGATGCCGCAGCTCGCGGGGAGATTCTACCGGCTGGGGGGGATTGAGCCAGATGAACTCTGGTTCAGGATTGAAAGCCCGTATGTTTCTTCGGGATCCGTATAACAGAAGTGCGTCGCCTCTCTGCAGAGGTTCAAAGCCGACGTCTGTGCGCACCGGGGTATCTGAATGCCAAAGCGCAACGCCTGTCAGACCGTTTTTCTCTCGGAAGTCCATCTCCGCCAGCGTTTTGCCCACGACTGGAGAGCGGGGGGGCACCACGACTTCGACCATCTCTGCACCAGAGGCCGTAAATTCTTCTTGCTGACGTGGATTACCTAGTAGTTCCAACCCCATATCCTCTGTTAAGCGCTTGACGCGTTCTTTTCGACCTGCGATCAACAAGATATCGCCCGTCTTCAGGGGTAACGCCTGTCCTCGAACTGTGTGAACTTCGTGATCTCGTAATACCAGTAACACACTCAGTCCATAGTGTTTGCCGATATCGGTTTCTCCGAGTTGACGTTTCACCAACGGGGAGTCAGGCTCCACCGCGAGCTCCCAAAGTCGCTCTTGGATGTTGTAAGTTTGCATTAACTGATGGGTAACGGCTTCACTGTCTTTGGGTATAGTCAACTTTCGTTTTGGCAGTAGCTTGGATGAAAAGAGTACGGCATACAGAGCAAAAGCCAGGATTAACGTGAGACCAATAGGTAAGAGAGATAGAAAGCCGAGGGAGGCGTAGCCTGAATCTCGTAATAAGCTATCGACCACCAGGTTATGGGAGGCGCCGATAAGGGTGAGGTTTCCACCTGCTAATGCTGCCATCGCAATCGGTAAGAGCAGGCGCGAGTGCGGAACGCCTTTTTTACGTGCCAGACGTATGACAACAGGAATGAAAAGAGAGACTGTCCCGATATCACTGATAAAACCAGAGAGAAACCCAGGCACTGTGGTGGCTAATAGGATCAGACGTTTCCCATTTCTCTTGGTCAATCTTTCGATCTGGTCGGTTATCCAGATGACGGCGCCGCTACGCACCAAACCTTTGCTGAGAATCAATAGACCGGCGGTGGCTATGACGGCTTCGCTACTGAAACCGCTCAGGGCCTCGTGAGCATCTAGAAGCCCTGCGATCACAAGTGATACGAGGACCAGTAGGGCTGTTACATCAGAGCGTAGCCATCCAGTGATAAAAACCACCATAGCTGCGAGTAGAATAGCGAATACCAGAGCAGTTTCTAGGGGCATCATATCTCCTTCATGTTTGGGTTAAAAGTCCCCGGAAAGGGAGCTTACTCCTTTTGTAAAGCTTTAGCAACATCCAGGGGGTAGGGGCAAACGAAGCTGGGGTTGATGCGGGAGGGAAACATGATGGGAAGCCGTCTATGGCGTTTGAGCCACCCGACAACTGCTTCGTTTGCCCCATTTTGGCAGGATTTTTCTCTTTTTTATTCTGTGTTACACTGCGAAACAGGCAATGCTGTCTCTTAAAAAGTGGAATGTCAGAGGAGGCGATATGAGCGAGGAAAAGAAGGACGTCTTGGGTGAGGTTGAGATTGTGGAAGAGGCGAAGGCTGAAGCGGTGACTATCCAGCAGGGCGGCGCCCAGTACGTCGAGGCCGATAAAGTCCACGTGGAGCAGGGCGGTGTAGGACGCGCCGAGGCGCGCTTCATCGACGTCGTTGAGGGCGGCGTGGGCATCGCATTGGGCGAGAATGTCACGTTGAAGGACGGCGGCGTGGGCGTGGCGGTCGCCAGTCACATCAAGATGGAAGACGGGAGCGCGTTCTTGGCCGCGGCTCAGACCATCGAGGGCGAGGATGTCACCATTCTCTTCGACGTGCGGGCAGCTGTTCTCCTTGGTGTCATCGTCGGCTTGATTGTTGGTATCTTCAAGGCGCTGGGACGAAAGAAAGCTGCTTAGTGTAAAACCCATTCACCGTTCCTGGCAGGCGCTCGACGTCTGCTTGGTATCCTCAATATAATGCCGGGGGATACGAAAAGGGCGACCCTAACTAAGGTCGCCCTTTGCCGTTTATCATGAAGCGGCTACTGCATCGCTATCTCTACGACTTTCGTGAACGCATCAGGATCACGAACCGCCATGTCCGAAAGCATCTTCCGGTTCAGCTGAATATCGGCCTCTTTGAGGCCGTGGATTAGCCGGCTGTACGTGGTCCCGTTTTGACGCGCTGCCGCGTTGATGCGCGTAATCCACAGGCGACGGAAGTCGCGCTTGCGGTTGCGGCGATCACGGTAAGCGTAGCACATGGCATTGATCAGACCCTCATTCGCACGGCGAAACAATCGATGCCGGGTGCCGTAAAAGCCTTTGGTCCGGCGAATGACCTTCTTATGACGACGGCGTGTTACAACTCCACCTTTTACTCTCACAATTCCAACTCCTAGTCTTTCTCGTGCAGGTAAGGAGCCAAGCGCTTGACACGCTTCTTGATTGACGGTTCCTTGACCACGTGCATTTCATCGAACTCACGTTTGACATCTTTGGGCTTTCTGCGCCGCAGGTGACTTTTGCCCTGACGTGTGCGCATCAGTTTGCCCTTACCGCCTTTCGAACGGCGGAAACGTTTTGCTGTCGCTTGGTGTGTTTTGATCTTTGGCACTTAAGAACTCCTTTTTGACTTTGGTGAAAAAAGCCTGTTTACCGCAGAGAGCGCCAAGATAAAATTAATAGTTTGTTTAACTATTTTTATATTTCTCCGAATCTCACGATAAAAAGTTATAGAAAACCTAAGACTCTCTGTGCCCTCTGCGTGCTCTGTGGTTAGATTGACCTTTTTTCAGGTCAGCCCTTTTTACTTTTTCGGGGCCAGAACCATCAGCATCGTTCGGCCATCCATCTCTGGCTTCTGTTCGATCTGCGCGATATCGTCCAATTCATCGACGACTTTTTGCATCTGTTCGAGCGCAACCTCCGGGTAGGTGATCTCCCGGCCTCGGAATCGCACGCGAACTTTGACCTTGTTGCCATTTTCTAGCCAACGACGCGCGTCTCGAATCTTGAAAGAGAGATGGTGATCGGTCGTTTTCGGCCTCAGACGGATCTCTTTGATCTCGATCTGCTTCTGGGATTTGCGTGCTTTGCGTTCCTTCTTTGATTGCTCGTACAGGAACTTGCCGTAATCCATGATCCGGGTGACGGGTGGGTTGGCATTGGGTGCGACTTCCACCAAATCCATGCCTTTGTCTATGGCTGCTTGATAAGCGTCCTGGATGGCGACAACGCCGTGGTTGTTACCTTCCTCGTCAATTAAACGAACCTCGCGCGCCCGGATCTGTCGATTCACGCGGTACTTCGATGATGTGCTGATGACAGCCCCCTTGTAACTTGACTTATAATGCCTTACAAACATGGCTATAATAACATGAGTCGAGGCAATGTCAACTATTGATGGGTTTATCTGGGACGCTCAACGTTCCCGCCTCTAACATCCGCCCTTTTGCAGCCAGCGCTTCAGATACTGCCCGGTATACGAGTGTTCGGCCTGGGCGATGTCTTCAGGCGTACCCTGGGCGACGATTTCTCCGCCTGCGTCGCCGCCTTCCGGCCCCAGGTCGATGATCCAGTCAGAGACTTTGATCACGTCAGGATTGTGTTCGATGACCACGACGGTGTCGCCGTCATCGGTTAATCGCTGCAGCACGTGGATCAGGCGATCTACGTCGGCGGCGTGCAGCCCCACTGTCGGCTCGTCCAGGATGTAGAGCGTGTGTCCGCGCGTCTGTTTGGAGAGCTCGCGCGAGAGTTTGATGCGCTGGGCCTCACCGCCGGAAAGCGTCGGCGAGGGCTGTCCCAGTCGAATGTATCCCAGGCCGACATCGTAGAGAGTCTGGAGGCGGCGCGTGATCTTAGGGATGGCGCTGAAGAAGTCCAAGGCCTCGGTGACGGTCATCTCCAGCACGTCAGCGATGTTCTTATCCTTGTAACGGATCTGGAGCGTCTCGCGGTTGTAACGCGCGCCGTGGCAGACGTCGCAGGGCACGTAGACTTCTGGCAGGAACTGCATCTCGATGCGCAACGTCCCCTGTCCCTTGCAAGCCTCGCAGCGTCCGCCCTTGGTGTTGAAGGAAAAGCGGCCCTTGTCATAGCCGCGCAGTTTGGAGTCCGGCAGCTCGGCGAAGAGCTCGCGGATGGGCGTGAAGACGCCGGTGTAGGTACCGGGGTTCGAGCGCGGCGTTCGCCCGATGGGTGACTGGTCGATGTTGATGATCTTGTCCACGTGCTCCAGCCCGTCGAGGCCGTCCATGGCCCCTGCTGGATCGCGCGCGCCGTTGATGATCTGGGCCAGCCGCTTGTAGAGCGTCTCAACGACCAGCGTGCTCTTGCCGGAGCCGGAGACGCCGGTGACGCAGGTGAAGAGGCCCAGCGGAAAGCGGACATCGAGGTGTTTGAGGTTGTGCTGGCGCGCGCCGTGCAGCACCAGCGCCTTGCCGTTGCCCGGACGGCGCTTTTCCGGCAGCGGAATGCACTTGCGCCCGGAGAGGTAAGCTCCCGTGATCGACGTGGGGTGCTCGATAATGGTCTCGGGCGGTCCCGCCGCGACGACTTCGCCGCCGTGCTCGCCGGCGCCGGGTCCCAGATCGACGATCCAGTCGGCGGTGCGGATGGTCTCCTCGTCGTGCTCGACCACGAGCACAGTGTTACCCAGATCGCGCATCTCCTTGAGCGTGCGCATGAGGCGGGCGGTGTCGCGTTGGTGCAGGCCGATACTGGGCTCGTCCAGCACGTAGAGCACACCGGTCAGCCGCGAGCCGACCTGCGTCGCCAGCCGGATGCGCTGCGCTTCGCCCCCGGAGAGGGTGTTAGCCGTGCGCTCGAGGCTCAGATAGTCGAGGCCCACATCGACCAGAAACGTGAGACGGCTGTGGATCTCCTTGAGCGCGCGCTCGCCGATGGCGTACTGCTTGGGCGTGAGCTTGCCGTCGTTGATCAACGCCTCGATCCAGGTCCGCAATTGGGCTACCGGCCACTTGTTGAGAGCGTGGATGGGCTCGCCGGCCAGTTTGACGGCGCGGGCCACGGCGTTGAGCCGGGTGCCGTGGCAATCCTTGCAGGGCGTGTGACTCATCACCTCTTCGATCTTGCCGCGCATGTAGTCGGAACTGGTCTCTTCGTACCGACGGGAGAGGTTGGGGATGATGCCCTCATAGGCACGGTTGCCTTCCCAGACGCCGTTGGGACTTTCGTAGCGCATGCGAATGCGCTCTCGCCCGGTTCCGTGCAGGATAACCTCGCGCTGATCAGGGGATAGCTCGCGCCAGGGATCGTCCATATCCACTCCGTAGTGTTCGGCGACGGTCTGGAGCCGTTTGAAGGTGTAGCTGGTCTTGTCCTCGGAGACGCCGAAAGCGATGGCGCCCTCGTTGAGCGAGCGGTCGGGGTTGGGCACGATGAGGTCGGGGTCCAGTTCCATCTTGTAGCCCAGGCCCTGGCAGGTCTCACAGGCGCCGTGGGGACTGTTGAAGGAGAAGGAGCGCGGCTCAATCTCCGGCAGACTGATGCCGCAGATGGGGCAGGCCAGGTTCTCCGAGAAGAGCACGTCGCCGGTTGGCCGGGCCTCCGGGTCCGGGGCGCGGACCACGTCGATGATGAGGATGCCGTCGCCCAGCCGGAGCGCCGTCTCCACGGAATCGGTCACGCGGCTGACGAAGTCGCGATAAACGTCTTCGGGCGTCTCCTCGGGCTCAGGGATGATCAGGCGGTCGACGACGGCCTCGATATCATGCAGCTTGTAGCGGTCGAGCTCGGGGATCTCCTCGAGCTCATAGACCTCGCCATCGACGCGCACGCGGATAAAGCCCAGCTTGCGCACTTCATCGAAGATGGTCTCGTGATGCCCTTTGCGTCCCCGCACCAACGGCGAGAGCACCTGCAACCGGGTGTTGCTGGGCATCTCCAGCACAGCGTCGACGATCTCCTGAGCGCTCTGCTGGGTCACCGGACGCCCGCACTGCGGGCAGTGGGGCACGCCGATGCGGGCGTAGAGCAGGCGCAGATAATCGTAGATCTCCGTCACCGTGCCCACCGTCGAGCGTGGGTTGTGCGAGACGCCCTTCTGGTCGATGGCGATAGCCGGGCTGAGCCCGTCGATGGTCTCGACGTGCGGCTTGTTCATCTGACCGAGAAACTGTCGGGCATAAGAGCTAAGCGATTCGATATACCGACGCTGTCCCTCAGCGAAAATCGTATCGAAGGCCAGGGACGATTTCCCTGAGCCTGAAAGACCGGTGATGACGACCAGTTTGTTTTTCGGTATCTCGACCGTGATATTCTTGAGGTTGTGTTGTTGCGCACCTCTTACAATCAGTTTGTCACTTGGCATCTTCTATCCCTTTCTGTGCAACTGCCTATTATAACATGGTTCAGAAGAAAAGAGTAAAACATCCGTTCTATTTTGTTGGTTGCGACTTTCCTTTGATCGGTTATGATTACGGATGGAGAGCGTAGGTGACGATACATCTAGCGCATGAAAGGAGAGCTTTTGCGACGTCGAAATCTTCTTGGGGGGATGAGTGTGGCGCTTGCCATCTGGGTGGCGTTAAGTCTGCTGCCGGTGACGTGGGCCAGACCGGAGCAGAACGAAGATCGGCAGACGGTACCGACGCGCACGCCCAGTCCGCTGCCGACGACGGAGGAGCCACCGACGGAAGAGCCGCCGACAGAGGAGCCGCCTCCGCCGGCAACGGAAGCGCCCGAAGCGACGGCTACGCCTACCTCTACGCCAGCGGACGCTACGACGTCAACGCCCACCTCGTTGCCGCCCACCGCCTCGCCTTCCCTCACCGCTACGGAAGACATGACCGTCCCTGTCACGGTGACGCCTTCCCCTTCTTCCCCACCCACGGAGACGGCAACTACAACGCCGAGCGCGACGACTGCTGCCATGTCGAGTCCTACGTCAACCGTTGAGCCACTCTTTGCTACTGAGACCACAGAACCCCCTGCGATTGCCGAGACGCCATCCGAGGACGTCACCGCAGAGCCGAGGCGGCGCCTCTCCCCGTTGCTGCTGGGCGGAGGTCTGTTGCTCTTGTTGGGACTGACTATGCTGCTGGTAGGTCGAAGGTTTTCGAGCGAAGAGTAGCCGGCTATTGGAGGCTGGCGAGGAGGGCATGATGAGGTGGAGGCGCATGGGGTTAGCTGTTGTTGGGGCTTTGTTGGGTTTGGTGTTGATGGGGCAGGCGACCGGCATTAGAGCAGATGACGCTTCACAACCTTTTACCACGAACATGGCGGGCACAGGCTACGTCTATTTATTCGACTCGGAGAATGAGGAGTTTATCTTCACGTTTACGCTACCTATGCTGGATGCAAATCCCCGGGACGTTGACGTGGTGACACAAGGCAGCGTGCAAGAAGTGTGGTTCACGGAACCGGGCGCGGATCGCATCGGGCGGCTGGTCTACACGGATACGGAGCACACGTCCTATCAGGCGTATGACGTTGGCCCCGGCTGTTCTCCGTTGAATCTAGAGGTTGATGGGCAGTGGGTCTGGTTCACGGCGCCGGGATGCGATCAAATCGGGCGGCTCTCTCGACAGACCCAGAGCACGGACACCTTCGACATCACGCCTGCCGGCACGTATCCTGCCGACCTCGCAATTGCCGGCGACGGCAGTGTCTGGTTCACGCAGATGCAGGCGGATCAGCTGGCGCATCTTGTGGTCACGTCCACTGTGGACTATCAGTTAACGACGTATCAAGACGATTTGCTGGATGGCGGTCGGCCCTATGGCATTGCCTTGGCGCAACAAGGTGTGTACATCGCCCAGACAATGAACGATAAGGTCTCCAAGTACACGCCAGCAACCGGCTTGTGGCTCAACGTCTCATTACCTGGCATGGATAATCTAGAGAATCCCTATAAATTGACAGTTGGGAATGAAGGTGCTGTATGGGGAACAGAGATGTCAGGTAACCGCGTTACCCGGTTTACGTATGGGACGTTTGCCGTTCTCGCCTCTTATGATTTGGAGCCGGCAGGTAGTTCGCCGATGGCGTTGGCAGCAGGTGCTGCCGATCAGCTGTGGTTTACGCAGTGGGGCGCCGGTCAGATTGGACGCTTAGCAACTAAGGCTGAAACTCTATCCTATTATCCTCTGCCCATGGATAGGCTGGCGCCTTCTGGTGTTGTTGTGGAAGATCAGAATGTCTGGGTTGTGGCTACGAAACCGTACGTTGTCTATCTTCCGCTGACTGTTCGTTTTTGGGGGTAGGATGTTGAACATAGAATCAAAAAGTATATTGTTGGGGGTCATACTCCTTCTAGTGAGTGTATGGGGTTTGGGGATACTCAACTCTCAACAGACATTGGATTTGGCACTGGCAAAGTCTTCTTCGGAAGAATCTCTGTTGCGCGTTACCGACGCTATGACGCACACGACCTATCTACCGTTGGTCAACAGATTTTGGAACTCAAGCGTGCCACCCTTTGGCATTCAGTTCTACGGCACGCTAAGTGATAATCGAGGGTTGACAGAGATTGCGGAGGTTGGGGTTCGCTGGGTGCGCATGCCGCTCAGCTGGGCTAGCATCGAGCGAGAGAACACCACGCCAGAAGAGTACGATTGGAGTAGGTTGGATACGTCGGTGATTCGCGCCGAGGAACGGAACCTGCAGTTGATTTTGACCATCGCTGGTCAGCCCTCGTGGGCGGCGGAGTATGCCATGGGACCGGTATATGATGTTGAGGACATCAAGGAATTCGTCGGCGCGCTGGTCTCTCGCTACGATGGGACGACGCCAGGAGTGCCCGAAGTTCTTTACTTCGAGCTTTACAATGAGCCCGACAACGCGGATTTGGGCCATGCTGCCCACGGTGGCTGGGGCTATTGGGGATTGAACGGAGATGGCTACGCGGCGTTGCTCCGCGATCTATATCCGGTGGTCAAGGCAGCCAATCCTGACGCGCAGCTTGTCTTCGGTGGGATGGCCATGGACTGGTTCATTCGAGACGGCGGCCCTTTCGATGAGAATTTTCTTGAGGATGTGCTGGCGGTATGCCAGGGGCACGATTGCTTCGACGTGATGAACTTTCACTACTATCCGGTTTTTCGCTGGGATGAGTACGGACCTGGCATCATGGGGAAAGCGACGTACATCCGGCAGATGATGGATCAGTATGGTTTTGTTGACGAACCCATTATCTGCACCGAGATGGGGTGGGATAGCGAGGCCAGTTGGGGCAGCACCGAGCTTCAGAGTCGCTATCCGGCGATCGGGTATATTCGGTCTATGGCGGCGGACCTGCCTGTGGTGATTTGGTTTTCGTTGATTGACCTGGACGGTTACGGATATTCTGGACTTCTGGACGGTGACTACCAGATCAAGCCATCCTATGGGGCTTATCAGACGATGACGGAGATGTTGGGCTACGCTCGCTATCAACGCCCCCTGACTTTGGCGGAGAAAGGGTCCGACCAGATCGAAGGCTACGTCTTCGAGGTCTCGTCTGGTCGCATGGACGTGGTGTGGACGGTCGATGACACTCGTTTCGAGGCTGCTGATGATCCTGTGCTCGACTTCGAAGTCCGGGCCGAGACGCTGCGTGTCGTCGACAAATATGGTGGGGAGATGCTCTATTCTGATGCTGACGATGGACAAAACGACGGTCGGATCACCCTAAAGGTGGAGGGCAGCCCCCAGTATCTGGTCTATAACCCATGACACAACAGACGCATAAGTGGTTGAAAGCGAGTCGACGGCTTCTGGTCGTGTTTGCGTTTCTCGGCGTCTCGATTCTGAGTTGGTTCTTGATGCGGCGGCCTTTGGAAAGCAGGTCGGTTGTGGTAGATGGCGTAGAGCGATCTGGAGCAGAGCGTGTTGCTTTAGCGGCGACAGAGACCTATACGCACTGTCGCTTCGGATTTGGCGCTACGGGAACGGGCGGGCCTCCCTCACAGTATGATGTGGCGTCACTCAATGCCGGGTGGTATTGGGATTGGGGGGCGCGTGCAACGCCCTCTTTATCCTCTGTGGAGCACGTACAGACCATTCGTCTGTCGCCGACGCCCACCGGTTATTCAGCATCGCCCACCGGGACGAAGTTGCTCTCCATCGCGTCCGCGCGTCCGGGTGCCCGTTGGTTTATCGGTAACGAGCCGGATTGTATCTGGCAGGACAATATGCGCTCTGATCTCTATGCACAGGCCTATCATGACCTCTACTACCTTATCAAAGGGGCTGATCCAACGGCGCAGATCGGTGTGGGCTCTATCGTGCAGCCTACGCCCCAGCGCATGCGTTACCTGGATCGCATTTTGGCGGCGTATGTTGAACGCTATGGTGAGCCACTGCCTACGGATTTCTGGGTCACGCACAGTTATATTTTGTGCGAGACATGTTTTGTCAAAGGCTACGAACCTTGGGGTTGGGGGGCCTGTCCCGTACCAGATTGGCCTGATCCCAATGACCCGCCGGATGAGGCAGTACACTATTCGCTCGAAGATCACTGGCGCCTCGATATCTTCCAGCAGCGACTTATTGATTTCCGGCGTTGGATGCGAGATCGTGGTTATCGGGACGTGCCTTTGCTCGTCTCGGAGTACGGTATCCTGTTCTATTATCCCTTTGAGCAGGGAGATCTCTATAAAACCGAGGATGACGCCATTGCGTTCATGCAAGGCACCTTCGATTGGATGCGGGAGGCGCGCGATTCTGAGTTAGGCTATCCGGCTGATGACAATCGTCTGGTGCAGCGCTGGGCGTGGTTCAGTCTGGATCACATCGACTGGGAGATGGGTGGGGCGCTCTTCGACAACGAGACCTATCAGCCCTTCAAAATCGGCTTGGCTTACGCGGAGTACACCGCCGATCTTTCGCCCGTCGTCGACCTCGTCGCCGTGGACGTGCGTCAGACCGCGCCGACGCCCTACTCGCCGACGCAGCCGGTCTCCGTGACCTTGGACGTTCAGGTCTCCAACGCGGGCAACGTGCCGCTGACGGCGCCGTTCACCGTGAGATTCCTGGATGCAGCGGGATCCCCCATAGCTGAGGACCAAGTGGTCGCCTCAACGCTGAGCGGTTGTGGCGCAACGGTGAGCTTGCACGTTGTCTACCCAAATCTGGAGCCGGGGGCGTACCCGGTGCGCGTGGTCGTCGATCCCGAAGGCGAGATCGCAGAAGCCGATGAGCAGAACAACGAGACGACCGGAACGGTATTGGTGGCAACAAACCGGCTCTTTCTACCTCTGGTGCGACAGGAGATCTGGTAGCAGAAGACCTTTGCCTTTCGATCTGGGTGTGCTATGATGGCAGCGCGGTGGTGGCAAAGCCGCGCTGCTGTTTTAATCTGATGTCTTGCTATGGGTTATTTGAGAGTCAAGCGATTGGTTTAGGATGTTATTGGCATGAGTGTTGTCATCTCTATTGAGCATCTCTCCAAGGAATTCGTTCTTAAGCAAGCCGCACCGCGCTCGTTTCAAGAACTCGTGGTTGACCTGTTGAGACGAAAAACGCACTCCCAGGTGGAGCGCTTTGTGGCGCTTGACGATGTCAGTCTAGAGATTGAGCAGGGCGAAACCGTGGGGCTGATCGGGCCCAATGGCGCGGGGAAGAGCACGCTGCTCAAGCTGGTGGCCGGCATTATCGAGCCTACCAGCGGCAACGTACAGATCTACGGAAGAGTGGGGGCCCTCTTGGAGCTCGGCGCCGGCTTTCATCCCGATCTGACGGGACGTGAGAACATCTACCTCAACGGGTCCATCCTGGGTCTATCTCGAGCTGAAATTCAGGACAAAATGGACGATATCATCTCCTTTGCCGAGCTGGAGCGCTTCATCGATGCGCCGGTGCGTCATTATTCCTCGGGCATGTACGTGCGTCTGGGCTTTTCCGTGGCAGTGCACACGGAGCCGCAAATTCTCTTGGTGGATGAGGTGTTGGCCGTTGGCGACGCAGCCTTTCAGCGCAAATGTATGGATAAAATCGACGACATGCGCAGGGCTGGCGTGACCATCCTCTTCGTCTCTCACAGCGCTGAACTTGTACGCAAGATCTGCAAGCGCGCCGTATGGTTGGACGCGGGGCGCTGTGTGGCCGATGGTGCAGCGGAGTCGGTGGCGGCGCGGTATCTGGATCACTCGTGGGCGCAGGAGCAAACCCAAGTCGTCTCTGAAGAGGAGCGACGGTGGGGAAACGGCAAGGTGCGCATCACCGACGTGCGATTATTGGGCGGCGAGGGAAAAGAGCAGCAACGTTTTCGCACGGGAGAGCCGATGACCGTGGAGATGCACTACGTGGCAAAGGAGCGGATCGAACAACCGGTCTTCGGACTGGCGATTCATCGGAGCGACGGGACCCACATCACCGGGCCGAATACGCAATTCGCCGGGCACGAGATCCCGTGGATCGCGGGGGAAGGAGCAGTCCGGTACACTATTCCCTTCTTGCCGTTACTCGAAGGGCGCTATTTTATCTCGGTAGCGGCCCACAATTGGGAAGACACAGAAATGTACGACTATCGGGATCGAGAGTACACGTTTCGGATGTTACCCAGTGAGAACCAGGGATATGGTATAGTGACGCTGAGAGGAGGATGGTTCTGGAGCGGACAAACGTCTTAATTATCAGTCATGATGTGGTTGGGAAGCGGATGGCCGGACCTGGCATCCGTTATTATCACTTAGCCCGCGTTTTAGGTCAAGAGTTTGAGACAGTGTTGGCTGTGCCCTCAGAAATCTCACCTGACATCTCTCCTGAAGGTTTTCGTTTTACTTCCTATACACGACGCGATTGGGATTCTATTGCCACGTGGGTAGCTGCAGCAGATACGGTGATCTTTCCCAGTGACATCGCCAGTGATTTCCCTTTACTGGCCCAGAGTGGCACTTTTTTGGTCGTCGACGGATACGATCCCTTGTTAGCCGAATGGTTATCCCTGAGTCAAGGGGAACCCCTGGAGAATTGGGAACGGTACTGGTGGGATCGGATGTGCTCCTTAAACGAACAGTATCTGATGGGTGATTTTTTCATCTGCGCTAGTGAACGTCAGCGTGACTGGTGGTTGGGTTTACTAGAAGCGAATGGCCGTATTAACCCCTACACGTTCAAAGGGGATCCCTCGTTGAGATCTCTAATCGACGTGGTGCCTTATGGCTTGCGGGACGTGGCTCCGCAAAGCACTGAGCCGGTGATCAAAGGGGTCTGGTCAGGGATTGAGCCTGAGGATAAGGTCATCTTGTGGGGTGGAGGGCTGTGGCCGTGGCTAGACCCCCTGACGGCTATCCGGGCCGTGGAATCTGTCAGGCAGCAGCGGCGTGACGTGCGTTTGGTCTTTCCTGGTACGAAACATCCGAATCCCTGGATGGAGGAAACACCGACGCACACCGATTCTGCTCGCGCATTAGCTCGGGAGAAAGGCCTATTGGGGAGGGCCGTCTTTTTTGGTGACTGGATACCCTATGAAGATTGGCCCAATGTGTTGTTGGAGAGTGATCTTGCTCTTTCCCTGCACTACGACACGTTGGAAACCCGGCTCGCTTTTCGCAGTCGAGTGCTGGATTACATTTGGGCGGGGCTGCCCGTGGTGGCGACAAAAGGCGATGCGACCAGCGATCTCATTTCCAACCATCACCTTGGCGCTGTGGTCGACTTCGAAGCTGTTGGGGGTGTTTCCGCAGCTATTCTGCAGCTCCTGGAAAAGCCTCGTGCTGAGTTTGATAAGCGGTTTGAAGAGGTGCGAAAAACGTTGACGTGGAGGGAGACAGCACGTCCGTTGTTGAATTTCTGCCGGCATCCTCATCGTGCAGCAGACAAGGCAGCACTGGGTGAAGATCTTGGTAGCCCCTTTTATACTGCAAAGATTCAGCAGATCGTTGCTGAGTGGGAATATTGGCGTGAGCTGACACGGCAATATGAGCAAGGTCGGTTTATGCGTTTCATGCGCTGGATGGAGCGGATGCGGCGAAAATATCTGGAGAAAGATGGATGAAGGCCTCGATTATCATCCCGGTTTGGAACGGACGGGAGTATCTACGCGACTGCCTTGATGCGGTGCTGGCCCAGGATTATCCAGACTTTGAGGTTATCGCTGTGGATAATGCGTCCACGGACGGTTCTGCCGATTTTGTGGCGGAGCAGTATCCCGACGTGCGCTTGATCCTGTACGAAGAAAACCGGGGATTCGCAAAGGCGTGTAACGCCGGTTTGTGCTCTGCGTCTGGCGAAGTCCTTATCTTACTTAACCAGGACACGGAAGTCCAACTTGGCTGGCTGACTGCGTTGATCAAGGTACTGAGATCTGACCCACAGGTGGGCATTGTGGGGGGCAAGGCTTTGTATCCCGATGGGCGTATTCAACATGCAGGCGGGCATATTGATATGCGCGGCGCGGGTGTGCACTATGGACACGGCGACGTCGACATGGGTCAGCATGATCAGCGTCGGGAGGTCGATTACGTCACCGGCGCAGGCCTGGCTATCACGCGGCAGGCCTATGACCTCATAGGCCCATTGGATGAAGGGTTTTCTCCTGCCTATTATGAGGACGTAGATTGGTGTTATCGTGCGTCGGAAGTGGGATTTCGTGTCGTCTATGTGCCCCAGGCGGTGATGATCCACGAGGAGACGAGTTCGCTTGCCCGTCCCCATTCCTATGAGGGCATGTACTTGCCCCAACGCAATCGACTGCGCTTTGTTTTGAAACATTGGCCAACAGATCGATTGCTGGATGAATTTTTACCTCATGAGACTGCTTGGCTCCAGACGTTGGATGAGGGTGGTGAACGACTTGTCGCCGTGATGCACCGTGTCTATCTCTTTCATCTGCTGCATCTACAGTCAACGTTGAGGGCACGGGCAGCACGATATGGGAGCGCGATGGAGGACGTTGACCCCATCGCCCACGTGCTCTTGACGTTGCGGGCGGTGACGCCCCTACGTCCTGCGCGATTGTTTGACGAATCGCCGGATCAGCCTGCTGCACAGACCGCGCTTCTTCGCCGTCTTCACGAAGGATGGTCTATTGAGCCACGGCCCTTTCAATCCGACGTGCCTGTTATCGGACCACTTATCGTCTTTTTCCGTCGTCAGTGGAACCGTGTTGCAACGGAGTGGTATGTTCGCCCCATGATTCAGCAGCAAGTCGAGTTCAACGCCGAAGTGGTGACCATGCTCAAGCAGTTGCACCGCGACTATCAGAGGTTGGCTGAAGTTCTGGCGGAATATCTTCGCGAGGATGGCCGAGAGATTGCGGAGTTGGGCCAGGCGATTCAAGATCTGGCTGTCTCAATGGAGAAAGATTAGAATTTCAGTTACTATGCGGGTTCTAGTCGTGACCAACACGTTTCCCCCCGGATACACTGGCGGGGCCGAGATCTCCAATTATCATACCTGCCGGGGATTGCGAAAGCGCGGGATAGATTGCTCGATTCTGGTTCTCAACAACCGCCGGGGCAAGACAGTGGACGAGTGGTATGAGTTTGACGGCATCCCAGTTCATCGCGCCCATGTGGTCACCAAAAAACGGACGGCATGGCGAGATGTTTTTGATCCGCGAATCTATCGTGCGGTGCGAACGGCCTTGCGGAAGCTACAGCCCGACCTTGTGCACGTCCACAACGTCTCGGGAACCACCTTGGCACCTTACCTGGCCTGTCGGCAGGTGGGCGTGCCGGTGGTCAATACGTTGCACGATCTCTGGTTACTCTGTCCGAATAACATGCTCTATCGAAAGGATGGGTCGTTTTGCGATCCCAAACAATACCCTCGCGGGTGCGGAGACTGCTTCCGACGTTACGATTATTGGGGCGACATCGTCGGGCGACGCCGGATTTTTTCTCTGCTGACCGCCAACGTCTCGTATTTCATCTCTCCCAGTCAGGCGATCATTGACCGGCACGTGGAAGCGGGCTATGCACGTGAACGTTTTCGGCTGGTGCGACTGGGCTTCGAGAACCCAGGCCCTCAAAGACCACAGCATCCAACCGTGCGCGCCGTTGTGGAGATGGCTAGGCGTTATCAAGTGATCGTTTTTGCCGGCGGCGGTGTGGAGATTAAAGGCGCGTGCGTTTTACTGGAGGCGATACCTATGTTACTCGCCCACATCGACCGTTTGAGAATGGTGGTCGCTGGCGGCGGGGACAAACGGTTCCTGGATCAGTTTCGCAGATATGCACCAGCGGTTCAGGTGCTGGGAAAGGTCCCTTTCCGGGAGATGCGCACGCTATTTGGTGCTGGTGATTTGACGATACTTCCTTCGGTTTGGCATGAAAACTCACCTGTGGTCATCTTTGAAAGCTTCCAGAGAGGCACGCCGGTCCTTGCTTCCAAGATTGGGGGGATTCCCGAGTTTATTCAAGAAAATCGTACCGGCTATCTGTTTCCGCCCGCCAGCGCCAGTGCGCTGGCGGAAAAGGCAATCTTGCATTTCGCTCGTTCTGCTGTGGAGCGGCGAAGGATGCGCCAAACGTGCTATCGATATGTCGATGAAGAACTGGCGTTCAAGCAGCATATCGAAGGGATACTGACCGCCTATGATGAGGTTCTGGGATACTGATGCGGTTGTTACACGTGACCCATCAATACCGGCCTGCCATTGGTGGCGCTGAGACGTACATCGCCGATCTTTCGGAAACGCTGGCGCGGCGCGGACATCATATAGACGTTTTCACCAGTCGTTCTGTTGACTATCGAACCTGGCGCAGTGCCTTACCCGGGTTCGAGCGATTAAATGGCGTCGATGTGTATCGCTTTCGCAGCTTGCCGCGCACGGATCACGTCTGGCGAGCGCTCAAATGTGGCTTCAAGCATTACTGGCGTACGAGACGATGGTGGTACGAACCCTTTATCTTCTACGGCAACGGCCCTGTGAGTCTGGGTATGTTGGCAGCGCTTATGCGCCGGGTTGGTTCCTATGATCTCGTTCATATCAACAATCTGCACTATGCGCACGCGCTTCTTGCGTATCTGGCGGCTCGGTTGCGGCGGGTGCCGTACGTCATCACGCCTCATCTCCACGCGGAACAGCGGGAGACCCATGACGTAGGATATATGCACACAATCTTACGAGACAGCCATGCGATTCTGACCGTGAGCCGCGCTGAAAAGCAATATCTGTTGATGCGCGGCTGGAACGACCGCGTGATCGTGGGCGGCAATGGCTTACGACTGGAGGATTTTCCGGTGTATGACCGGCGAGCGTGTCGAGCGCATTTTGGATTGCCGGATGCCGCTTTCGTGATGCTATTCCTGGGGCGGAAGACGGCCTACAAGGGCCTGGAATTGTGTCTAGATGCATTTCTAACCCTGCGTCAGGTACGGGAGGACATCCATTTTTTGGCCGTCGGGCCGGAAACCGAGTTCTCACAGCGTTTATGGGAGCGCCGGCCCGAGGTCAAGGGTCTGGTCGTGCGGGGTAGGGTGTCTGATGAGGAACGTCTGAAAGCCCTACAAGCGTGTGACGTCCTGGTGCTTCCTTCCGTTGGAGAGGCGTTTGGCATCGTCTATCTGGAAGCGTGGGCCTACGAGAAGCCAGTCATTGGGGCGGACATTGCGTCGGTAGCTTCTATTATCGATCATGGCGTGGATGGGCTGCTGGTCGCGCCCCAGGCGCTGGGTAGGCTGGTAAAGGGGCTTTCCCAGATCGCCGACAACCCTTCCCAGGCTCAAGAGATGGGACGGCGGGGGCGAGAAAAGCTCGAAGAACGCTACACGGTTGAGCGCATTGCGGACATTGTCGAGGGGACCTGTGCGCGAGTGATAAGGGCATACGGTACAGGGTGAATCGTCTAATCTAGTCCCCGGTTTATCTTAACACCTTGTTGCTTTCTCTGTTTACAATCATGTATACTCACTCCTACTGGGTGAGCTGAGACGTTCCAGAGGGTTGCGACTATGCGTATAAGTTTGATCAATGTGAATCTGGTAGCACAAGACGCGATTGGTCAGTGTATGCTGCACCAGTTGCGCTTCTTCCGTCGTCGGGGTGATGAGGTACGGACCTACACCTTGCATCCCCCAGAAGGTGTAACAGAAGACATCGTGGAGCTGACGCGCGTGGTAGACCTTGCAGATCTTATTGCCCGTCGGGGTGAGCACTTTGCACGTTCCGACCTGTACATCTATCATTATCCGGGACGATATCCCTTGATGGAGAGCATCAAGGGGCTGGAGCGCGGCGCCGTGATCTTCTACTATCACAACGTGACGCCGCCAGAGCTCTGGAACGCGGCCTCGGATCGCGAGGCGCTGCGCCACAGTGCTACCAGCGTCGATGAGCTGGCCTATTACGCAGATCTTGTGGTGACCCCTAGCCCCTTCAACGCAAAGCAGTTGGTCGAGGAGCAGCACCTTGAAAGGGATCAAATCCGAGTACTGCCGCTTGCAGTTCCGCTCAACGACTTTTCTCCAGGGGCACCCGATCCCGCGTTGGTGCGTTTCTATCACGCCGACGGACGCGCCGTGGTCCTCTTCGTGGGACGAATGGCGAGCAATAAGCGGATCGATCTGCTGATTGAAGCATTATCCAAGGTTCGCCACGCGGTGCCCGGGGCGATGCTTATGTTGGTGGGTGATAATGATAGCAATCCGGCGATTAAAGAAACCGTAGCCCATGCCCATCGCAAGGCCGCCGATTTAGGAGTGGCAGATGATGTGGTGTTTGCTGGACGTGTGGATGACTTGCCCGACTACTATCGCATGGCGTCCGTTTACGCCTCTGCCAGTTTGCACGAGGGCTTTGGCGTGCCGCTCATCGAGGCGATGGCTTCTGGGTTGCCCGTGGTGGCCAGCCGGACGACGGCGCATCCCTGGGTGGTGAACGAGGCCGGCCTGCTGGCTGAACCTGGGGACGCAGGTGATATGGCTGAAAAGATCCTCCAGGTGCTCACAGATGACGAGATCTATGGGGAGTTGGTGCGTCGAGGTTTGCAACGGGCGCGTGAATTCTCGCTGGAGCAGTATCTCTATGGTTGGGATAAGATTGTGCGGGAAGCAACCGCCTGGCTCCCCGATCAACCTTACCCGCGACCGCAATCGGTCAGGGCGCGCCTAGTAGAGCCCCACGCGGCAGATGCGCCCACTGTGGAGGATGTGTTGTTCCAGGGCGAGCTGGGTCGGCTGAACGCGAAGGCGGATATCCGCTTGCGTGGTTACAAGATCCGCTCTAAGATACCGATTTTTGGCCCGCTGGTCACATGGTTTCGCCGGAACCTCACCTCGCATCTTCGAGAACCTTACATCGATCCTACTTTTGCGCGCCAGGTGGCTTTCAACCGCGAACTCGTTGATCGGCTAGGATGGTTCATAGATCAACTCAAAAAGGCGGAGCGGCGATTAGCTGAGCAGGCGGCACGTATCACCACGTTGGAGAGAGAGCTGGCGAAACGCAAATCAGGTGAAGACCGGTGAAGTGTCGTAAGAGGTATGATGACGTACCATAAAGTTTCTACAGACACGACGGTCATCTTCTTGCACATCCAGAAGACCGCAGGGACGACGTTACACCGCATCATCGAGCGATACTACACGCCGGAGGAGATCTATTTCTTCGACGCGCACACGTATACGTATGAGCATTTCTCGAGTTTGAGTGCAGCAGAGCGGGCAAACATCCGCATGCTCCGGGGCCACATGGTCTTTGGACCGCATGAGCTGTTGCCGCAACCGACGACCTACTTCACCGTACTGCGCGATCCCATCGAACGTGTGGTCTCGCACTATTACCACGTCCGGCGTGACGCCAATCACTGTTATCATGATTTCCTGATCTCAAACGAGATGGATCTAAAAGCCTACGTCGAAAGTGGTATTCATCGGGGAATGAGCGATTTTCAGACGCGAGTGTTGGCCGGCGGCAAGTGGCACAATGCACCCTATGGGAAGTGTCCAGAGGAAGCATTGGAGGCTGCGAAGGAAAACTTTCGAAAACACTTTGCCGTAGTCGGCTTGATGGAGCGGTTCGATGAGACGTTGTTTTTTCTTAGACGGGCCTTCGGCTGGCGAGACATCTTCTACGTCCCTCGGAACGTGAGTCGCCGCCGACCGAGCAAGCATGAGCTCGCGCCTGAAACGCTAGAGGCTATTGTCAACGTCAATCGTGTTGACGTTAAACTGTATGCCCATGTGAAGGAGCAATTTGATCAGAACGTTCGCCGACTCGGCCCTGCATTTGCAGGAAAAGTTCGGGTATTTCGAATAGTCAACCGTTGGTTTGGTCCCTTTCTGTATGGAGAAGGCAAGGCGCAAACAGGATGGGTACGAGATAAAATCCGGCGCGGGGTCCATTGGATGGTTTCGTAGGGCTTGTTAAGATATCAGTTCTCGTCGCCATCACGCCATGCAGAGATAAACTGAACCCCCGATTTTTTTTGGATTTTTTCAGTGGTAGTCACCCCTTAACCTGTTGGTGGCATAAGCTACCTTCCCGGAAGCTGGGAAAACTAATCTGACAGGCTAAAACCTGCGCAAGGGTGGGTAGTTCTGCTCAGAACCATCCGCCCTACCTTCCGGGAAGGTGACCCACACTCAAGAGGGAGACTATCTTTCAGTAGAGTCAGTGTTATTTAGTGTTATAATGGGATTTTGCTGGAAATCCTTGTTATCATGTTGGCACAACACGGATTTGATTAGCTACAATAGATAATCAGTAAGGAGGAATTGGATGAAAATATTTATCACAGGCGGCGCTGGCTTCATCGGCTGCAATCTAGCGGATTATCACCTCAGCCAGGGTGACGAGGTCATCGTCTTTGACAACCTCTCTCGAAAAGGAACCGATAACAATTTGCAGTGGTTGCGGGAGCGTAGCGATGGGTTGACGTTTATCTGGGGCGATATTCGAGACTTTGAGGCGCTTCGGGCAGCGCTAAGCGCGGACGTGGAGCGTGTTTACCACATGGCGGGACAGGTGGCGGTCACCACCTCGGTCACCGATCCCCGCGAAGATTTCGACATCAATGCGCTGGGGACGTTCAACCTCTTGGAAGCGGTGCGTGCCGAGGCCTCTGAGGCCATCGTCTTCTACGCCTCGACCAACAAAGTGTACGGTGGGATGGAAGACGTAGTGGTTGTTGAAGACGAGACACGTTACCGTTACCGGGATTTCCCTCAAGGTATTTCCGAGACTCAACCCCTGGATTTTCATTCACCCTATGGTTGTTCCAAAGGCGCTGGTGATCAATATGTGCGCGATTATGCGCGCATCTACGGCTTGAAGACCGTTGTCTTTCGGCAGTCGTGCATCTACGGGACGCGCCAGTTCGGCGTAGAGGATCAGGGCTGGGTGGCCCATTTCTGCATTGCTGCTCGGCTCGGACGTCCCATCACGATCTACGGCAACGGCAAACAGGTGCGAGATGTGCTGTGGATCGAGGATCTGGTGCAGGCCTACGAATCGGCGGCATCCAACATCGAACAGACGGCGGGGAGGATCTACAATATCGGGGGCGGCGCAAAGAACACCATGGCGATCTGGGCGGAGTTTGGCCCTATCCTGGAGGAACTGGCGGGACATCCGATTCCTGTGACGTATTCCGAATGGCGTCCGGGGGATCAGCCCGTCTACGTCAGTGACATCAGCCGGGCGGAGGAGGAATTCGGTTGGATGCCTGAGACCTCCGTTAGAGAAGGCATTGGCAAATTGTGGGCCTGGATCGACAGCAATCCTGAGCTCTTTGAGTGAGCCAGTCAGGACGTGGGAGAGCCTATGAACAGAGACGACGTACGTGACGTTATCGAGATCCGAGATCCTGAGCTTGATGCGGAAGCCATCATGCGGCAGATCCGGGAGAACATCCGCGAGCGACGCGCAGAGGCCGAAGCCAAGGGATTGAACTACGAGGCTTTTGTTGAAGGTTTGTACGCATCGCAGGTCAGCGCCCGTTTTGACCACCAGATTTACTATGATCTGCGCCGCATGAGTGTGGGATATGACAAGGTCGGAGTGGGGCTTTCGCTCACCGAGTCTCAACTGCCCATTATTGCTCCGCTGGTGCAGCGAGTCCGCCGGGCCTTACATCACCTCGTGATCTACTACGTCAACAAGTTGGCGGCGCAACAGGCGCGTTTCAATGAGTTTGTGGTGCGTGCCCTGACCAATCTTGTCAAGGCATTGGAAGATGGCCCGACGCCCGATGAGGTCGCAGCGCTGCAGGCGGAGGTAGAGGCATTGCGTGACCGGATCGAACACCTGGAGGCGCAGGCAGGTTCAGAACAAGCATGAAACTGGCCATTGTGGTGCCTCGCTACGGTGAGGAGATTCTGGGCGGCGCGGAGACCTTCGCGCGGGAACTGGCGGAGCGCCTGCCCAGCCCGGCGTACGAGGTTGAGGTATTGACAACCTGCGCTGACGATCTCGTCCGCTGGCGTAACGTCTTTCCCGCCGGAGAGACAAAGATCAACGGCGTACTGGTCCATCGCTTCCCCATCGATCACAGCCAGCGGAACGAAAAGCGGTACTGGGAACTGATGATCAAGTTTACCAACCGCTGGCCTACCACCGTCGACGAGGAGTATGAGTGGATTGAGCAGAGCGCGCACAGCCCAGAGCTCTACGCGCACATTGCGCGTTACGGCTCATCCTATGACTTCCTGATCTTTGTGCCTTACCTCTTTGGGACCACGTTCTACGGCACCGCTCTCTGGCCGGACCGCAGCGTTCTGTGGCCCTGCCTGCACGATGAACCGTTTGCCCGCTTCTTGCAGACGCGCGTGATGATGCAAGATTGTCGTGGGATCATGTTCACCAGTGAACCGGAGCGGCGGCTGGCTGAGGGAAAACTGGGCATTCGAAATCCCGGCGCCACCATCGTGGGGTTTGGGCTTGAGCCGTACTTAGCTGACCCCGAACGTTTCCGTCAGCAGTTTGGCATATCTGATCCTTTTATGCTTTACTCTGGGCGCATTGACAGTATGAAGAACCTGTTGCAACTGCTAACTTTCTTCATTTCCTATAAAGAGACGCATCCCGGCCCGCTGAAACTGGTGCTGATGGGAAAGGGGCCTCTTCCCATTCCCGACCGATCTGATATCATCGAGATCGGATTTCAGACCGGTCAGACGAAACTGGATGCCTACGCAGCTGCAACTCTTCTCTGTCAACCGTCCTTGATGGAAAGTTTCTCGATTGTGATCATGGAAGCGTGGCTGGCCGGCGTGCCCGTGTTGGTCCACGGCGATTGCGACGTGACTCGGCATCATGTTCTGCGCAGCGATGGCGGCTTGTACTTTGCCGATGAGAAAGAGTTCCACGGCGCTGTGCAGTGGCTGATGTCCCATCCTGACCAACGACAGCGTATGGGTGAGTTGGGATACGCTTACGTGCGTCGTGAGTACAATTGGGACACGGTCTTAGGGCGGTTTCAGGATGCAATCCGGCTCTGGCAGCGTCTCTGATATGCGTATCCATCAGTTTATTCCCTATTTGCACGGGCCTGGCGATGCGGCAGCCGACCTGATCTACGCGTTTCAACAGGCGTTTCGTGCCTGGGGGCATGATTCTCGGGTCTTCGCTCTGGAAGCGGACGCTGGCATTGAGGATAGGTGGCTGCCGGTGGAAGCCTATCTCTCAGAGAGCGACGCTCGCGACATTTTTCTCTACCATTACGTTGTTGGCTCACCGCTGGTGGCACGGCTGCTGGAGAGCCCGGCACGTCTGATGTTATACTATCACAATATCACGCCTGCACGCTATATTGCACCGTTTCATCCGAATCTTGCGGCTTCCCTGCGCGCCGGACGGGAAGCTATTCGAGAACTGCGAGCCGTGCCAGCGCTTACTCCGTCCAAGTACAACCGCCAGGAACTCCTACAGATGGGCTTTCGGGACGTTAGGGTGGTCCCTTTGTTGGTTGATTTTGAACGCTTGCAGGCGTCGGCACAGACACCTACGGGCCAGGCGCTCATCCAGCGCTTCGCAGACGGGACTGTCAATTGGGTAACGGTAGGGCGGATTGCGCCCAATAAACGCTGCGAGGATGTACTCAAGGCCTTTGCCTACTATCAACGAATGATACACGCAGAGGCGCGGTTGTTCTTTGTCGGGGGGAGTCGGCACTTTGAGGCGTATCATTTCAATTTGGTTCGCCTCGCAGAGCATCTGGGCATTGAAGATAAAGTGCATTGGTGCGGCTGGGTGCCTTATGAGGAAGGCTTTGGTGCCTATTATCAGATCGCATCTGTCTTTGTCTACATGAGCGAGCATGAGGGATTCTGTGTACCGCTGGTGGAAGCGATGTATTTTGAGGTGCCTATTGTCGCCTATGCAGCCGCAGCTATCCCCGATACGCTGGGAAGTGCCGGGGTGTTGGTGAAGCATAAACAACACGAGATGATTGCTGGCATGGTCAACCGACTACAAGAGGACCGCGCACTGCGCGAAAGCCTGCGGCTCAATCAGCGGGAGCGCCTGGCAGATTTTTCGGCTGAGATGATTCTGAGGCGGTTGGCTTCTGCGCTAGATCTTCAGGAAGGAGTCCGAAGTGACCGCTAGAACTGACGATAGGGATAGAGCCATCGTTTTTCTTCATATTCCCAAGACCGCTGGCACGACGCTGCATCGCATTATCGAGCGCCAGTATGCGCCCGAGGAGATGTACTCCGTCGGGTTGGTCGACGGGCACTCGGTGGCCCACCTCCAGCAGATGGAGGAAGCGCAGCGCGCCGGCATTCGGATGTTCCGGGGACACATGGGTTTTGGCGTACATCAGTACCTGCCCGGGCCGACGACCTACTTCACGGTGCTACGTGATCCGGTGGATCGGGTGATCTCGTACTACTACTTCATTCGGCGCACTGCAAGTCATTATCTGCACGATTTCATCAGCGAGGGCGAGATTGATCTGAAATCCTTCATTGAGAGCAAAGCCCACGTGATGATCGACAACGCGCAAACCCGCGTGATCTCTGGGGTCTGGCACGGGCCGAAGTTTGGTCAGTGCTCGCCAGAGATGCTGGAGAGGGCCAAACAGCATCTACAAGATGAGTTCGCTGTGATCGGGCTGACGGAACGGTTCAACGAGACGCTGCTTTTACTCTCCAAGACCTTCGGTTGGCGGCACCTCTATTACACGCGTAAAAATGTCTCCCGTAAACGACCACGAAAAGAGGATCTGTCAGGGGATACTTTGGACGCCGTGATTCGGGCCAATCGTCTGGATATGGAACTCTACGAATTCGGCAAACGGTTGTTTGAGGCTCACCTTCAACGCCAATCTTCAGGATTCCAGAGAGAGGTACGTTGGTTTGAAACCACAAATCGCGTGGTTAATGTGGTGATCAAAGGCTATTGGGAAGCTAGGAAAGTATCCATACGCACGATGGTAAGAGACTGGTGGCGCCGGATGCGTGACCAATAAACATCGATGGGAGATAAGATGAAAATTCATCAGATCATGCCTGGGTTTCTATACAGCGATGCGCTAGGTAACCAGGCCGCTCGCATTCGCAAACTTTTGCGAGAGTGGGGCTTTGAATCCCAAGTCTATGCGCAGCATCGTGATCGGCGGTTGCGTGATCCAGGTGTTGATTACCGGCGGTATCATAGTGACCCTAATAACATCCTGATCTTTCATTATTCCATTGCCTCACCGGTGACGGAGTTTGTGCGTCAGCTTCCAGACAAGGTCGTAGTTTACTATCACAACGTCACACCGCCCGAATTCCTGCGTGGCTACAATCCAGATCTCGCCAGGTTGTTGGAGCAAGGGCGCCTGGAGCTGGCATCACTTAAAGACGCTCCCTACGCACTTGCGGCGTCGGAGTACAATCGCCAGGAGATGTTGGACGTGGGTTTCAAGGATGTTGCTATCTTACCCTACTTCCTCTATTTTGATGAGCTGTTGGCCTCAGCAGAAAGTCCTGCGGGCCAAGAGATTGTCGAACGTTACGACGACGGCTGGGATAACCTGCTTTTTGTGGGGCGTATTGTGCCGAATAAGCGGCAAGATGATCTGATTCGAGCGTTCAATTACTATCACAAACTTGTGAATCCGCAGTCGCGCCTCTTTTTGGTAGGTTCAGATGTCAATGCGCCTGGGTATCAGTTAGAATTGGAGATGATGATTGAGGCGCTGGAACTTGATCACGTCCATTTGACAGGGTCTGTAGGATTGCATGAGGGGCTGGGGGGATACTATCGGGCTGCCACGGCGTTTATGTGCATGAGCGAGCACGAAGGCTTCTGCGTTCCCCTGTTAGAAGCCATGGCGTTTGATGTACCTGTTCTCGCTTTCAACGCGACAGGTATACCGTATACCCTGGGGCCTTCAGGGCTGATGGTGAATCGCAAGCAGTATGATGTCTTAGGAGAACTTCTAGGATTGCTTCATGAAGACACAGCTTTGCGTCAGCAGGTGGTCAGGAGCCAACATCGACAGTTCGAAATGTATGCTCCTGAATACATTGAGCAGAGACTCAAGTCATATGTTGGGGGATTGGTTGACAGCTTTACATAGGTTACAGACTTAGGAATGGTGATTAAATAAGTTGTGCGTTTCGTAACCAAAGTTTTCTGGGTATGAGAGCCCCTACTTGTTCTCCGTCATTCCGAGGGGCGAAGCGAGTCGAGGAATCTCCCCCTCTTGCCTCCAATGTTTCCGATGCTTGCACATGAACGTGGTTTTGCGGTCCGGGCGGGGAGATTCCCCGGCCACGGGACCTCTGGGCCAGGGCAGGGACCTTTACCCAAAAACGGCCCTCCGCTCGAAATAATGCGGAAAAGAATGCCATTTTGGTCCACCTGGCCAAATACAAAGATTATTTTCACCTGAGTCTTTAATGCAAGGAGCCTTGTCTCGACTCAGATTAGAATATCCCACCAAATTCCTATATACAAATAGCCGCTGTGTGTTATAATATAGTTAGAGCGTGGCTGGCGGTTATGAAGAGGATAGACAACTTGGATGAGGTGGGTATGTTAAAACTAGGGCGGATATGGCGATCAGTTGGTCTATTAGCGCTTTGTGGTCTTCTGCTAGGCCTCACATTTCCAGAGGGTGATCTTGTGAAAGCTGAGTGGAACGTTAATCCTCAGTTTACCCCTGGTTTTCCAGTGCATCTGGCAGGGGCATCTATCTACGAGAGTTCTCCTACGTTGGTAGACTTGAACGGAGATGGTCAACTTGATATTGTGGTGGGTGGGGTAGGACAGAATGCCTGTCGCGGTCGCTTGTATGCAGTGAGCGGGTCAGGGCAGGTCTTGTGGGATATTCAGACGCGCGCGCCCATCAACTCGACGCCAGCAGTTGATGATATTGACCTTGATGGTGTGCTAGAGGTCGTGGTGGGGATGGGTACCAATAGCAGCAAGAATTGTGCCCATGGTGGCGTCCTTGCGGTGGACGGGTTGTCTGGGACAAAGGAGTGGGCGTTCGACACGCAGGACTGGCTCAACCATACGCAAAACGGCTATTTGGACCCCGTATTCTCTTCTCCGACCATCGCTGACTTCGATAATGATGGGGATAAGGAGATTACCTTTGGCAGCTGGGATCAGTGTGTTTATCTTATTGACCATAATGGCATGCCGCTCTGGCCCGATCTCACAGGTATTGAAGGCCAGCGTCATTGTGGGGGGCACGGTTTCTACAACGAGGATACCATCTGGTCGTCACCTGCTGTGGGCGATTTGAACGGTGATGGGGTTCTGGAGATTATCATTGGTGCCGACATCTCAACCGGCAATCGCAATGGAGATCCCCCGGGCGGCTATCTCTATGTTTTGGATATAGAGGGCAATGTCCTCGCTCGCGAGTGGTTCAATCAGACCATCTATTCTTCGCCTGCCGTAGGGGATCTGGACGACGACGGTGTGCTCGAAATCGTGGTGGGCACAGGTGGCTGGTTGGAGGGTGCGGGGTACTACGTGACGGCCTGGAACTTTGTGGGCTGTAACGATCCTCGATCTGCACTGGTGGAGAAATACCATTGGTCCACAAACGGTCGCGCCTTTGGCTCACCGGCTTTAGCGGATCTAAACGGAAACGGTGGCTTGGACGTGATTACTATTGCCAACGTGGGCGATGGCCCCTGGACAGGAGGATGCGACAACGGCAGTCAGGTCTGGGCTTGGGATGGCAAGACGGGAGAGAATCTGTTCAAGACCATGGCCTGCGATACGTTTGGCAATGCGTTTAACGTTCATGCTTCTCCCTCCGTAGCTGATATTGATGGTGATGGATTCCTGGAGATCTTGTATAGTCATGCCTGGGAAGTCAGCATTCTTAATCATGATGGGACCTACTACACGGATTACTCATCTCACTCAGTCAATAATTATGCATGTGCACAGACGACACCCCCCACAACGAATTTGACCTTCTGGGCCAATTGGAATGTCTTTGGAACGCCGGCTGTGGGAGATCTGAACGGCGACGGCAATTTGGATGTGGTCATTGGTGGGGGAAAGGACAAAGACAACGACGTTGCAACACTCTATGCTTGGAGTCCAGGTGACACCGGAGTCGCAGCGCCTTGGCCTATGTTCCGAAAGGACGCCAAACATACCGGCTACTCTGAACTCTCCCCTCGTTTGGTTGTCATGCCAGATTCAATTACTCTGTATCATGATATAGACTCTTCTGAGAGTCGCCTGAATGTAGACTTCCAGATTGTGAATGCTGGCGATGGCGGATTTAGCTGTACCGTTGGGGTGCCTGATCAAGTATCTCTCATGCAACAGATGGACCTAATAGAGCCAAACACGGTCGTATCCCTAAGCGTTTTTGTGGACGGCTACTCTGAGGGGATGCATGATCTTGGAGATATTCGTGTGACGTGTTCCAATGAGAACGGTGAGGTGAAAGACAGCCCGAAGTCAATCCCGTTGCGCTTGTACTATGGGAAAGTGGGGCGAGTATATCTACCCTTGTCCCTAAATGTCTGTGCCATGTCAGATCAGTAACGGTCTTTGATGCGTATCCTCCATGTGAATGCAGCCTATCCGCCCTTTCTTGGGGGAGCCGAAACCTATACGCAAGCAATCTCAAAGCATTTTCAGCGCTCTGGAGATGACATCACGGTCGTAACCACCGATGCTGGCGAGGTGGAGTATTTCTGGAACCCTCGTAAGCGTCATCTCTCCACTGGTCGTGAAGACCAGGTTGGTATTGAGATCATTCGCTGTCCCGTAGGACATTTACCGCTCTCACCCTGGTCTTTCTACGTTTTGCGCAAGGTGGCGACTATGATCGCCACCTTGCCGTTTCAGTTAAGCTCGGTTTTCCGCTACCTTGCACCATATATGCCTTCTGTTCCTCAGATCGAAGCCGTGCTTACCGGCCTTTCCCCCGGCTATGATGTAGTTCATGGCATCAATATCGCCTTAGAATGGCCTTTGCTAGCCGCCTGGCGTTATGCTCGCCGTGAGGGTCTCCCATTTGTTACGACGCCTTTCGTCCACGTGGGCGAACAGAGCAATACAGACGTGCTGATTAACTACACGATGCCACATCAGCTGGAAGCGTTACGAGATGCAGACGCGGTCATCGTGCAGACCAATATTGAAAAAGAAGCATTGGCACGACAGGGGATTGTCCTAGAAAAAATGCATCGGCTGGGCATGGGCGTTGATCTGGCAGAATTGCAGGGCGGTGTGCCTCAACGCTTTCGTGAACGCTATGATCTTAATGAACCTATCGTTACCTTTCTTGGTGTCGTGACCTACGACAAGGGAAGTTTTCACCTGGTACGTGCTATGGAAAAGTTGTGGGAGCGGGCGCATGACGTTCACCTTGTCATTGCTGGGCCTACGGTAGATGAGTTTGATCGCTTTTATCAAAGTCTCTCCCGGCAAATACGCGAACGTGTGGTCTTGTTAGGGCCTGTTATGGGAGACGACAAGCGTGATCTCCTCGCAGCAACTGATATCTTTGCGCTTCCTTCACGCATTGACTCCTTTGGCATTGTCTATTTGGAAGCCTGGAGCTATTGCAAACCGGTGATTGGCGCGCGGGCCGGGGGTGTACCTGACGTGATCGCACATGGTAAGGATGGTTTATTGGTAGATTTTGGCGCTGTAGACGATCTGGCGGCGAGTATCACGGCCCTTCTGAACGATCCCAACTGGGCGCATGCTCTGGGACAACGTGGCCGAGAAAAGGTCGAAGCCCACTATACTTGGGAACGAATTTGTGAGGCGCTCCACGAGGTATATGAGCGCGTAGCAGGGTGACGCTCGTGCATCTCGTGATCAATGCGACCGAGGTCGGTCGTCGACGGGGTGGAAACGAGTCGTACATCAGAGGCTTGCTGGCTGGACTTTCTGCTCTTCACACGCGTCCGGAGACTACGCTTTTGACGTGCGACTGGGAGATGCCCCTTAACGTTCCTGATGGATTTCGGCGATTAGGCCTGGGACAGTACCGAAGGCTACCTTTCTTTCTCTGGCAACAGACACGTGCAGTGCGTCGTTTCCACGCCGACTGGTACCTATCCAACTACTTCTTGCCACTTATTCTGCCCTGCCGGGGAATCGTAATCGTACATGATATGTCCTTCTGTGCCCATCCTGAGTATTATCCGCGCTTTGTGGCCTGGTATATGGCATGTCTCACCGCCAGAGCGGTGCGGCAAGCCCGTTGGGTGGTGACGGTGTCGGAGTTCTCGCGTCGGGAGATTCTGCGTTTCTATCATCTTGATCCAGGTAAGGTCGTCGTCATTCCCAACGGCATTGGTGCAGAATTTCATCCTGGCTTGGACAACACCGCGTCCGGCGACGAGAGTATTTTGAAGAGCTATGGTGTGTCTGTTCCCTATATCTTAGCGTTGGGAAACATTCATCCCCGTAAGAACCTTTCCCGGCTCCTCGATGCCTATCTGATGATCAAGGAGCAAAGATCGACGGTTCCCCCGATGGTGTGGGTGGGTATTGAGCGCTGGGCCAGCGCAGAGTTGGTGCAGCGTGCCAAAAGCGTCGGTGTACATCTGACCGGCTTTGTGGCCCAGGAACACCTGCCGGCGCTTTACCGCCAGGCCACCATGCTGGTTTATCCTTCTCTTTATGAGGGATTTGGCTTGCCTCCTGTGGAAGCCATGGCGTGTGGGACCCCCGTAATCGCCAGCAACACCACCAGTCTGCCGGAAGTTGTGGGGCACGCTGGAATTCTTGTTGATCCGAAGGAGGCGGGTCAGATTGCCGGTGCGATGATAAAAGTGTTGGACGATGCGCCTTTGCGTCAGGCGTTGCGCGATAGAGCCCTGGAGCGCGCACAAGACTTTAGCTGGCAAGAGACGGCTCGTCAGCTGGTAGGACTTATGGGCAGACGAGGTAGTTCCAGGACAGCTCAAACGTTATGAGGAATCTCCAGTTATGTTTGCTATGCGCATTAACCTCGGCGCACATCAACTCCGGCTGCGTTTGCCGAGGTTTTGTCTACGCAGGATCTAAGGTGTGAAGAGCGTTTTCGCCAGCTGGCTTACTTTGAACTCCCAGCCCTCGTTTCCGTTGACATTCCATTGCCTGCTGATAGAATGTGTCTGTAAATGACGCATGTATAAGAAATCAGTGAGCTACATTGTATGAATAGACTTCTGCCATACGCTAGGTATAAAAAGCCCCGAACGGGGATTTTTTCGTATATCATATCCTTGGATTGTTCGCTAGGTATACTTTCCTGGAGATAGGCGGTGAATGTGCGACGACGCAGATGCATACTTTTGATCCTGATTTTCGTCTTTACGCTCCTGGGGTGTTCAAGTTATCTGGATCAGGATCAAGTCTCTACGGGTTTTCAGAGCGATCTCTATCTTGGAAACCACAATACGGTTGGCCAGACTTTCGTCGCGCGTCACGGCGGTCTAAACGGCGTTGAGTTCTGGCTGCATCCTACGCCGGGCGCGAGTGGTCGCCTGCGGATGCGCCTGTTTCGTGGGCCTGATACTGATCAAGAAATTGCCACTGCTGAGCTCTCTCTTGAAAGCGGTTCCTCTCCTGGCTTTCACAGATTCACCTTTGAGCCCTTGCGCGCATCCCATGGAGAGTATTACTACGCCGTGCTGACCTTCGAAGGTGAAGGCGAGGTCCAGTTAGGAACCGGACTCGGTGACGCCTACCTCGATGGTGCCGTATACCAGGACCATGAGCCGAAAAATGCCCAGGCCGCTTTCCGCCTGACCTACGATCCTTGGTGGATGGCGCTGGAATTGGCCGGCGCGGCGGTGCGCGGAGCAGGACTCATCGGGGTGGCGCTGCTGCTCTACGCAGTGCCGGGGTGGGCGCTGCTGGCCTGGCTCTGGCCGCACTCTGATCTCACCTGGGCCGAGCGACTGGCGTTAGCCGTAGGCATTAGCCTGGCGCTCTATCCTCTGCTCCTGCTCTGGACCGATGTCGTGGGCCTGCACCTCGGCGCACTCTATGCTTGGATTCCCGTCGTAGGCGGCCTCGTTGCTCTGGTGTGGCGCCACCGCGACTGGCGACCGCGCAAAGGCGGGGATGCGTTGAAGCGTTGGGCGCGCTCCGACGTGCTCTGGCCTGACGTGACCTTGTTGATCGTCCTGGCCCTGGTCTTTGGGGTGCGGTTGCTCGTCGTGCGGACGCTGGACGCGCCCATGTGGGGCGATTCGTACCAGCACACCATGATCGCGCAGCTGTTGGTGGACAATGGCGGTCTCTTCAATTCTTGGGAACCGTATGCGGATCTACGCTCGTTTACCTATCATTTTGGATTTCACACTGCTGTGGCCGTTTTTCACTGGGTGACCCGAACGCCAATGGTCAACTCGGTTATCTGGATGGGACAGCTGCTAAATGGGTTGGCGGTTTTCACGCCAGCGCTTTTGACCCGGCGGATCAGCAAAAACCCGTGGGTTGTCCCCTCGACCGTATTATTGTCCGGCTTGCTTTCGCCCATGCCCATGTATTACGTCAACTGGGGGCGCTACACGCAGTTGGCTGGGCAGGTAATTCTGCCGGTCGCGGTGTGGCTTTCTTGGGAGGCCTTCAGCGCTGAGCGGCGACGCTGGCACTTGGTGGCGCTGACCTGGTTGGCCGTGGGGGGGCTTGCCCTGACGCACTATCGCGTCTTGATTTTCTACGTCGCGTTTGTGTTGGCCTGGTTGCTCGTCTCTTTCCGGGGCGATGGGCGCAAGGCCGTATCTCGCGTCGTCACGGTAGGTCTGGGCGGCGCACTCCTTTTCTTACCCTGGTTCATGCATATCGCAGGTGGAAAGATCCTGGCAAACTTCGGTCGCCAATTGACGACGGGCGCGAGCCAGGTTTCGGGGTTCACTCAAGATTACAATACCATCGGTGATTTTACTCTTTACTTGGCGCCCGCTGGCTGGCTTCTCTTTGCTGTAGCGTTAGGGTATAGTCTTTGGCTACGCAAACGAGGATCACTGCTGATAGGCCTCTGGTGGTTTTTTCTCTTGATCGCTACCAATCCAGCGTGGTTACATCTCCCGGGTAGCGGGGCGATCAGCAATTTTGCCCTGTTCATAGCAACCTATTTACCCTGGGGAGTATTGGTCGGGATCCTGGTGGCTGATATGTTCACCTACTTGACGTCCTTAAGGTTTGGGACTATTCTGGTCATGTTGGTTGTTGTGGTTACAAGCTTATTGGGGGCTCGAGAGCGTTTGCGCGACCTGCGTATCTCTCAGCACGCGATGGTCACCCGTCCTGATCTTCGGGCTATGAAATGGATCCAAGAACACACGTCTGAGGATGCACGTTTCTTGGTTAATTCATTCTTTGCGTATGGGGATAGCGTGATTGTAGGTGCGGATGGCGGCTGGTGGCTCCCATTGTTGGCTGGGCGGGAGAATACGGTTCCACCCTTAAATTACGATTTTGAATCTGCACCTTGGGAAGGATATCGATCTTCACTGCATAGCTTAGCACGCGAAATTATCGAGTACGATTTTGGTGATCCGGAGTTGATTGAATCCCTCGACCTTCAGAGGATTACTCATATATATATTGGTCAGAGGCAGGGAAGTATTAATCATAGCAACGGTTTCTTAATAGTTGAACAGCTTGTTGAGGAGCCGTACTATGAATTGCTTTATCATCAAGATCGTGTGTGGATCTTTCGAGTTGTGAAATGAGGTAAATTATGAAAAATATCGCGATGCTTACGTTGTGGACGACGGTTTTAATTGGGGTCATGTTTTTGCTAAGTGATTGTAAGTATACAGAAATGTCGACTTCACCATTGTCTTCACCTTTGCAGTCAAATTCACCGATTTCATCACCATCAGCTAGATCGATTTTACCTACAATGCCCGCAGTCGAGGAGACTCCTGTTCCTGGATCAATAGTGGAACCCGATATTGATCTTGAAGCACTTGTTTTGCGTCCTGGAGATATGCAACCTTTTTTTGACCATGCGACTTATGCGATTACCCAACCTTATGAATCTGAATCGATGTGGGGGCTTCTAGTGACTTATCCTACAGAGATTCTGCAACATACAACTGCCTTTGCTGAGGGTTTTTCTACTCAAGTGGAGATATATAAGGAGTATTCACAAGCGGTCGATATGTATTATCTGAAGATGAAGGCACTTGAGGGTGAACGTATTAATCTAGATGACATTGCAGACAAAGGAGTCGCTTTTGTTTTGTCACCAACGTTGTCAGAATTAAATAAGCATGAATATACAATAATCATGAGGAAAGGCAATGTCCTTATCACTATAGAGATAAGAAGGGCTCACCCCATTACGGAGAAGGATATTAAATCGATTTCGGGTCAAACTATCGATAAAATTTCCTACTAGATCTCACATGATTCTTGACCGCGTTTTTTGGCTAATGCAACATTGGAGCAGTGCTGCAATTAACAGGGAGATACTTCATGATTAATAAAGAATGCTCTAGACGCGAGGAATTTTTGGTTTTTGCTTCTCCTTATTTATTGGAGGAAGATATAAAAGAAGTTGTGGAAACGATTCGGTCTGGCTGGATTGGCACTGGGCCTAAAGTGCTTAGATTTGAGGAAAAATTTCAGGAATTGGTTGGTTCTCAGTACGCGATTGCTATGAATTCATGTACTGCTGCATTATATATCGGACTACAGGTTGCAGGCATTGATTCTGGTGATGAAGTTATAACTACGCCTATGACATTTGCGGCTACCGCAAATGTAGTTATTCATCACGGGGCTACTCCTGTCTTTGCTGATGTAGATAAACAGACGGGTAATATTTCTCCTGTCGAGATTGAAAGGAAGATAACTTCTAGGACTAAAATGATAATACCTGTTCATCTGGCAGGTCGACCATGTGAGATGGATAAGATCCTTGATATTGCAGAAAGGAATGATCTATTGGTTATGGAGGATGCTGCTCATGCGCTGGAAGCATTTTATCTGGGGCAGAAAATTGGCAATATAGGTGATATGGCTGCGTTCAGTTTTTATCCTACAAAAAGTCTCACTACAGCGGAAGGTGGGATGTTGGTTACAAATTCTTCAATTTGGGCTGAAAAGGCTAGGTTATTGCGATTGCATGGGCTAGATGCCGATGCCTGGAAGCGATACTCTGATGAGGGATATGCGCATTATGAGACTATCGTGCCTGGTTATAAATTCAATATGTCTGATTTACAGGCTGCACTTGGTCTAAACCAGTTCAAGCGCTTAGCAGAAAATCTTGAACATCGGAGAAAGATATGGGAGATTTATGATGAGGGTCTTCAGGAGATTCCCGGTTTGGTTATTCCCCCAGAAGTTTCGGGGTCGGATACAATTCATGCCCGTCATTTGTATACAATTATGGTAGAATCTGATGAATTTGGTTTGACCCGGGATGAGTTAATGAGTCAGTTGAAAACAATGAATATTGGTACTGGTGTTCACTATATTGGAGTTCACCTTCATGAATTTTACAGAAGGAAATTTGGTTATAAACCGGAGGATTTCCCAAATGCTACTTGGATTTCGGAACGGACACTCTCTTTGCCACTTTCTGCAAGTATGAAATTATCGGATGCTCGGTATGTTGTGAATGCTATTCAGTGGCTGTTTGAGCACCGGTAGATTTTTATGCACTTCTACATGGAGATTTCCGATTATTGGAAACTTTTACAATATGCTTATAAGCGCTTGAAATCTAAGCAGGATTATAGGGAATTTCAGTTCTTCCAAGGGGAGTTATTGATTAAATATCTTCACAGCAAGTCAATCAATTTGACGAATCTGACTGTGCTTGATTTGGGGTGCGGGTATGGTGGCTACAGTTTAGCGTTTAAGTCAAAGAATAATAAGGTTCTTGCTATTGACCGATTCAATGTTGATGAGCAATTAGGTGTGGACAGCTTAATGTCTGATGCTGTGAATTTGCCCTTACTAACTGAAAGCTTCGATCTGATTATATGTGCAAGTTTAATTGAGCATGTTGCTCGACCGAAAAGTCTATTGAAGGAATTACGTCGTGTCATAAAGCCTGATGGATATGTGTATTTGAGTTTTCCGCCTTTCTATAGTCTGCTTGGAGGACACCAGTTTAGTCCTTTCCATTATTTGGGTGAAAAATTGGCTCTGCGTTTGATGGGACTTTTTCGTCATTGGGATGATGAAAGTTGGCTGGGAGAAAATTATCCTACGTCCCCTGACTCGTTTTCTGCTGCATATGGCGATTGGGGATTATACGTAATGACGATTAAGAAATTCAACTCTCTCGTCAAAGAGGTGGATTTCTTGATTATGGAAAGTGCTACTCGATTTCTTCCTTTCGATTTCTCCGGACTGCCTTATTTGGGTGAGATTTTGACTTGGCATGTTCAATATCTACTGAGAAAAGAATAGTATAGCGTCACATATGCAAGATTTTTGGTTTGAACATGATAAGCATTTGAATGGTGTGCATTTACCTAGAGAGGTGATGCTGTCACATGATCTCTATAGGGGGATGCCATCATGGTTCAATGCTTATTATGCACATTTTCAGACACAGGCTGTTAAGGCCTTGTTGAATGAGATAGGTTCTATAGATGATATGTGTGTTCTTGATGTGGGATGCGGGACAGGGCGCTGGACCGAGTTTCTTGCTGAACAAGGTGGGCGAATAATAGGAGTTGATATTGGAACATTAGCAGTGCAACTTGCTTCTATCCGGGGTTTGGAGAATGCGGGATATAGTGTTATGGCGCTTCCGGATTTAGGTTTTCAGAGTTCGAGTTTTGATCTTATTATTTCTGTCACTGTATTACAGCATCTACCATACTCTGAACAGTATGAGGCGTTGTCTGTTTTGTATCGTATTCTCCGGCCAAGTGGATTTTTGATTACTTTAGAGATTGTGGAGGAAGACCCGGCACCTCATGTCTTCGGTAATTCACGTGAGGTCTGGATTGAGAAATTTGAATCCGAAGGGTTTCATCTAGTTCGGTATAGACCGTGTGAATATTTGCCTTACGTTAAGATTTTTCATTGGCTTCGTGCTAAAATCAGCAAACATCGATATGCTCGTAGTAGTTTAATCTCAGGCTCGGACGTTTCTCAAGTGTCCGGGTTTTTGAAGAAGTATACTTTTATACGTTTGCTTGTTAGAGGTATGATCCTGATGTCCTATCCTCTTGAGTATCTATCAATGTATCTTCTATCGTCCAGATTGGCAAGAGTGGGCGGATTTCTCCTTGTCAAACAGTAAAACGAGGTTAAATAAGTGCGAATTGGTATTGTGACTAGTTCTTATCCAGTATCTTCTAAAGATACAGTTAATGCTGGAGTGTTTGTACGAGATTTGGGTCATGAATTGGTTAATCTAGGACATGAAGTGTATGTTATTACTCCTAGAAAATGGGGAAACATAGAAACAGATCCTAAGGTAGAAGTCTATTACTTTCCCTGGTTGGGTGGCGAAAAAGACTTGGCTAGTTCTTCTGCGAAGAATGTGCTCACCATGACGAGGTATGCTACCTTAGTGCTCGGCGGAGTATATTTCGTGACACGCTATGTCAAGAAAAACAACCTTCAGGTGTTGTTGGCGATGTGGGCTATACCCAGCGGTTTGTTTGCTTTGGTGACGAAGAAAATACTGGGTGTTCCTTACGGGGTTTGGGCCCTAGGCTCGGATATTTGGGCTCGGGATGAATATCCATTTGGTGATTATCTTGTTAGACGTGTATTGCGTAAGGCCTCATTCCGTTTTGCTGATGGGATAGACTTAGCAGCTGAGACAGCAAACCTCACCGAATCCAGTTGTGAATTTGTACCATCTGTCAGAAATTTGTCGTCTGATGAATTTGGGAGAGTTGATTTGGATCCGGATATGCCTCAATTCCTTTATATAGGCCGTTATGAATATAATAAAGGGCCTGATCTATTGGTTGACGCTATGTGTAGCCTACTGGATTCTGGATTTGATGCTACATTACATATGTTCGGAATAGGATCAATGAAATCTAGTTTGATTAAGCGAGTTAGCGGGTATGAGGATTATATTCATCTCAATAGTTATGCGCCACCGGACATTGTGGTTTCATATATGAAAGCTTGTGATTGGCTAGTGATTCCATCGCGTATTGAAAGCATACCATTGGTCTTTATGGATGCGCTCAACATGAATATACCTGTGATTGTCTCTGATGTAGGAGATATTGGTGAATTAGTACGGAAATATCAGATTGGTAGGGTTGTGCCATCAGCGGATCGTGATGCTTTGCAAGATGCATTGTTGTGGGCATCTCAAAAGAATAAAGAGTGTTTTAATTCCTCGTTAAAAAAACTTGCCAGAAGATTTAGTTTGCGAGAATCTACTGTCCGGTGTGTTGAAGCACTAGCCAAGGCAATTCATCAAGGTTAATTATCAGCAATTCTCATTATGACATCCGGCATTAAAATATCGGCAATTGGTGATATATTAATACTATGAAAACCATGACAAGCTCTAAACCTAAGATAAAAAGCACTGTAGTTGATGCTACCATCGCCCGTCTCAAGAAGCTTGCTCCCGAGTTACCGGACAAGCGGGTCGGCAAAAACTGCCAATATACGATGAGTGATATTGTCTTGGGAGCGTTCGCCATTTTCTTTCTGCAGTGTCCTTCGTTTCTGGCCCGGCAGCAGGCGATGCAACAACAACGCGGACGCAGTAATGCTACGGCACTCTTCCACATGGAGCGGACGCCCTGTGATAACCATATTCGGGATATGCTGGACCCGGTTACGCCGGAGCATTTCTACCCGGAATTCCGAGCGTTGTTGCAGACCGTGCGGGAGC
>CAYVKR010000002.1:0-40732 GCA_964452025.1 uncultured Anaerolineales bacterium
CGCATAGTCTACCAAATCCCCGCCTTTTTGTCAAGCCGGAACTTCGGGGCAGTTCATCCTCTCAGCGTGACCAACGTTACATCCCACCACGGATGTCGGCGGACACGGGTAAATCCTCCAGGCTGAGCGATAGCACCTGGGAGACCCCATCGTCGCCCATGGAGACCCCGTAGATGGTATCCGCCACTTCAACGGTGCCCCGGTTATGCGTGATGATGATAAACTGAGTCTGCTTACCCAACTCGCGCAGCATGGAGCGGAAGCGCCCCACGTTCGCCTCGTCCAACATGGCGTCGACCTCGTCCAGGATACAAAAGGGCGTTGGACTGATGCGCAGCACCGCGAAGAGCAGCGCCACAGCCGTCAAGGAGCGCTCCCCGCCTGAGAGCATGCCCAGACCGGAGGTGCGCTTGCCCGGCGGGCGCGCGGTGATCTCGACGCCAATAACGTCACTATCTTCGGTGATAGTGGATAGGCTTGCCTTGCCGCCATTGAAGAGCATCTTGAACATCTCCGTGAACTCGCCAGCGATGGCCTGGAACGTGGTCCGAAAGGCCGTCTCCATCATGTTATCCAGTTCGCCGATGACCTGCCGCAGATGTGCGGAGGCCGTCTCCAGATCAGCCGACTGCTCGCGGAGAAAACGATGACGCTCTGAAATCTCGTCGTATTCCTGTTTAGCGCCGGGATGAATTGGTTCCAGGCGGCGGATCTGAGTCTGCAGATCTCGAATCTCCTTTTCCAGACCCTCCGGTAATTCGGTCACAGTGGGGAATGGCACCGAACTCGCACTTAACGGCAGTGGCTGCTGCACAGGAAGGGATTCTGGCAGTTCGATGATGACGATGTCCAGCATGTCCTGGATCTCGTCACGTAACGCCTGCACTCTATCCTGACGTCGGCTCAGCTCAATCTCGGCCTGCGACAGCCGCTGTTCCGTATCATGCAAGAGATTGCGCACTTGCTGCTCTTCGATTTCTTGCCGCTCCTGCTGCGCTTCCAACTCGGCAACGCGCGCTTCTAGCTCCGGTATCTGCGAGGAGATAAGTTCCGCTGCATCCTGCACGCGCTGATATCGGGAACGCAACTCTGCTATCTGCACGCCGAGGTGCTCCAACTCCTCAGCCTGCGACGCCATGCGCGCCTCTTGTGCCGCGATGCGTTTCTGAAGCCGCCGGATCTCCTGCTGCCGGCTCTCCGAAAGCAGTTGCTGATTCTCGTACTCTTTGCGCAACAACGCCACACGCGTGCGTCGCTCGGAAACAATCTCACCCATGTCATCCTTTTCCAGGGCTTCAAGCGCCTGCTCGACCTCTGCGCGCGTCTCCTGGGCCTGCTTCAGGCGCGCCTGGATCTGGTGCAGTTCTTGCGCCAGCCGTTCGCCCGTCCTCTGTAAATCCTCCAGCTCCTCCTGAGTCTCATCTTTCACCTGACGTTGCCAATCCGTCTGCTGAATCAGTTTCTCCAGGTCATTGATGGCCTGCTCCAGCGTACGGTTTGCCCGTTGACGCTCACTCGCTTTGACGCGCTGACGCTCACGCAGCGTCTGGGCTGTCGTGTTCAGCTCCTGCCGATGCTGTTGCGCCTCTTCAACGCGCTGGCGCAAGGCCATGCCTTCCCGCCCTAGCGCCTCGACCTTCTCCGGCAGCTGACGTCGTTCGCGTTCACGCGCCAACAGATCACTGCCCCGGCCTTTCTGCCGTTTCCGTCCGCCGGTGACGGAGCCTCCAGAGCGCAGAATCTCGCCCTCCAGCGTGACAATCTGGCAGCCGCTGCGCATCCGGGCGTGCAGCACCTTGGCAGCGCTCAAGTTTTCTACGACGACCACGCGCCCCAGCAGGAGCTGTACCGCCGGTTCCAGCGCCGGGTCGTCGTAATCCACCAGATCAGCGGCGACGCCGATGACGCCATCGCCCTTCGGGAGCTGCAACGGGCGGGAAGGGCGCAGGTTGTCCAGCGGCAGAAAGGTCGCCCGTCCGGCCTGATGCTGTTTGAGCCACTGAATCGCCGCACGGGCATCGTCCCAGCGCCGGGCGACGACGTTCTGCACCTTGCCCCCCAGCGCCGTCTCCATGGCACGATCGAGCTCGGGCGGAACGCGGATGAGCGAGGCGAAGGTGCCCGGCAGCCCTTGTAGCTCTTCGCGCTCCGCTGCCTGTAGCACGGCTCGGACGCCGGCATAGAGGCCTGCGCCTTCCGCGTGCAAGCGCTCCAGGGCCTCCAGACGCGCCGAGAGCTGTTGATAGACCGAGCGCTTGTCCGCTAACGCCTCGCGCAGCTGTTCCAGCCTCTCGGTGGCCTTGTCTTGCTGCGCTTGGATGTCCAGCGCCTGGGATTCCAGCGACTTCAGATCGGCTTCGACCTGCTCCAGCGCCCGCCGCGCCGTTTCAACCGTCGCCTGCTGGGCATGCCGCCGCTCGGTGGCCTGACCGAGTTTCGTTTCGGCTTCCTTGATCCGCACTTTAAGACGTTGCTTGCGCGCGTCCAACTGTTCCAGACGGCTCTGCCGGTCGGCCAGCTGATGGCGGCTCTCCAACGCGCGGGATTCGACCGCACTCTGCTGTTTCAACAGCGTCCGGCGCTTTTCCTCGACCGTATTGTACTCTGCTTCGACCGCCGCGAGCTTCGTCTGACTCTCCTCCAGTCGCGTCTTGGCATGCTTCACCTCGGCCTGTAGCGCCTCTAAGTTGTCCTGTTCCGCCTGGAGCGTGCTGCGCAGCGGCACAAGGTTGGCGCGACTCTCCTCCTGACGCTCTTCCAGCGACCGGCGGCGCTCGCGGGCGACGGCTAGCTCACGCTGGGCCGCCTCGGCCTCGGCGTGACGCGCGCTGCTTTCGCGATGCGCCGTCGCCAGGCGTTGACGCGTCTCAGCGAGGGTTCGACGCAGTTCCTGGATGCGCGCCTCAATCCCGTCCAACCGCTCCTGCTGCTGCTGGGTCTTCTGCTGCCGGTAGAGGACGCGCTGCCGCGCCGTCTCCAATTTATCCAACGCACGGTCCCAGCGGTAACCGTACCAGATGCGCTGACGCCCCCGCAGCGCCTCGGAGAGCTGCGCGTGTTGATCGGCCCGCTCGACCTGGCGCTCCAAGCGGCGCAGGCGCGGCTCGATCTCGCCGATGATGTCGCGCACGCGCTCTAGATTGCGCCGCGTCTTCTCCAACCGGCCCAGGGACTCCTCACGGCGGTTGCGATAGGGTGCGATACCGGCGGCCTGCTCAAAAAGCGCCAGGCGTTCAGAGGCGCGCAGGGAGAGCACCTGGTCGACGAGGCCCTGCCCAATGGTAAGATACGCATCCCGGCCCAGGCCGGCGCGGTCGAGGATGTCGCGCAGATCCATGAGACGGACTTTGCTGCCGTTGAGGATGTAGTCGCTCCGCCCATCGCGCGAGTAGCGGCGCCCCACGGTAACCTCGGCGAAGTCCAGAGGCAACCATTCGTCAGTGTTATCAAACGTCAGGGTAACGCGGGCCAGCCCAGCGCGCGCTCGTTCCGCGCTGCCGGCGAAGATCATATCCTCGTTGGTGCTGCCGCGCAGCGTCGTCATGCGCTGCTCGCCCAGGACCCAGCGGATGGCATCGGCAACGTTGCTTTTGCCGCTGCCGTTGGGCCCGACGACGGCGGTGATGCCCGTCGGGAAGACCAACTCCAGCGGATCGGCGAAGGATTTGAACCCTTGTAGTCTGAGTTTCTTGAGTTTGGGCATGCAGCCTCCTGAAGCGCGCACCATGAGCAAATCCCAATTATAACACGTCTGGGCTAAGGGGCAGAAAAAAGAAGAGGCAATGCATCCCACGTCTGAGTGGCAACGCGGATTTCGTCTTCGCTCTCAGTCGAGTGCGGCAGCCTTCTCCCACACCGGCACGAACATCATCCACTGCTCCGGATGCCCGGCGATGAAGGTCTCAAACTCGGCCAGGACACGCCGCACGTTGACGCGCACGTCCTCCTGCTGATCGCCGGTGCGGACCATCTCCATGGGGGGATTGACACACACGTGATATGCGCCATCCTCGTAGGCCGCGCCCGCCGTGACCACCAGGCAGTCGGTGCGCAGGGGGATGCGGATGTAGCCGGTGGGCAGATACGCGGTGGCGCCAAAGAACTCAATCGGCTGATCACGCTCACCGGTGGGACGGTCTACGCCGGTGAGCACGACGCCGCCCTCGTGCAGTCGTCGCAGCGCGACGCGCAGCGATGTCGGCGAGATGGGGGTGACCTGAGCGCCAGCCCGTCGCCGCAGGTCGTTGAAGAGCACAAAACCTGGTGTGGGATTGGCGAGGGAGAGCACCTGAATGGGGACATCCAGAGCCTGACAAAGCGCGATGCCGGCGAAATCAAAGTTCGAGACATGACAGCCCAGGATGAAGACGCCTCGGCCCGCAGCCACCGCGCGCTGAAGGTGAGCGCGCGACTCAGGGAGCAGATGCACCGGCGGATCGAAGGCCTGGACGCGCGTCCGCCCCCGGCCTACATTGTAAAAAAGCTCGTAGTAAGCGCGCGCGGCGCCAAAGAAGACGCGATAGACATTTCGCCGGATCTCCGCTGGCAAGGCGTCGGCGCCCAATACGTGGCGCTGGTTATCGTAAACAGCATGGTAAACGTCGGGCTTGAGGGTGACGAGCGTACGGGCCGCGAGCCAGGCGATCAGCCGCCCACCGCAGGGCGGCGAATACTTACCCAAGTAAAAGGCCAACCTTGTCGGCCAGCCCTGGGAGAAGAAACGCTTGGCGCTCACCACACTACTCCTGATCTTGCAACACCTGTGGACCCTCGATCAAAACCGGCACGCCGCGCACCATGCAGAAGCCCAATGCGATCCAGGTCATCCATAATGCGGCCGTATGCACAGAATCGTAAAGCGTGTGACCGGCGGCCTCCAGGCCATACACCGCAGCCAGCAGGGTAAAGGCCACGGCTTTGACGAGGGCATAGGGCGCACGCAGCCACGGCGAGCCGACGAGGAAGCGCCCCACGTCCGTGCGCATCAACTCAAAGGGCTTGAGCCCCTGCGCCGGCGCCACGGAGCGAATCGCGTCCACAAACGTGCCCCGCAACAGGACGAGCACAGGGATGAGCACTGGAATCAGCCGTAGATGGGCGAAGACGGCCCAGAGCACGTACTCTACGGCCCGGTCGGCAGCGATATCAAGCACGCTGCCCACAATGTTCTCTTCCTTACGGGCGCGCGCCAACAGACCGTCCAAAGTGTCCATGAGAATCAAGATCACGATCAGGGGCGCCGCGATCAGCCGGGCCGTGGCAGAGGACGAGTACAACAAGAGGACGATAAGGCCCAGCAGTGGAATCCGCGCCAACGTCACCAGATTCGCGAGCATCAGACCTCCGTGTTGAGCGGAAAGAGACCCGCATTCCAAAGGCGCCGGAGTCCGCGCAAGGCCAGCACCGGACGGACGTAGGCTTTGGGCGGCACCTCGTCGGCCCACTGGACATCAGCCCAGGATTGAGCCAATAATTTGATCATCAGCCAGCGCTCCTGGGCCAGGAAGGCGCCCAGTGCGTCACGCTCCACCCGGACGATGCCCACCGTGCGCAAGGGACGCGGCGACTCGTGCAGATGGACGAAATAGCTGGCCTGCGCCAGCGCGTCCGGCGTGTTGGCCCCTCCTAAACGCGGCGGCGTGAGGATCAGCAGGTGCGGCGTCGGCGGCGCCATCCAATCGCCGCCGCGCAAGACAGCGGAGCGGTCGCCTTCCAGCAGATAGGTCTGGTTACCGGGCAGAAATATCGGTTCCACACGCCATTGCTCGCGGACGTGGGCCAACAGCGCGTCGAGCGGCGCCGACGGCTCTCTCAGGCGGATTTTCGCGCCGCCCACGCCGATGGTCGGCGACTCGCTCTCCGCTTCCACCCAGTAACGAGGACGGCTCAGTTCGAAGAAATAGGCATCGTCATCGTAGGCGATAGCGGAGAGGGAGAGCAGGCGCAACGACCGCCCCGCAAGCGCAGGGTCGGCCTGTTGGCGCAATGACGGAAAGACTTCAAAGAGATCCAAAGGCATCCTCCCAGTGATGATTTATGCAAGATCAAATCTTCCGGGATGCTTTGAGCATCCCGGAAGGTTTTCGCGACCCTTTTTCATGGCAACGGGAAGCTGACGATGCGGCTCTGGTAGGCGTCGGCTGCGTAGAGATGACCGTCGCCTACCGCCACGCCGACCGGGAACTGTAGGCCTTCCAGGCTCTGCTGGAAGACGCCGCCGCTGTCAAAGACCAGGACGCGGCCCTGCGTGGAATCACTCACGTAGACCTGACCGGCGTCGTCCACAGCGACGAAGGGCTTTAGATCGGGGTTGGCGACATCCCAGACCGGCACGCTCCATTGGCGGATGAAATCGCCGTCGGGCGCGAAGACCTGCACGCGCAGATTCCAGGTGTCGGCCACGAAGACCTCGCCCCCGTCAGCGCTGATGGCAATGCCCACCGGCTCGTCGAGCCGTCCCGGACCGGCGCCGGCCCCACCGAACTCCCAGAGGAAGTCGCCCTGGCGGTTAAAGACCTGCACCCGTTTGTTGCCGGTATCGGTGACGTAGAGTTGTCCATCGGCGCCCATGGCGATGCCGCGCGGCCCGTAGAAGGCCCCGTGTCCGTTGGGGTCGCCGACGGGATACTCGCCCCGGCTGCCCCAGCTGAGCAAGAACTCACCCTCTGCGCTGAACTTCTGGATGCGATGGTTCCACGTGTCGGCCACGTAGACGTCGCCAGATGAATCCACCGCCACGTCCCAGGGCTCCTGGAACTGCCCATCGCCCGTTCCCTGCTCGCCCCAGACGTGGAGCACCTCGTTTTCGCGGTTCAGGTGCCAGATGCGATGCTGGGCGGTGTCGGCAACGTAGAGCGTGCCGTCGGGCGCCACGGTCACCCCGCGTGGGAGCGCGCCCGTCAACGGAAGAGTCGCGTCGGGCGCGAGGTCACTCTCCCCTCCGGCGAAAGGATCGGGCACCTCCGTGGCCGCCGGCTCGACTTGCTGCATCCCTTCCGGCCCCAGCCGGTAGCTCCAGACCTCCTCGGCGAGATCCTTGCGCACGTAGAGCCGGAACTCGCTCCGATGCGGCCATGTCTGGAGCGTGAGCTCGGTCTCCGGCGCGTCCGGGTTTGTCTGGCGCGCCAGAGCCGTCTTCGCCTCCGCGTAGGCCTGATAATCGCGGTTCCAGATAATCTGCCAGAGGCCCACCCGCATGCCAGGATCGGCGAGCACGGTGCGTATGCGCTCCCAGGTCAGGCCAAAGTAGTCCTGCATAGGCCACCAGAGGAACTTATAGTCGAAGTGCATGTAGGCGTCACCCAAGATCGGCTCCACCTCGCCCCACTGCTCGGAGCCGGCGATGACCACAGGCGACTCCAGCAGCTTCTCCGCGTCGGGCGACGAGCCATAGAAGTGGGCGTTGGGATAGTTGACAAAGTACCAGGTGAAAGGCCAGGAGCCGTGCTCACCGTAGGCCACCTGGACGTCGCGCGGCGCGCCGGTGACGCGCCAGGAGACGTCGCGGATCTGCTCCAACGCCACCTTGACGTCAGGCGCCGAGTGCGCGTAGACGAGGAACTCCGTTGCCAGATCGTAGTTGATGTAGTTGAGCATCACCATGGTCCGGGTGGTGATAAGTGCGAGCACCACCGCCAGCAGGCAGATGCCCAAGCGCATCGCCTGTCCCAACCGCAGGTGGCCCAGCGTCCAGATGAGCGCGCCGCCCGAGATGCCCAGCCCCATCAGCCCGCCGATGAGACGCCCAATGGCGAGGAGGCGCGCCAGCGACGGCCCCGCTTCTGAAGCGACGCTCTCCACGGGACGCAGACCGTCCAACGAGCCCCCTAGAATCACCAGGCTGACCACCGTCAGCGGCAGGGCGATCAGGAAGACCCAGCCGGCGGCGTGCTTCAGGGGTCGCCCCTTGAGCGTCTCGATGATCCGCCCCAGACCCCAGGCCGCCAGGAAGATACTGGGCAGGACGATGTGCACCACCAGCCACGGCATCTTCTCACCCGCCAGGGTATAGCCGATCCACGAGAGCACCGTCCAGCCCAGCAGGAAGAGCGGGAAGAAGCGCTGCACGTCCAGGAGGTGATCCATGAAATCGCGCACCAGCCGCTGCACGGACGAGTCTACCGACTCAGTCTCAGCCCCTTCGGCGCGCGGGCCAAAGAAATAGACCACCGCGCCGATCCCTCCGGCGGCGGAGAAGAGCAGCGGCAGGAATTCGTAGAGCGGCATGAGAAGCGCGTAGTAATAGTCGGGCTGACCGCCGCGTTCCACGCCCTGCTGCGCCAGCCAGTACGCCAGCCCGCCCACCAGGCCCATGATCACGCCTAAGGCGTTGGTGAAGACCGTGCTGTAAAAGACAATGAAGATCCCGTAGTGGAGGGCCGCGATGATGGGCCAGCGGCGCTGGTCCCACCAGAGCCCCAGCAGCGTGGAGCCGAGCAGGACGATGAGCAAAATGACCGCGGCTATCCAGAGATCTGGGCCGAAGAGATTGGTGATGTCGGCGCTCATCAGCGCGTTATAGAGCGCCAGCATGTCCACGCCTGCCAGGTAGATGATGAGCGCCGCACCCAGAGGGAGGGTCAACGTCCCCAACGTCATGAGCAGATCGAAGAGGGGCATCTCCCGTAAGGCCAGCTCGCCCACCCCCACGTAGACCAGTCCGATGACAGCGATCAGCACTCCCACCGCCAGAATGATGACCAAATATCCCCACACCGGCAACCTGGGCAACGCCACTCTGGTATTCCCCTCTTCGTCCAACGACTTCTCTTCCATCTCCGCCCCCCGCAGGGCGAAGCCGAAGAGAAGCGTGAGCACCAGTAACACCGCCAGCGCCGCCATGAACCAGCCAAAGAGCGTCGGGCGGCCCCAGCGCCGGGTCAGCACCTGCAGCGCGAAGGGCACGAAGAGCAGCCCAAAAAAGATAGCGGTGTAGATGTAGGCCGTCTCTTTGGTGGTATAGAGCAGCGCAAAGGCTGCCGCCAGCCCGTAGAGCCAGCGCGACTCCCGACGCTCCAGATACTGGAAGACCGTCCAGAGCACGAAGACGGCTGCCAGCATGTTGTAGATGTCGTGCCGGATGTAGCGAGAGTAGTAGGAAATGGCCGGGGAGAGCAACAGCATGAGAGAGGCCGCCACCGTGCCGCCGGGTTTCAACCAGCGGCGGAAAAGCCACGGGGTCAGCACCAGCGCCACGCCAGCCAGCGCCGGGACCACACGCGAGGCAAAGTCGTTGACGCCCAGCAGGAAATAGGCCAGCGCGTTGAGGTGAAAGAGCAGCGGGCCGTGCATCATCGGATTGGCAGCGTAGCCCTGCCCGTCGTAGAGCTGCCAGGAGAATTTGGTATGCAAACTCTCATCGTGGCTCATCACGCGCGCGCCCAGGATATAGAAGCGCGCGAAGACGGCAAGGACAAGGATAGCTATAACGACGATCTTTTCCCATCTCTGCAATTTATTCCACCCCATGCATCACTCCTCATGATCCGGTGTTGGTTGCCCCCCTTTTTCAGGACAGCCAAAGAAAAATGGAGTATAGTTGTGATTGTGCTGCGCACAATCACAACATATAGGACCCTTTTCTCCACTGAAATACCTTTTTCAGTGGAGACCCCGGTGCTGGCGCACACCTTGCAAGCACGAAAATGGTTGGTAGTCACGCGCTTTAGCGCGGTGGGCCACGGTCGGGAGACCGGCCCCAGCTAGGTTTAGTATTTTACATCCTGTTAATCTTGTTAATCGTGTCTATTTTCGAGGGAGTTAGTATTATTGGCTCTGGCCCGATTATAACACGGGCAGCCTGTCCCTTCAAAGCGAAAGGCACGGAAGCCGGACCGGCTCTCGTGCCCCCCGTAAAGTTCAGCAGATCAAGAGCCGAGCCGCGCCAGCTCCTCCTCGATGACACTCTCATCCAGTTTCTTGAAGAGCGGCTTCGGCTTCGCCAACGTGCGACCGCCAGGCAGCGGAGAGAAGGCCCACTCATCCGATCCAGTCTGGGGATCATAGCGCAGCACGTTGTGCGGGCGTCCGTCGCCTTCCACCGCTTCAATGGTCAGATCGCCGAAGAGCGGCGTCTCGTAGCCCAGCATCGCGTGCAGGCGCTCCGACGAGAAGGGCAAGAAGGGCGCGAAGACGATCTTCAGCGCGTTGATGACCTGGAGGACGACGTTAAGCGTCGTCCCAGCGGCGGCGCGATCCTCCTTGATCTGTTTCCAGGGCGCCTTGACCTCCAGGTAGCGGTTCGCCTCACGGGCCACGTCCAGCGCTGCGCCCAGCGCCGCGCGGAACTGAGCCTGCGCCAGGTGTTCGCCGACCGTCTCGAAGACCGCCTTGGCCTGCGCCAGCATCTCCTCGTCGATCTCGTGGAGATCACCCTGCAACGGCACTTCTCCAAAGCGTTTGGCTGTGAAGGAGATGGCCCGGTTCACCAGATTGCCCCAGACGGCGACCAGCTCATTGTTGTTGCGCTGTACGAAGCCATCCCAGGAGAAGTTCGTGTCGCTGGCCTCCGGCATCACCGAGGTCAGGTAGAAACGGATGGCATCGGGATCGTAGCGCGAGAGCAGATCCGGCATCCAGACAGCCCAGTGACGGCTCTTCGAAGCCTGGGCACCCTGGATGTTCATGAACTCATTAGCAGGCACGTCGTAGGGCAGATTGAGCGTCCGCTCGTCCTCGTAGATGCGCTCAATGCCGATGAGCTCGGCGGGCCAGATGATGGTGTGAAAAGGAATATTGTCCTTGCCGATAAAATAGTACGTCAGCGCGTCGGGATCGTACCACCAGGGCTTCCAGGCCTCGGGCGCGTCTTGCAGCGTCGACCATTCAAGGCTGGCGGAGAGATAACCAATCACCGCCTCGAACCAGACGTAGAGGCGCTTGTCGCCGTAACCTTCTAGCGGCACCGGCACGCCCCACTTGATATCGCGCGTGATAGGGCGCCCGTGCAAGCCGCCTTTCACGTAATTGCGCGAGAAACTGAGGACGTTGGCGCGCCAGTGGTCCTTGCCATCCTCCAGAAAGGTCAGCACCTCATCCTCCAGCGCGGGTAGATCGAGGAAGAAATGTTCTGTCTCGCGGATCACAGGCTCCGAACCGTCGATGCTGCAGCGCGGATCACCCAGTTCCAGGGCATCAAGCAGGCGCCCGCAGTTATCACACTGATCGCCACGCGCCTCCTCGTAGCCACAGTGCGGGCACAGCCCCTCGACGTAGCGGTCGGGCAGGAAACGCTCCAGCGTCTCGGAGTAGAACTGCTGCTGCCGCTCTGCGTAGAGGTAGTCGTTCTCCAGCAGGCGCGTGAAGATATCCTGCGCCACGCGCTGGTGATTGGCGGTGTCCGTGTGCGTGAAAAGGTCGTAGGAAATGCCGACAGCTTTCTGCGTCTCCAGAAAGCGCTCGTGGTAGCGTTCGAAGATCTCCCTCGGCGTGACGCCCTCCTCCTCGGCGTGCACCGTGATGGGTGTGCCGTGAGAATCGGAGCCGGAGACCATCAAGACGTCGTTGCCCGCCAGCCGATGGTAGCGGGCGAAGATGTCGCCGGGCAGGATAGCGCCTGCCATGTGCCCGACGTGGAGATCACCGTTCGCATAAGGCCATGCTATTGCAACTAAGATTTTCTTGGTCATTGTGTGCCTCCTTGCACCTGCTCAGGGAAGTATAACCGACTCTCGATAAAACAAAACCCGCCAGCGAGGCTGGCGGGTCATCTGCCATTGTGGGTGCAGAGCGCACCGTGCGTTCAGGGGGCCTCGCCCCCCTGACGCTCCGGCCAGCTGCACATCCTCATGGCGGTCACTTCACGCGGTTTGATATGTAACATCACGGAACCGATCTCCCTCTGTAAGAGGTTTATCTAGCGCAGATAGTCCCGCAGATCACGACTGCGGCTGGGGTGACGCAAGCGTCGCAGCGCCTGCCCCTCAATCTGCCGGATGCGTTCGCGCGTTAGACCAAACTTCTTACCGACTTCTTCCAGCGTATAGCTCTCGCCGTTCTGCAATCCAAAGCGCATACGCAGAATACGCACCTCGCGGGGACTGAGTCCGCGCATGGCCTCTTCTAGACGCTCGCGCAACATCCCTCGATAGGTCGTATCGGGCGGCGTCGGCGTCTCCTCGTCCTCGATGAAGTTGCTCAGCTCGCTGTCCTCGTCCTCGCCGACGGGTCGCTCCAGACTGAGCGGCTGCCACGAGACGCGCATCATCCACTGGACCTTGCGCGGCTCGATGTCGAATTCCTCGGCCAACTCTTCGGGCGTCGGGCGCTCGCCGCGCTCCTGTTCGATCTCCTGCGCGCGTCGATAGAGCCGGCGGATACGGTCGCTCATGTGTACGGGCACGCGAATAGTGCGCCCTTGGTCCGCGATGGCGCGGGTGATGGTCTGTCGAATCCACCACGTCGCGTAGGTGCTAAAGCGATACCCGCGCTGATACTCGAACTTCTCGACGGCCTTCATCAGCCCCAAGTTGCCCTCCTGAATCAGATCCAGGAAAGGCACCCCCCGTCCGATATATTTTTTGGCAATGCTCACCACCAGACGCGTGTTGGCACGGATCAGATGATCACGCGCAGCGATGCCTTCAAAAATAGTCTCCTGCAGGATGGCACTCTGGTCCAAATCATGTCCGTTGTTCTTGAGTTTCTGCTCGGCCTCCCGGCCCGCCTCAATCCTTTTGGCAAGAGAAATCTCTTCGTCTGTCGATAGCAACGGAACGCGAGACATCTCGCGCAGATAGAGAGCTACCGTGTCATCCACACCAATGCTGGTTAAATCGTAGGGGTCTTCTTCCCAGCTCTCATTTTCCTCATCGTCGTCTGGTTCTTCTTTGGTCAGAGAGACATTTTCCTGCAACTCTATTTCAATTCCTCCCTGTCGCAGCTCTTCCTGGATGACATCGAGCGTTTCTTCGTCGTCCAACAAATCGGCGTCCAAGGCTCCCATGATGTCTTCGAGGGTGAGAAACCCTTGCTCCTTAGCCTTTTCTACCAACTCCGCAACGACATCCATAGGCCTCCTTACATAGTGAACAACCCTAGATGAGCCTGGTGCACAATGGTAAAAACTTGACGTCGCCTACTCTTCCAGAAGCGGACGTAACGCTTCCCAGCGTGGATCTATCGATTCCGATGCCTCACAGACACATTCTCCCCGCTTCAAATTTCCGCCGCATTCTGGACAGAGCCCTTTGCAATCGGAGGAACAGATGGGGTTAATGGGGAGTTCAAGCCAAGCATATTGGCGTATCAAAGGAGTTAAGTCAACCCAGCCACCATCTGCAAGACGAACAGGATGTTCTGCTGTCAATGAAACACCGGGGAGGTGGATGACATCTTCCAAGCTGATTTGGATGGGCTCAAAGAAGGTTTCCAGACAGCGGGTACACGTCACTTCCACTTCCGCGTGCAGGCTCCCTTCCACTAAAATGCCTTCAGATACGCGCGTGAACTGCAGTTCGCCCTTCAGATAGGCCAGGTGCAGTTCACCAACTTCCAAGTCTCCGACATCAATATCAACTGTCTGACGCCGTCCAATGGGCGCGTGCGCCAGCGTCGTGAGATTCAACTTTATCATAGGTGTTTAGGTGTTAATGTAGACTCCCGATAGACTCTTATCGTGCCTACCGCTTCGTCACATATTAAACTTCACAACTCGCGGTCTGTCGCGAAATAAAACCAGGCTCTTGTCGGGAATTAGGTGAAGCCCTAAATCTGCTTCTATATGAGCTACGGAAAAATCCACAGATTAACGCAGATTTTCACAGATTATACCGGTTTTGTCCATGTTTGTCCTGCAAATCCGTGAGCAATTTCAAGCTGTCCAGAATACTTCACCTAAAAACCTATAAGAGCCAATAAACAATTATTTTAAAATCGTTGCCTTCGATTAGTTGTAGGCATTATAACACAGGAACTATACTACGTCAAGGTTTTTAACATGTTTATCGTCAAAAATACCTACCAGAAGGCGCCCACCGTTTAATATGTGTATATTTTAAGATAACCTCTTCGTATTAACAGAGTATTAAGAAAAAGCTATTACTTCGTCTACCAACTCAAGATGCGAATTCAGTCCAAGTCGATGCGATGGACATCCGGCGATTTTCCACGTTCCAGCGTCAGGTGAACGACGGATGAAGGCAGGGGCGCACCAAAATAGGAGGTCTGCAACGCCGCGCCAGGATTAATCAACAAAACGTCATCCCAATGTGCTTCAAAAAAGCGGTGGGTATGCCCAAACGCGATCACGTCCGCATCTGGGAAACGCCGCAGCAGCGTGCGAGCAACGAGGCGATCATGGCGGGGAAAGTGCCATCGACCTCGCAAGTTCTGAAGGACCATCCACCCCTTCCACAGCAGTGCTGTCGGCCCGATTTTGTGTCCGTGGGTTAGGACAACGTGAAAGCCCTCGATATCAAGCTCCACGGTCTCCGGCAACGTCCGTCCTGCGCTGGAACGGTCGAAGAGATGGTAGTTACCACGCACGGCATAGACCGGCGCCAGGGTTTCCAGCGGCTGTAACGCCCACGGCTCATCCACGTCACCGGCATGTAAGATAAGATCAACGTCGCGCAAGGCGGTAAGCACGTCTGAGGATATCTCAGGCGCCCGGTAAGGAACGTGCGTGTCTGCCAACAAACCAAAGGTTACCATGTGAAGAGGCCACCTTATAGGGTGGCCTCTTTTAATCGATGCGGGACAATCTACGCAGCAGATTGCATATTCTTCTCAATGTACGCGACCGCGTCCCCTACCGTAACGATCTGGCGAGCATCATCATCGGAGATACGCCCCCCAAAGGTGTCCTCAAAGGCCATAATCAACTCGACCAGATCCAGGGAATCGGCGCCCAGATCCTCGCGAAATTTGTCTTCAAGGGCGATTGCCTCTTCTTCGATGGACAGAATATCTACGATAATACCCTTGACCTGCTCATAAATCTCGTCGTTCATCTTTTTTCCTCCTCATACGTACCGTGAGCTGATCTGATGCACTGTTTATCACATCACCTTGTTATTGTATCCCTCGCAGAAAGAAAAGTCAAGATTGCTGATTTTCAATGATGATCCACATCTCACCGCAGAGCCCACGGAGCACGCAGAGAAAAAACCGGTTCTTTCCAATACGTCTAGCCCCCGTTGGCACCGTTTCGTTTGCCCTTTATCAGGGTTAGGATAAGATAAATCCCACGTTGCAAAGAAAGGAAATAGATGACTACCCTGAAAAAAGGGCCAGTCAAAAAAAACAGGAGTATATGTTGTGGTTGTGCTGCGCATAACCCAACATATAGTATCTATTTCTCTACTGAATGAAAACTTTTTTTCAGCAGAGTCAATGGATTTACTTCGAAAACGATGACCCAGACGACTGACCGCAAGAACGATCATATCTACATCAATCTGCACGAGGATGTCTCCTTTGACCGGCTGACCAACGGGCTGGAGCGGTATCGCTTCGTTCATCAGGCACTGCCGGACCTGGATCTGGCAGCCGTCTCCACGGAGACGGACTTTCTGAACAAGCGGCTGGCCTTTCCGCTCCTCATTGCCTCCATGACAGGCGGATCTGAGCGCGCAGCAGAGATCAATCGCACACTGGCGATGGTGGCCCAGGAAGCCGGCATCGGCATGGGACTGGGGTCCATGCGCGCGATCCTGGAACATCCAGAGATGGCGTGGACGTTCCAGGTGCGGACCTACGCGCCCGACATCCTGCTGCTGGCGAACCTGGGCGCCGTCCAGCTCAACTATGGCTACGGTCCGGCGGCTTGCCAGGAGCTCGTGGAACGGGTGGAGGCCGATGCCTTGATACTCCACCTGAATCCCTTGCAAGAAGCGCTGCAACCCGAAGGAGATACCCGCTTCGATGGGCTACTGCCACGCATCGAAGCCGTCTGTGAGGCCCTGAGCGTCCCCGTCGTCGTCAAGGAGGTTGGCAGGGGACTCTCCGAGCAAACGGCCCGGGCACTGATCGACGCGGGCGTAGCAGCGCTGGACGTGGCGGGCGCGGGCGGCACCTCGTGGAGTCAGGTGGAGATGTATCGCAGCAAGACGGACGCCCAGCGTGAGGTCGCCGCCGCGTTCCGCGATTGGGGTATCCCCACCGCCGACTCGGTCCAGAGGGTCCGTCAGATCAGCCGGACTGTCCCGCTGATCGCCAGCGGCGGTCTGAGCAGCGGCCTCGATCTAGCGAAAGCCCTGGCGCTGGGCGCCAACGTCGGCGCGATGGCGAGACCGCTGCTCCGCAGCGCGGTAGATTCGTTCGAGACGCTGCGCCGTCACCTGACGGTTCTGGAGCAGCAGTTCCGCATCACCATGTTCGCCGTAGGCGCCGCCGATGTGGAAACCCTTCGTACGACCCCGCTTGTTCCAGCATCACCGAGATAGAGATCGAAAAGGAGACGCGCTGATGGAACTTTTTGCACGCTATTTGCCCGCGTTGGAACAGGAAATGCGTCAAGTAACTACCCCTGCTGACGGCCCCACCCTGCTCTACGGGATGCTTCACTATCACCTGGGCTGGGTCGATGCTGAATTCAATCCCGTGCAGGAGAACGCCGGCAAACGTCTGCGGCCCATTTTCCTGCTCCTCGCTTGCGAAGCCCAGGGGGGGGATTGGCATCAGGCGCTGCCGGCGGCCGCAGCGGTGGAAATGCTGCACAACTTCTCCTTGATCCACGACGATATCGAAGATCGCGACGCGCTGCGGCGCGGGCGTGCGACGCTCTGGAAGCTCTGGGGAGAGGCGCAAGCCATCAACGCGGGCGATACGCTCTTCAGCCTGGCCCATCGCGCGCTGGGACGGCTGCGCGCGATGACACTGTCGCCACAACGCATCCTCTTGATTCAGCAGCGCTTCGTCGATACGACCATCAAGCTGACCGAGGGACAGTGCATGGATATCGCTTTTGAGACCACCGACGTGGTGGATGAAGAGACGTACCTCCGGATGGTGAGCGGCAAGACGGCAGCGCTGGCCAGCTTCGCCTGCGAGGCCGGTGCGTTGGTCGCCAACGCGCCCGACGCACAGGTGCAGGCTTTGCATAATTTCGGGTACAACGTGGGCATGAGCTTCCAGATGCAGGACGATCTGCTAGGTCTCTGGGGAGATTCCGAACGAACGGGCAAACCCGTGGGGGCTGACCTGCGACAGCGTAAAAAGACCCTGCCCATTTTGCACGGACTGGCCCACAGTGAAGAACTCCGGGCACTGCTGGCCCGCACGCGCCTCGACGACGCGGCTATCGCCAAAGCGCAAGCCCTGCTTGAAGATGTCGGTAGCCGCGCCTACACGGAAGCGCGCGCGGAAACTTATCACCAGGCGGCATTGGCAGCCCTGGAGCGCAGCCACGGTCGCGGCGAAGCCCACGACGTCCTCCATGCGCTGACGGAGCGGCTTCTCCATCGCGATAGGTAAGCCAAAGGCCGGCACGTTGAACGCGCCGGCCCTTTCACGCCCAGATAGTCCTGGGCTCAGTCCATGATTTCGGCTAACCGGAGCAGGTTCTTCGAAAGCGGCTTTAATTGGGCCACCGCCTCTTCGATAGGCACCAGCTGCACCTCCCCGTCGCGCAGCGCCACCATCTGACCGCTCTCGCCGGAGAGCAGCGCCTCTGCCGCCGCCGCACCCATTCGGGTACCCAGCGTGCGGTCAAAGACCGAAGGACGACCGCCGCGCTGCACGTGGCCCAGCACCGTCACGCGGACGTCGAAACCAAGATCGTCTTTCTGTGAGAGCAGGTACTCTTCCACCGCGCGCGTGCCCGGCTTCCAGCCTTCCGCGATGACCATGATGCAGTAATCCTTACCCCGAACGTAGGCATCGACGACTTCCTGAGCGATTTTCTCTAGGGACGGGCCTTCCTGTTCGGGCACCAGGATAACCTCGGCGCCGCCCGCCAGACCGCTCCGCAGCGCCAGATAGCCGCAGTCCCGACCCATCACCTCAATAAGGAAGGCACGCTGATGCGAAGCAGCAGTATCCTTGATGCGGTCAATGGCATCCAGAATGGTGTTCAACGTGGTGTCGACACCCACAGCGATGTCCGTCTTGTCGACGTCGTTGTCGATGGAAGCCGGAATGCCGATGGTCGGAAATCCCATCTCGTGTAGCGCTAGCGCGCCGGCCTGCGAGCCATTGCCGCCGGCCACGACCAATCCCTCGATGCCATGCTGGTTCATGTGGCGCAGCGCCTGACGGCGAACCTTGACATCCTTGAACTCCGGACAGCGAGCCGTCCCCAGAAAGGTGCCGCCTCGACCCAGAATGCCGCCAACGCTCCGGCTCTCCAGCTCGACAATGTCATTCCCCACCAGTCCTGAATATCCGCGCCGCACCCCAAAGACCTGAGCCCCTTTCTTGATCGCCGTGCGCGTCACCGCCCGGATACAGGCATTCAGCCCCGGCCCATCTCCACCACTGGTCAAAACCGCTATCCGATCCATGCCAACCCCCTTTTCTGCAGAAGCTCTTGATCAACAAAAGGGTGGTGGGGGATTCCCACCACCCAACATTCCCATTAATAGAGGAACATGGGCATTCGGTGCACGTGCCGGATCTTCGGTCGATAGGTCTCGACGTCGTACAGCTGATCGACATCGACCTTCTTGACGCCGAGAAGCGGCGCGTCCGCCACGACGCTGGAGTACTGTCCATCGCGCAAAGCCACCATACGTCCGAAGATGGCCTCGTTGACCAGATCCATCGCCATGTTGGCGTAGTTCTTGGCAACCATCAGGTCCAGGGAATCCGGCGACCCGGAGCGCATCAAGTACGCCAGCTGCTGGTACACCGTGTTGAACCCGGTGTACGTCTTCAGCATGTCGCTGACTTCGCGTCCAACGCCGCCCAACTTGCGGTGCCCGTAGGCATCGGGCTCGCCCCATTGGGCGATATCTCCACCGATGGGCTTAGCGCCCTCGGAGACGACCACAATCGAGTAATTACTGGGATTGTGCTCCTTATCTTTCACCAGCATGTTGGCCAGCCGCTCAGAATCGAAGGGCACCTCGCAAATCAGACATCGATCCACATCCGCCAGATAGGAGGCGACGAGCGAGGTCTCACCCGAATGGCGTCCAAAGAGCTCGATGACGCCGATGCGTTCATGGGAACCGATGGAGGTTCGCAGCTGGTGGATGAAACCGACGCTGCGGGTTATGGAGGTGGAGAAACCAATACAGTAGTCGGTGCCAAAGACGTCGTTGTCCATCGTCTTGGGGATGCTGACGACGGGGAAACCCTCGCGGTGAATGCGGGCACCATAGCCCAGCGTGTCCTCACCGCCAATGGGGATCAACACGTCAATCTCCAATGACTCCAACGAGTTTAACACCGCATCGGTCAGATCCACGATCTCATCTTCGTCATGCTCCTTCAACAGATCCCCGCGCAGGTAATCAGGCGCGTAGGCGACCTTCATTTTGCTGGGATTTGTCCGGGACGTATGCAGAAACGTCCCACCCTCACGGTTGATGCGGCGGGTGTTCAGCCGATCCAACGGCATAAGCCACTTCTGTGATCCTTCTGGGTCATCAGGATTGTAGCTCAGCGGCCCCGCCCACCCACGACGGAAGCCGATAATCTCATGTCCATCTTCAATAGCTCGATACGTCAACGCTTTGATGGCCGGGTTCAGGCCGGGCACATCGCCGCCACCAGTAAGTACAGCAATTCTCATGTGCTCTCTCCTCCGTACGTAGAAATGTAGGTGATCAGTACAGGGCACAACCAGCGTCACTTTTGCACGTGTTCTTATCTTTTCAGGAAACTTATGAACCAAGCAAAAGCCACGTAGCATGCTACCAATCGCTTATTGTACTAGATTCAAGCCAGCTGACAAATGGACGTGTTTTCGGGTTTTCGAAGCAAGTCCGCTGGTGAAAACGCCCTCCGTACCGTAGAAACTGCGTAGGCGAAAGCAAAGCAAACGAAGCTGGGGTTGATGCGGGAGGGAAACATGATGGGAAGCCGCCTATGGCGTTTGAGCCCCCCTGGAACTGCTTCGTTTGCCCTCTTCCAGAAACCCGCCGTCCATCTCTGCGGACGAAAATCCAAACCCGAGTGTGTCGCTTTTGTCCCAATGCGTTATAATACAGGAGCGTGAATGCACATAAGCTATTCGAACGCTAAATGAAAGAGTATCGGATCCAATTATGCCAAAACCATACGTTGCCATTGTAGGACGCCCCAACGTGGGCAAATCGACGCTGTTCAACCGCATCATCGGCGAGCGCCGGGCCGTGGTCAGCGACATTCCGGGCACGACGCGGGACCGCATTATGGCGCCCGCCGAATGGGCGGGCCACGAGTTCATGGTGGTGGACACCGGCGGCATCGAGATTCTGCCCACGGCGGTGGAGGAAGGACGGCGCCCTCTGAAAACCGAGCCGCTGTTAGAGGATTCAGCGGAGTTCATCCCCCTGATCCGGGCGCAAGCCAAGCAAGCCATCGCAGAAGCGGATCTCATCATCTTCCTGACGGACGCAGCGACCGGCCTCACCGGCGCGGATCGGGAGGTCGCCGAGCTGTTGCGCCGCACCGAGAAGCCCGTCCTGCTGGTCGCCAACAAGGCCGACAACGAGCGACGCGCCCAGGAAGCGCTGGAGTTCTACGAGCTGGGCCTAGGCGAGGTGCACCCTATCTCGGCGATCCACGGTCGACGGGTGGCGGATCTGCTGGACACCGTGGTGGAGCAGCTGCCGCGCAGGGAACCGGAGCCGGAGGACGAAGAAACGGTGCGTATCGCCATCCTGGGGCGACCCAACGTGGGGAAGTCCTCGCTCCTGAACCGGCTACTGGGCCAGGAGCGGGCCATCGTCAGCCCGGTGGCCGGCACCACGCGCGACGCGGTCGACACCGAGCTCCAGTGGGGAGACGAAGAGATCATCCTCATCGACACCGCCGGGTTACGCCGCCGGGGAAAGATCGAGCCTGGCGTGGAGAAATACAGCACCTTGCGCACGCTCAAGGCCGCCGAGCGCGCCGACGTGGCGCTGCTGCTCATCGACGCGACGGAGGGGATCACGGCCCAGGACGTGCACATCGCCGGCCTCATCGCCAACCAGGGCGTGAGCATCGTCGTGCTGGTCAACAAATGGGACGCAGCGCGACCGGAGTTCAAGGAAAGCGGCATCGAGTTCGAGGCCCACGTCCGGTACGAGCTGAAGTTCATGCGCTACATCCCGGTGCTCTTTATCTCCGCGCTGACAGGGCGCCGAGTGCAAGACGTCATCCCGGCGGCGTTGGACGTCGCCGACGCGCGGTACACGCGCATCAAGACCGGGCCGCTCAACGACGTCATCCGCGAGGCGATGTTAGAGCACGCACCGCCCAGCAAGCGCGGTCGCCGCATGAAGCTCTACTACGTGAGCCAACCAGAGGTGGCGCCGCCGACGTTTGTCTTCTTCGTCAACGACCCAGCACTGCTCCACTTCTCCTACAGGCGGTATCTGGAAAACGTGATTCGCGAGCAGCTCTTCGCCTTTCCGGGCACGCCGCTGCGCCTGATCTTCAAAGGCCACGAGAAGAAAAAATCGCGGTGACACACGCTGCACTCCGCGCCCGGGGGGCAGCATTCCGGGAGGGCCAAGGGTCAGGCATCCTCCAGCGCGTAGCGCAGCGCGGCCTCGGCGTGAATAGTGGTCGTGTCGAAGAGCGGCACGTCCACATCCTCGACCTTGACGAGCAGTGGGATCTCGGTGCAGCCCAAGATCACGCCCTGCGCGCCGCGTTCCGCCAGCCGCTCGATGATCTCCACAAAGCGACGCTGTGATGCTGCATGCAGCTCACCGGCGACCAGCTCCTCGTAGATCACCCGGTCAACGACAGCACGATCTTCAGGCGACGGCGTCAGCACCTCGATATCCCGGCGCCCCAGCGCCTCCGGGTAGAATGCCGCCTCCATGGTGAAGCGGGTACCCAGCAAGCCGACGGTCTCCAGCCCCTCGGCGGCGATGGCATCGCCCACCGCATCCAACAGACTGAGCATGGGAATGTCTACGTTCGCCTGCACCTCAGCGAAGACCTTGTGCATCGTGTTGGTGGCGATGAGCGCGAACTCCGCCCCGGCAGCCTCAAGACGACGCGCAACGCGGCTCAGCCCCTGCGCAACCAGATCCCAGCGCCCGGCCTCGGGCCAATCGACGTACGGTTGAAAGCTGACGCTATAGATGATGATCTCAGGATAGCCGTAATCGCCAAAACGCTGCGTGTAGGCGCGGGTGATGTATTCGTAGTAGGCCGTCGTGGATTCGGGGCTCATCCCGCCAAGAATGCCGATGGTCTTCATCTTTACCCTCTTCGGTCATAAGTCATGAGTCATAAGTGAAGGGTCAGCAGATATGACGTTCCAACGTTCAAGCAAATCGTCACATCACAACGCCGAAAGCGATAGGCTGGCGACAGGTTCCAGCGTCTCCGGGTGCGGTGGCACGTCAGCGCTCGAAGTGTCCAGTAGCTGCCACGGCGTCGACACACTCATCGCCCGTAACGTCAAGGCCATATTGGCCATGCAGATCCCGGCGTCGAAGAAACGATAGTTCTGTTTGGTACCCTTGCCGTATTTTGGATTTTCCTTCTTGATAAATAGATAAAGTTGCTTACGACGCAGTAAGAACCGACACGGTTGAACGTTGAGCGCTGACGGCGCCCGGCGCCCCACTTCGAGCAGGGGCTGGAGGCGCTTGGGCGGCTCTTGACTGCGCCGGAAATGGTTCTGGAAGAAAAGTTCATCGAGCGGTTTGCGCGTGTGCGATCCCATGGCCCGCCGCATGGCCGTGTTGATGGCACGTCCGGGCAGCGCTTTCGCCGGATACCCAAAGATCACCACCGCGCCAACGCGAGCCTGACGGCGCAGCACAAAGCGCGCCCGGAGTGTCGTCTCGCGGCCCAGACTGCCGATATAACAACAGCCGATATCATTGCTCGCCATCTTCACGATCAACTGGTGCGTCCGATACGCTAGGTCTGTCAACAAACGCGTTTTGCCGACGATGTAGGGAACCATAAAATGTGGTGGGCTCAGCACGCGTCCATACGCTCCCAGCGCTGCCACCAAATCGTCGCCTGTCACGACATCGCGAACCAACAACGTGAACCGATTCTGCGGGACCAGGGCTTCAACTTCCCCAGTTTCGGCCTGAATTTGATCCAGTATCCGTTCCGAAAGCGGTCGCTGATCATACCACCGCACAGAGCGCCAGTTCATCATCGCCTGATACATAGCATTGTGCTTCAAATTCGTCGCGTTTTGCATGCTTATGACCTCTCTATCTCTCTATCATCCTCTGGCTGCTGGCACTCGTCACTCCAGAGAGACGGACGTCCGGGCCGTCTCCAACCAGCGAAGCGCCTCCGCTTCATCTTTACGCATCTGCGCGGTACTTACCGCCGTGGACGCGGGCCGAGCAGACGAATGCAAGCGCTCAAATAAGTTCAACGTGAGCGTCCCTGGGGACAGGGTATGCGTCTCACTCAGCGGGTAGACGTCAATCTGCCGCGCGTCGACCTCCACGGCTGCGCCCTCTCCAATGTAGGCCACGGCAGCGCCCACCTGCTTCTCCTGTTGAACCTGGCAGACGTAGGCGCCGGGGGCCGGGAGCAAGCGCGCCACCGGCACGCGAACCTCGACCAACGGCCGGCCGGCAGCGCCATTATCTGGCGCTGCCGGCCTGCTGACCGCTCCCGTCAGCCGGTAAGGATGGCCCAGCAGCGCGGTCGCCAGTTCCACGTCGCCGGCCTGCAGCAGATCACGGATGCGCGTGCTGCGCACCGCCATCCCCTGCCAGTAGAAGTTCGACATCGTGTGCACCGCGAACCCTCGTGCTTTCCCCATCTTCCGTAGCGCGTCAGCATCGCCGCCCCGACCACGGCCTAACGCGAAGTCGGGGCCGATCCAGAGATGGACCATGTTGAGGTGGCGCAACATCAACGTGATGAAGTCGTAGGCCGAGGTATCCGCCAACGCCTGATCAAAAGTGAGCACAACAACGCCGTCGACGCCCAGGCGCTCCAGGTAAGCCACGCGTTCCTCGACCGAGGTGAGCAGCACGCCATGCGGTTGGGCGAAGAACTGCAGGGGCAGCGGATCGAAGGTCACCACGACGGCGCGCATCTCAGCCTCACGCGCGTGCTCGGTCAGATCGCTGATCAGGGCTTGATGACCCCGGTGCACGCCGTCGAAGGCGCCCACGGTCACGGAGCTGGGGCCGGCAAGAGAGAGCAACGTGATCTCGTCCGTGATCCACACAGCCGTAGCTCCTACGCCCGCGCCCGCTGCTCGGACGGCGCCGGGGGATCGCCCGCCGCCAGCACAAGCGTGGGCCGCCACTGTTGTGGCGTGCGGGGGACAAGCACACCGATCAACCGTCCGTCCGGATCATGGGCCGGCAGATAGTCAACGGCGGGCGGATCGTCCAGCGTGATCGTCCGCCCGTGGCGTACGTACGCGACCTGCTCGGCGGTCAATTTTACGCCGGGCTTATCGGCAAAGGCAGCTTTGGGCGGCAGAAGCGCTTGGCCCAACTGTCCTCGTTCCGCCAGCGCCTGCAACTCCTGCGGCGTGACGCTGGCTTCCAGCCGGAACGGCCCCGACGCGGTACGCACCAATGAACGCAGATGCGCGCCACAGCCCAGCGCTTCGCCCAGATCGTACGCCAGGCTGCGGATGTATGTCCCCGCAGAGCAGGCCACCTCCAGTGTTATCTCCGGCGGCTCCCATACAGTCAGCGCCAGGCGATGGATCGTGATATGACGCGGCGGGCGTTCCACCGTCTTGCCCTGACGCGCCAGCTCATAGAGCGGTTTGCCATCTCTCTTGAGCGCCGAGTACATGGGCGGCACCTGTTCGATCTCACCCCGGAACGCCGCCAGCGCCGCCTCGACGTCGGCGCGGCTCACATTCACCGGACGGCGCTCTGTGGCCTCGCTTTCGGCGTCATAGGTTGGTGTGCTCTCGCCCAAACGGAGGGTGGCGCGATAGGTTTTATCGGACCCAAAAAGAAAACGTGCCAGGCGCGTGGCCCGGCGCCCCACCAGCACCACCAACACGCCAGAGGCCAACGGATCGAGGGTGCCAGTGTGCCCTACCTTTCGGACGCCGGTCAGCTTGCGAACGCACTGGACGACGTCGTGGGACGTCCTGCCCACCGGCTTGTTGACGTTGAAGATGCCGACCCTGGCCGCCATGGAGGATGCTAAGACGTGCCGTGCAGTTCCCGGCGCACCAACGGCAGCACCTCGGCGGCGGCGGCCTCTAGCGGCCCTTCCACCGAGCAACCAGCCGCCAGGCGATGCCCGCCTCCATCCAGCGATTTGGCGATGCCGGCGACGTTATGCCCCGGTCGCGCCCGCAGACTCACTTTCACGGTGCCGTCGTGCATCTCCAGGAACGTGGCGATGATCTCCGCTTCCGCCACCTGGCTGACCAGATTGCCCAGATCAAGATCATCGTGATCCTCGATGCCCAGCGCCTGTTTCTCCGCCAGCGGGAAGGTCGTCCAGGCCATGCTGTCTTCCAACTGCAGACGGCTGAGCGCCACACCCCAACCGCGCATCTGCCGGTAGGGAACCGCGTCCAGCGTCTTCTGCACGATGGTGAGATAGTCGCCACCGGCGTCGATCAGGCGCGCCACCGTCGCGAGCACCTCCGGCGTGGTAGATTCGGTGCGCAGGCCCCGCGTATCGGTGAGAAGGCCCAGAAGCAGAGCCGTGGCAATATCGTCTTCGACTTTCACCCCTAACCCCTCGATCACAGCCATAAGGGGCTGAACCGTCGCCGCTGCGTCCGGTGTCGCAATATTCACGTCTCCAAAACCATCGTTGGTCTCGTGATGATCAATGACCAGCAAGGGCAGGGTGTCGCGCCAGGCCTCATGGTAAAGCCCGCCGGTTCGGTCAAGATCGCTCATGTCGATAGCGACGACCAGATCAATATCGGCATCGGCAGGCACCTCTTGTACGAAGGTATCTGCACCCGACAAATAGTGCATGGTTTCCGGGATGGGATGCACACAGGCCAGCAGGGGCCTCTTGCCCAGCTGTTGCAGGGCATAACTTAACGCCAGCGCACAGCCAACGGTGTCGCCGTCTGGTCGAGGATGGCTGATGAGCAATGGACGGCGGCTCGCTTCTAGCAGCGCGACCGCCTCTTTCAACAAGTTCGCGTCGATCTTCATGGGCTATCTGTCCTCACGTATCTCTCGCAGCAGCGCCTCGATCCGCGCGCCGTGCTCCAGGGAGTCATCGTAGGTGAAGACCAGTTCGGGGACGTGACGTAAGCGCAAACTGGGCGCCAGTTCCGCCCGTAGCCAGCCGGCAGCGCCCTCCAGCGCCTCCTGAACCGTGGCTTTTTCCGCTTCCCACTCATCCTCCGTCGTGTCAAAATCCGATAGACCGCCGTCTTCCACCACCGGCGGCATGATGCTGTAGTAGATCTCTGCACGGCTGGTGTCCTGCGTCACTTCCACATCGGTGATGGTGAGGGCCGCCAGGCGCGGATCTTTGCTTTCCTCCAACAACAGTAAGGTGATCTTACGGCGCAGCAATTCATTGACGCGCTGCAGATATTTCTTTCCCATGGTTGCCTCGTCAAATAGTATCTTCTGATGAAACACGCAACACGCCAGAGCCTGCAACGTGTTGCGTACGTCAACGTGGAAAGTTGGGCTACTCGCGTGCCTCGCGTTCCATCACGTAGAAGAGCAGCTGATCGCCCTCACGCACATCGTCAAAGCCTTCGACTTTCACGCCGCACTCGTAACCCTGCCGCACCTCTCGGACATCTTCCTCGAACCGGCGCAACGACGCGACGTCGCCATCGTACATCACGCCACCGTCACGAAAGACGCGCACGCGGGCATTACGTCGCGCCACACCGCTAGCGACGTAGCAGCCCGCAATCGTACCCGCGCTGGGAATGTTAAACGTCGCGCGGACCTGGGCTGCGCCAATGCGTTTCTCCACGATTTTCGGCTCCAACAGACCTTTCATGGCCTGTTCGACCTCCTCAATCAACTTGTAGATGACATCGTAGAGATTGATCTCAATGCCTTCCTCATCAGCCATGCGCCGCGCCGCCGTGTCCACGCTGACGCGGAAGCCCAGGACGATAGCGCCAGACGCGACGGCCAGGTTGATGTCCGACTCGGTGATGTTACCGGCGGCCGCATGCACCACGTTGACCGTGGCCTCTTCCGCTTCCAGCGCCTCCAACGATCCGACAATCGGCTCGATGGAGCCCTGAACGTCGGTCTTCAGGATGACGTCCAGCTCCTTGGCCTCGCCCTCGCGCATCATGGCCGAGAAATCGTCTAACGTCAGCGCGCCCCGCGAGCGAGCCTGCGCCTCGATTCGCGCCTCCTCGGCGCGTTTTTCCGCGATGGCGCGGGCCGTGCGCTCTTCCTCCACCACCTCCAGGCGCTCCCCTGCCTCGGGCACATCGTTCAGGCCCAGAATCATGGCTGGAATGCCCGGCGGCGCCGTGCGGTGCCGGACGCCGTCCTCATCTTCCAGGGCGCGGACTTTGCCCCAGGTCTTGCCGACGATCACGACATCGCCGACGTGCAAGGTGCCGTTCTGCATCAGCACGGTGGCCAGCGGCCCCCGGCGCCGATCCAACTTACCTTCCAGCACGGTGCCAATGGCCGCAGCGTCGGGATTGGCCTTCACCTGAATCTCGTCAGCAATCAGCAGGATCGCTTCGAGTAGATCGTCCAACCCTTCCCGCATCTTGGCGGAGACCGGAATGACCATGATATTGCCGCCCCACTCATCCGGCAGCAGGCCTGCTTCAGAGAGCTCCTGCTTGACCAGCTCGGGCTGCGCGTTGGGCCGGTCGATCTTGTTGAGGGCGACGAGGATAGGCACGTGCGCGGCACGGGCGTGATTGATGGCCTCGACGGTCTGTGGCTGTACCCCATCGTCCGCAGCGACCACCAGCACGGCGATATCGGTGGTATGCGCACCCCGCGCGCGCATGGCGGTGAAGGCCTCGTGGCCCGGCGTGTCGATGAAGGTAATCGGCCGGCCATCGTGGCGGATCATGTATGCACCAATGTGCTGGGTGATACCGCCGCTCTCCCCACCCGCCACGTCGGCGTGACGTATGGCGTCCAGCAGCGTCGTCTTGCCGTGATCGACGTGACCCAGCACAGTGACAACGGGCGGCCGTGGTTTGAGGTCTTCCTCATCTTCATCGGCGATGAGAATCTGCCAGGGGGCAAGTTCCTCCTCGACTTCCTCTTCTTCCGCCTCAACGTAGGGCAATTTGGCCTCAACGCCAAACTCGGAGGCGATAATGGCCGCCGTGTCGAAGTCGATCTGCTGGTTGATGCTCGCCAGCACGCCGTTGCTCATCAAAACCTTGATCAGCTGGATGGGACTGATACCCATCTCCTCGGCCAGATCACGCACCGTGATAACTTCGGGTATGGTGATAACCTTCTGCTTCGCTTCCAATGATTCGTTCATACATTCCTCCTCAACGCCTCAACAGCACGGCATCGCTCACGCCGGCTCTCTTTGGCCCATCGGCCACTCAACATAGCAAAGGCCGTAGAAAACACCTTGGTAACAACTAAAAACTGACTCTACTGAAAAGGGGGGCAATAGAGAAAGGAATACTATATGTTGTGGTTGTGCGCGGCACAACCACAACATATACCCCTGTTTTTCTTTGGTACAAGCAAGAAGCTCAGTTGCCCTCCGTTGGCAACTCGGCAGCGAACGCTTTTAACATCGCCACCTGATCCTCGGTCAGCTGGAGACGTAGTGCGTGACTGAGCGCGCCACGTCGCAGCGCGCGCTCCCAACAGGTGGGCCGGGGGCAAAGATAGGCGCCCCGCCCATTCTGTTTCTGACTTCTGTCGATGACAACCGCCCCCTCCGGCGTGCGCACGACGCGAATCAGCTCACGTTTCGGTCGCTTGGTCCGGCACGCCACGCAGGTGCGTTCTGGAACGTGTCGCGTACGCGGTTTCTTCTGATTCATGCGCTGCTTGATCTCCATACAAAACAAAAGGTGCCAGAGTAGCTATCCCTGGCACCTTATAACGGCCTCCTACCGGCTTCCGACGCGAAGGTCGGAACGATATCCAGTCACATGGTGACCCAACAGGCAACAGGGATGGCCAAGGACAATCCTCTAGTGATCCCGGTACTCTTCCCACAAATCAAAGGACCGACCCTGACGCCGTTTGCGCACGGTGTAGGTCTCTCCCGTCTCTTCGTCGTAAAGAATGGTGCGCTTGGTCTTCCGCTTGCGCCCAGACTTCTGGTCTTCTTCAAAGTCCTCTTCATCTTCCTCATAATCATCGTACACGGCGAAGGCGGGGGGTTCAAGTCGCAGTTTTTCCTCTTCTTCCTCCGCCTCATCAAGCGGCGGTGCGTCTTGCTCGGCCTGGAAAGATGCCATGGCCGATTGCAGCCGTTTGGCCGACTGTTCGTCGAAAACCACGGCGGGCTCCTCGGCGGCGGCTTCTTCCAGCGCCTTGATGGTCTCCTCGTCAAAGCCGGCTGCCAGCAACTCTTCCCGGCTGACGGGAAGCGCACCGGTTTTCTCCGGCACGGGCTCTGCTTCCACTTCTACCGCGTCTTCCGGTTCGGCTACCGCTTCGTCGACTTCGGTGACTTCCACCTCTTCCGCAACGATGGCTTCGGCCTCAGCAATAGCTTCTTCCGCTGCGATGTCTTCTTCGGCAACCACTTCTTCGACCTCTTCCTCGACCGGTACCTCTTCGGCTTCCGACGTAATGAAAGTAAAATCGCTCTCATCGATGGCGCTCTTGATCTGCGTCAGCGCTTTGGCGCCGATACCGTCCAACATCAACAGCGCCTCATCACCCAACGCCATCTTCTCCATCACCTCGCCGACGTTCTGCAAACCATTGCGGGTCAGATGATCACGAACTTTTTCCGGCAGCGCGACCGCCGCCAGGCCAGCCTCATAGGCCACTTCCGGGACTGTCGCAAGTGCGCGCTCTTCTTCCTTGCGCTTCTCCATATTCGCCGCGCGCTGCGCAGCCAGCCGAGCATCTCGCTGGAGCGTGCCAGGACGGGTGCGGTTCCGCCGTTCAATCAGAGCGTGGCGGACAGCTTCGATCACCGTCTTGATGATGCGCCGCTCCTCATCCGTGTAGGGATAGCGGGTCTCCTCGTGAGAGCGGATGATGGACGCCAACCTCGGAACCAGCCCCACGATATCTTTCTGTCCGCCCAGCAGTTCCGGCGACTTGTTGATCTGCCGCAATGCACCCAGCGCCGCTTCCGTGACCCCCTGGATGTCGATACGCCAGCCAGTCATCTTGGCAGCCAACCGGGCGTTCTGGCCCGCGCGTCCAATCGCCAGGGAGAGCTGATCGTCCTGGACGACGACGGCGGCGGTTCTGCCGTCCTGGGCATTCTCATCGACCACGACGCTGACAATGCCATCAAGACTCAGCGCATTGGCGATGAACTGCACAGGGCTCTCGTCCCATTCCACCACGTCGATGCGCTCACCGTTAAGCTCGCGCGAGATGGTCTGCACGCGGATGCCCCGCATGCCCACGCAAGCGCCCACCGGATCCAGCCCTTCCTGATGTCCCACCACGGCGACCTTGGAACGCGAACCTGCTTCTCGCGCGATGGCTTTGATCTCCACCTGACCGGCGCGAATCTCCGGCACCTCCAGCTCCAGCAGGCGGAGCAACATCGCCGGATGGCTGCGGGAGACGGTGATCTGAGGGCCACGAGGCGTGCGTTTCACGTCAACAACGTAGACGCGAACCTTCTGGTGCAACGTGTATCGCTCGCCCGGAATCTGCTCCCGTCGGGGCATCTTTGCTTCTTCCCGCCGGTCGAGATGCAGCGTGATCCCGTGGGGGCGAATCGAGTGCACCGTCCCAATGATGATCTCGCCCTCCTGACGACTGAAGCGCTCAAATTGGCTTTCGCGCTCTGCTTCGCGCAGGCGCTGCATAATGACCTGTTTGGCAGTCTGGGCAGCGATCCGACCGAAGTTACGGGGGGTCACATCGACCATCAACGTCTCCCCCACCTCTATCTCTGGTTGCTGACGTCGTGCCTGCCTCAGCAATACCTCGGTCTTGGGGTTCTCCACCTCGTCGTCCACTACCTCTTTCTCCATGTAGACGCGCGCCGACCCATCACGCATGTTGATTTCTGCGGCGAGATTCTGCGTTGAGGGAATTTTCCAATCCCTACGGTAGGCTGAGACCAGAGCCGCTTGGACCGCTTCCAAGACGACATCCCGTGGCAAATCGTACTCCGCACAGATCTGGTTGAAAGCCAAAGCGAATTCGCTTTTCATATACGTGACACCTTCCTCACCCTGATAAAATAAGCCCATTCTACAAAGAAAAGTGGGGCATATCCCCACTTTGTCTCAGAGCCACCGCTATGCCCCTTACCGCTGGCTATTATAGCACAGGTACAACTTTAATCAAGGTATCCGGCGATGGGCAAACGAAGCTGGGGTTGATGTGGGAGGGAAACATGATGGGAAGCCGCCTATGGCGTTTGAGCGACCCTGGAACTGCTTCGTTTGCCCATCTTCCCTGGCCTTGTCAGGACAGGTGCTTATGTTATGATGACCATAGAGGTCTGAAAGGAGTATCCTGTGCAAAAATCGATAGACATTCGTCGCATGACGTTGGTCGCGTTGATGTCCGCATTGATCTTCGTAATGACCGCCATTCCTCGAATTCCCACGCCCATCGGAGGATACGTGCATCTGGGCGATGTGATCATCACGTTTAGTGCCCTGGCGTTTGGCCCTTGGATTGGCGCGATAGCCGGCGGCCTCGGCACAGCCCTGGCCGATCTCTACATGGGATATGCCCAATTCGCCGTCATCTCCTTGGTGGTGCACGGCCTGCAGGGTCTGGCAATCGGGTTGATCGTACGCCGACGAGAAGGTGCGGTGACGCTCACCCTCGCCATCCTCGCGGGGGCAGCCATTGTCGTCGGTGGTTATTTTGTCGCGGAGATTTTCCTCTACGGCATGGCCGATGCGCTCCTGGAACTGCTGCCTAACGCACTCCAGGGACTGGTCGGTGGCGTGGCCGGGGTGCCGCTCTACTTGGCGGTCAAACGCGCCTATCCCCCCTTGATGTTGCATCACGACGCACACTAGCCATCCTCGTTTCCCCGCGACGGAGGAGTCAACGCTCCTCCGTCTTCGTATTGAGGCCAGGAGAGATGAGCCAACCCGCTATCACCGCCAACGACTTGAGCTTTGCCTATCCATCTTGGACGCCGGATCGGGCCTCCAGGCGCATTCTCGATCACCTCCAGCTCTCCGTTTCTGAAAGTAAGGAGCTGCGGGTGATGGGCGGCAGCGGCAGCGGTAAGAGCACGCTCTGCTACGTGCTGGCAGGTCTGGCGCCGGCCTACACCGGCGGCACCCTGCGCGGTGAGGTGCGGGTTATGGAGCAGGATGTCCAGGCCGGACGGCCCGCGCCGCACCGCGTCGGCGTGCTCTTCCAGGATGCGGCGACGCAACTCTTCACCAGCCGGGTCGAAGACGAGATCGCCTGGGGGCTAGAAGCGCTCTCGCTGCCGGCCACGGAGATTGGCCCGCGCGTCGTGGAGGCGCTTCGAAAGTTCGACCTGCTGACCGTGCGCGCCCGTCCTCCCTGGGCGCTCTCCGGCGGGCAGCAGAAGCGCCTGGCGCTGGCAGCGCTCTGGGCGCAACGGCCCAAGGTGTTGCTCCTGGACGAGCCGCTGGCAGGTCTCGATCCCGATGGACGCGCCGAGGTGGAGGCCAGCCTGACGCAGCTCCGGGCCGACGGCGCGACGCTGCTAACCACCGCCTCACACGTGGGTGGGACGTTTGCTGACGCCCCGGTGAGTCTGCTGGAAAGCGGACAGCTTTCAGATGCCCGCCCGCTCGAAAGTATCGCGTCGCAGCGCCTCGTCGAGGTCGGCGTGCGCGTGCCCGTCGAAGCCTGGCAGGCCTTTGCCAAAGGCCAGGATAGGATCGGGTCAGCGCTCGCCATCGAGCTGTGCCGGCTGCACTTCAAGTACCCGGACGGTCCGGGCGTGCTCCACGGCCTCGATCTCACGATCCCGCGCGGGCAGTTCGTCGCCATCGTCGGCTCGAACGGCGCGGGTAAATCGACGCTGGTGCGCCACTTCAACGGCCTGCTGCGTCCAAACGCCGGCACAGTGCGCGTGCTAGGGCGGGAGGCCGGCGACCGCTCCATCGGCGCGCTGGCGCGGGACGTCAGCTTTCTCTTCCAGCGACCGGAGCGCCAGCTCTTTGCGACCACGGTACGCGAGGAGGTCGCCTACGGCCCCCGGCAGCTGGGCCTGCCCGACGTCGAAGAGCGGGTCGCGCGTAGTCTGGCTCGCTTTGATCTGGAGGCGGTCGCGGACCGTCCGCCCGCGCTGCTCAGCTACGGCGTCCAGCGCGCCGTCACCCTGGCGACGCTCACCGCTCTGGAGACGCCCATCCTGGTGCTGGACGAGCCGCTGGCAGGCCTCGATGGGCGCGGACGCGCCCAACTCTTCCGCTGGCTGGCGGAACGGCGCGCGGCTGGCGTCACGCTGATCGTGGTGACACACGAGCTGCAACTTGCAGCGCAGGCCGACCGTGTCATCGCGCTGCGCCAGGGCACCATCCAGGCCGACGGATCACCGGAGACGGCCCTGGACGCCCTGGCCTGGAATGTGCGCGGAGGCGGACTGTGAGCCTGGTCTTTGATCTTTACACGCCAGGCTGCTCCTGGTTACACCGGCTGGATCCTCGCGTCAAACTCTGGCTTGTCGTTCTGGGTATCGGCGGGGCCTTTCTACTGCGCACCTGGTGGCAGCAGGCCCTTTTTCTGCTGGGCATTCTGATGCTACTGCGCAGCGCCTCACTGGCGTGGGAGAAAGTGCGCTGGCTCTGGCGCCAGATGCGCTGGCTGATGATCCTCATCCTGCTGCTGCAACCGCTGTTCACGCCCAGTGGGACACAACTACTGGCCGTGGGGCCGCTCCAGTTGACCGTGGGAGGCATCCAACGCGCGTTGCTGTTGGCCTTACGGGCATTCAACCTGACCACCCTAGCCAGCGCCCTGCTCTTCACCACCGAACAGCGGGCATTGGTCCGCGCCCTGGTGCGTTTGGGCGTACCCTACACCTGGGGACTGACGATAAGTCTGACCCTCCGCTTTCTGCCTGCGCTGGGCGACCTCTTCTCCAAGGTGAGAGAGGCACAGGCCGCCAGAGGCTGGGAAGCGGGGGGCAACTTCTTCCGCCGCGCCCGCGACTACCTGCCCGTGCTCGTCGCCGTGATCATCGGCACGCTCCGCATGGGCGATCAACTGACCCTGGCGCTGGCGGCGCGCGGGCTGGAATCCATCCAGCAGCGCACGACGTGGCGGGATATTGAGATGCGCCCCATCGACTGGTGGGTGCTGGTAGGCAGCGCAACCGGGGCGATCTTGTTGTTATGGCTCTGGCTATGATGAACAGCACTCACCCAACGCCTCAGAAAACGTGAGAAGTGAGAACTAAGTAGGCCAGAAAAAGTATGTTAACAAACGCTCGAAGCCCCCGTCTCCGGGGGCGGTCTCCCTAAGACCGAGACGTTCACGGTTAGCCATCCCCGAGACGGAGACTAGGAGCAAAAGGTGAATAAGGCTAACGTAAAGAAACTTTTACGGACGTACTTAGCTACCTATCATTTTGTCAGTCGAGGTCTTTGTTTTAATCGTCATTTCGAGCGCAGTGCCGTTTTCTGGCACGAAAGCCTGCCCTGAGTATGGCCGAAGGGTCGAGAAATCTCACCAGTTCAGAGAAAAATATACAGCGAGATGGGGAGATGCCCCGGCCACTGGGCCTCTGGGCCAGGATCTCCATCCCTCGACTACGCTCGGGACAGGCTCGCTTCGGTCAGTCGAAATGACGAAATAGATAGCTTGGGATTGTGGGTCCCTGGTATTTCGCCGGGTGGTGGGGAACTTGTCATTCCGAACGTCGTGAGGAATCTCGTTGGTGGGGAACGAGACCCTTCGCTACGCTCAGGGTGACAATTCAGTGGGGATTTGAGCATATTTACCCGGCGAAATCCAGAAGAGCCAGGATTGTCTCACGCTAAGCCTTGTGAAAGTGATAGGTAGCCAGAAGTGAGAGTAAGACTTCACGTTTCACGCCCCACACATCAGAGCTTGTTAAAGCATAGCGGGGATTTCGAAGCGAGTTCGCTGGTGAAAACGCCCTCCGTATCGTAGAAACTGCGTAGGCGAAGGCAAGGCAAACGAAGCCGGGGTTGATGCGGGAGGGAAACATGATGGGAAGCCGCCTATGGCGTTTGAGCCACCCGACAACTGCTTCGTTTGCCCCTAGCGCCACCCCGGTTGTGGCTTCCCCTCCCTGTGTTATACTCTGAGTGAGGTAAAGATGACCACCTTGCGTGTCTTAGGACATTTCTTTCATGGCCTGACGTTTTTCAGTCTGGGCTTGACCGTTGTTTTCCTGAAGTACCGAAGTCGCCGCATTTTGCTCGCGCGGCGGCTTTCGTGGCTGGGCGTCTTTGCCGCCTGCGAAGCCCTTTTTGCCTGGAACGATCTGTTGGCCCTAGAGATGCCTCACGCTGTACTGCTACCCGTTGCTATCCGCACCGCGATTCTGGCCTTTGGATATGCCTATCTGCTGGCCTTTGGTATCCAGACCTTTTTGCCCCGCGAGATCAGCCACACGCGGCTCAGCCATCTGCTGTTGGGGATTCAACTGGCCTGGAGCTTTCCCTATCTACTCGCACTTCTCCTGGGCGTGAGCTCCTTCGATAACATCGCGCAATGTACAGAAACGTTGCTGCGCTACCTGCTGGGTGTGGGCGGTGGGCTGCTGACCAGTTTCGGCATCCGCCGTCAGAGCTACCACACACTCACCCAGGAGGTGCGCGCGCGCATTCGTCGCTATCTGCGCCTTATCGAGGCGTCGGCGGGACTCTTCGGCATACTCAACGTGATCCTGGTGCCCCACGCTGGCTTTTTCCCTAACACCCTGCTCAACCAGGAGGTCTTTCTGACATCGGGACCACTGCTCTGGACGGCGACGGGGCTTTTCTGGGCGTTAGGTCTGGCGCTGACCTTGACCACAGTGCAGACGGAGATAGAGCGGTGGATCGAGAACGTGGAACGCATCCAGGCGCTCTCCGCCGACCGCGAACGCATCGGACGCGAGCTTCACGATGGTATCATCCAGTCCATCTACGCCGCCGGCCTCATGCTGGAGGGCGTGCAGCACACCATCGACACGGACCCGGAACTAGCAAAAGGGCAGCTCGGTCGCATCATGAAGAGCCTGAATCAAACCATCCAGGATATCCGCCGCTACATCTTTGACCTGCGCAGCGACACGCCGGATGAGGATCTGGAGCCTGGCATCCACCAGCTCCTGCGCGATTTTGAGATCAACACGCTGCTGCAGACCGACCTAGCGATCCAGGGCAGGCCGCCCAAGCTGTTCACCGTGGAGCGCCGACGACACATTTTCCAGATCGTTCGGGAAGCGCTGGCCAACACCGCCCGACATGCGCACGCGCAACACGTCCAGGTCGCATTGATTTACGCGCCGGAAGCGCTGGAGCTGACGGTGGCCGATAACGGCGTGGGGATGGAAGCACTCAAACTCAGCCAAGGACACGGACTGCGTAACATTCGAGAGCGCACCCGGCTTCTGGACGGCAAATTGAAGATCGACAGCGCCCCTGATGAAGGGGTGACGTTGCAATTGACGATACCCTACTGATTGGAGAATAAGATGCTAAGGATATTGATTGTCGATGATCACGAGGTCGTTCGACTGGGGTTGCGCGCGCTGCTCAGCCGCTATCCCGAATTCACGGTCGTCGATGAAGCCGCGTCGGCAGAGGAAGCGCTGGAGAAAGTACAGCTGCACCATCCAGACGTCGTGGTCATGGACATCCGGCTGCCCGGCACCGACGGCATTGAAGCCTGCGAGCTGATCAAGGCGGAGATGCCCGAGACTCACGTCATCATGCTCACGTCGTACGCAGAGGACGAGATGCTCTTCGACGCGATCAGCGCGGGCGCGGACGGTTACGTGCTCAAACAGGTGGGCAGCGACGACCTGGTGAAGGCCATCCAGTGCATCGGGCGGGGCGAAGCGCTGCTCGATCCCGCCGTGACCCAGCGCATCCTGGAGCGCGTACGCCTTGCCACCCGGCAGGAGCAGGTCGCCGCCTTCGCGGATCTGACGGAGCAAGAATTGCGCGTGCTCTCCCACGTCGCCAAAGGTATGACCAACAAGCAGATCGCCAAAGCGCTCTTCCTGGGCGAAGGGACGGTACGCAACTACGTCAGCAGCATTCTCTCAAAACTCGATCTGACCAATCGCGCCGAGGCTGCCGCCTACGCCGTACGCCACGGACTGAAAGAGTATCTTGAAGAATTCGGGGAGCGTTAACGCCGACCCAGCGCGGACAAGTACAAGCAAACGCACGATACCACGATGGAGTGTGAGATATGGCAGAGATGAAAACCCCGGTTGATACCCTGATTACGGCGAACTACGTCATCACAATGGATGATGCGTACACCATTCACGCGCCGGGAGCGGTCGCTGTCACAGGGCCGACCATCACCGCGGCGGGTTCCCACGACGAGATCCTTGCTCGCTACAAGGCCGAGGAGCGTGTCGACGCCGGCGACGCCGTCGTCATGCCCGGCCTCGTCAACGCGCACGGTCACGCGCCCATGGCGCTGCTGCGCGGTCTGGCAGACGATCTCCGGCTGGACGTCTGGCTGATGGGCTACATGATGCCCGTGGAGAACGACTTTGTCGATCCCAAATTCTGTTGGCTGGGCACGCAGTTGGCCGCCGCCGAAATGATCCGCTCCGGCACGACGACCTTTCTCGACATGTATTACTTCGAGGAAGCCGTCGCTGACGCTGCCGCCCAGGCGGGATTGCGGGCCGTATGCTCCCAGAGCATCCTCAAGTTCCCTGCGCCCGATGCGCCCACCTACGAAGACGCCCTGACGCAGACGCGCGACTTCATCCTGCGTTGGAACGGACACCCGCTGGTGATCCCGGCGGTGGCGCCCCATGCCCCCTACACCGTCACGCCGCACCTGCTACACGAGGCCGTGAGCCTGGCCCAGGAGTTCGACGTGCCGCTGCACATCCACATCGCGGAGACCGCACAAGAGGTCGAGGATCACCGCAAGGAATACGGCATGCCCCCGGTCCCTTGGCTCAAGAAGCAGGGCATCTTCGAGGCAAAAACCTCGGCCGCGCACTGTGTTCACCTGGATGCGGGTGAGATCACCACGCTGACGCACTACAACGTCGGCGTGGTCCACAACCCATCCAGCAACCTCAAGCTCGCCAGCGGCATCGCGCCCGTCCACCAGATGTTGGAAAAAGGGCTCAACGTGGGCATCGGCACGGACGGCCCCGCCAGCAACAACGACCTGGATATGTTTGAGGAGATGCGGCTGACCAGTTTCCTGGGCAAGGTCGCCACCATGGACCCCACCGCCATTCCTGCGCGGAAGACGCTAGAGATGGCAACGATTATGGGCGCCCGCGCGCTCCACATCGACGACGTCACCGGCTCCCTGGAACAGGGCAAGCGCGCCGATCTGATCGTCGTGCGGATGGATCGGGTGCGGCACGCGCCGACGTACCATCGCGATCCGAACAACGTCTACTCGCGCCTGGTCTACACCGTCCACGCCGAGGACGTACAGCACTCCATGGTCAACGGGCGATGGCTGATGCGCGATTACCAGCTTCTTTCGCTGGATCCTGTTGAACTGCGGGACGAGGCCAACGAGATGGCCCGGGAGATCGATATCTTCCTGGTTGAGCGCGAGAAGAGCGTGTTGAGCAAGCTGCTCGCCATCGGCGGCGTCGACCAGGAGAAGACCTTCGAGGTCCAGGTCAAGGTGCACGAACATGATCTGGACGAGCTCAGGGCGCGCGTCATGAGCACGCTGGAGATTGTCATTCAAAGTGGATCCAAGCGCGACCAGTACGACACCTATTTCCTCTTCGACGACCGGTGGTGCAGCGTGCTGCGCTACCGTGAGGACGAGGTTCTGGACGAAGACGGTGAGATCATCGACGCCATCTATCGGCTGACGCTGACGACGCAGCGCAAGGAACGTGAGTATGAGAACTCGGTGCTGCTCTCGCGTTCCCGCTTCGACGCGCCGGCCACGCGCAGCTTGCGCTTCTACCGCGAGTACTTCGATCCAGAGACCGTCATCAAGGTCAAAAAGCACCGTGAGCGCTATCACATCCGCTACGGCAACACGGAGTTCGCCATCAACCTGGATCAGCTGACAAAGCAAGAGAAAGGCGAACCGTACGCCTATTTCGAGATCAAGAGCCGCACCTGGTCACGCCAGGACGCGGAGCACAAGGCCCAACTGATCGGCGAGCTGCTGGAGCTGCTGGACGTGCCGCACGAGGCGCTGGTCAAAGAAGAATACGTCCAACTAGTCGAGGGCGAGTGAGTCTCACAAGTCATGAGTCAGAAAGCATACGGCATGACTCTTGACTCGTGACTCATGCCGTATGAGCCGATAATGCAACTTCACGATCCAGTCTACGGCGATCTGACGCTTGAGCATCCTCTGCTGCTTGACCTATATCAGTCGCAGGCAGTGCAGCGATTGGCGGGGATCTACCAGGGCGGCGTGACCGCCTTCATCAAGCCAGAGCGCAACACGACGCGCCTCGATCACTCGTTGGGTGTCATGGCGCTGCTGCGCCGCCTGGGTGCAGAGATCGAGGAGCAGGCCGCCGGCTTGATCCACGACGTGCCGCATACGGCGTTCTCCCACGTCATCGATTTCGTCTTTCCCAACCACGCACACACCTATCACGAAAAGCAGCGTGAAGCCTTCATCCGGACTTCTGATCTGCCCAAAATTCTGCACGCGCACGGGCTGAACTGGCAGCGGGTCTCTGATGCGGAGAACTACGCTTTGCTGGAGCAGCCGCTCCCCGCGCTCTGCGCCGACCGGCTGGACTATTTCCTGCGCGACGGGTTGAGCATGGGCTATCTGCCGCACGACGAGATTGATACCGCGCTACATCAGCTGACCGTGCATGAGCAGCGCATCGTCGCCGCGGATCAAGAGGTCGCCCGCTGGCTGGGGGAGCGCTTCATGGTATTGGACGACGCCGTCTGGTGCTCCGTGCAAGAGGTGGGCTGGTACGCCATCATGGCCCGCGCCCTGCGCGCCGCGCTGGAGAGCGGTCTGCTTACCACGGCAGACTTCGACGGCACCGACGAGCCGATAATGGCGCGACTCCGCGCCAGTGAGAACGCCGAGATCCAGCGCTGGCTCACACTGCTGCGGCGCGACGTCGATTTTGTGCGCGTGGACGTCGCCGACGCCGATCTGGTGGCGCTGCCTAAAGTCCGCGCCATCGACCCGCCGGTGCTGGACAACGGGCACGTGGCGCCGCTCTCGACGCTGGATCGAGAGTTTGCCCGACAACATCATGCCTACGTGACGAGCAAACAAGGGCAGTGGGGGTTGAAGATACAAAGTTGGCTCCTTCGAAAATAGCGAATGGCGAATACTCAAGCATACCTGGTTGCTGGAGTGCCGACAGCTTGTCGGCATGACGCTGCCAGCAGGATGCTGGCGCTCCAAAAACCGGCATTTTCGTACGAGGATGGTGTGCGCTCGCACCGGTGTCTCCACTGAAAAAAGGTCAATCTAACCGCAGAGCACGCAGAGGTCACAGAGATTCTTAG
>CAYVKR010000003.1:0-40705 GCA_964452025.1 uncultured Anaerolineales bacterium
TCTTGCCGGGCCTGGGCGCCCTGCTGGCCGAAGCCATCAGCCTGGAGATCATCGGGCCGTTTCTGCTACTCATCAACGTCGCCGTTCTGCTGCTCCACGAGCTGAGCATCAGACCCTCCAATTCCAAGTCCGCGAGGACAAAACTTGATAGAACAGCACGACGCTGAAGCGCCTACTAACAACTACGGCTCTTTTGGACTTCGCATGATCAGACTGAAAGTTTAACCACAGATTTCACAGATTCACACAGAAAATGAAAAATCAGTGAAAATCCGTGCCATCTGTGGTAAATATTTAAGATCGTTTTTGGGCCACCCGGCGAAATCCCAGAGCCCCACAACTACATTTCAATACAAACTGGTTCATGAATCTGAGCCAGCCGTCCGCGAAATCTTCAGCCGCACTTTCTCAAGTCGCTGGCATTTCAAGGCCGAGGAGTTTCTACGCGATTGAACGGGTTCCCAACCAGAACTCCTTCGGTTCGAATGTAGTGAGAAATATCGTTCTTGAGGAACGGCTCTTTTGGATTTCGCAGGGTGGTGGGGAGGTGTCATCCCCACTGCGTTTGGGGCAAGTTTCCGAGCGAAGAGCCATTTTTGCCCGGAAGCCTGTCCTGAACCTGGCCGAAGGGCCGAGGAATCTCAACGGTGGGACAGAGACCCTTCGACTACGCTCAGGGTGACAATTCAGTGGGGATTGGGCAAACGAAGCAGTTCCAGGGTGGCTCAAACGCCATAGGCGGCTTCCCATCATGTTTCCCTCCCGCATCAACCCCAGCTTCGTTTACCTTGCTTTCGCCTACGCAGTTTCTACGGTGCAGAGGGCATTTTCACCAGCAAACTCGCTTCGAAATCCCGGATTTGCGCGTATTTGCAAGGCCGGGGGTTCTCCACTCGTACAGCGAGAATCCGTTGACATCCCGGGCACCCAAGTCGCGTCCTGATCCAGCGGATACATGGGCCGCTTCACCCGCACAAAGTCCAACTCCGGCAATACACAATTCGTCGCGCCCGGCGTGAAGGCCAGGATCGATCTCGGGCTGATGGCCTCGAAAGGCGCCGTCAGGTAGCCGCGCTTGAGCACGACGATCTCGTAGGCCAGCGGCTCGATGCCCAACGCGCGCAGTTGCGCGGGCTCGTGGAAGCTGGCGCGCTCCGCTGTCAGCACCACGTCGATGCCCGCCACGGTCAGCACGACCATGACACCGCGCTCGACGCGCCGGTGCGGCTTGCGGACACCCTCGACATAATAGACGCCGTCGGAGATCAACCGCACGGCCCCTTTGACGGGCAGCGGCGTGCCGTGGACCGTGTCCAACTTCCCGCCGATGGTGAGGGCTACCTTGCGCCCCACGCCGGTGCGCACGCAGGCGTCCACCGCCTCGGTATCCCAAAGACCGGCGACCACAGCGTTGGTGACGTTCTTCTCCAGCATGACCCGCAGCAGCTCGGGCACGTCGGTGGTACCGCCCGCGCCGGGATTGTCGCCGGAGTCGGAGAGAAAGACGGTGGATTCGGGAGCGTCCAGCGCGGCGTCCACGGCCTCAGCCATGGGATAGGCCTCGGCGCTGACGCCGAACGCCTCCCGGCACGACCAGAACGCCTCAGCAAGTCGGTTGGCCTCGGCCTGAGCCAGCGCCGCGTCGCCGTCGGTGATCACCACGAAGGAGACGCCGGTGTTGGGGATATCGGCCCAGCAGTGGGAGTTAGCGATGGTCGTGGAGACGATCTCCGGGCGTTCCTCCAGCGCTTCGGCCCGCTCCATCATCGCCTTCATAGGATCGCGCGCCGTCTGTGCCATCTCGCCGGGCAGTAGGAAGGGGATGCGGGCAAAGCCCATGGTCGGCGCGATCTCGCCATCTACGATCTGCAGCAGCATCTTCGCCGCCTTGACGCCGGTCGCGTAGGCGTCGGTGTGCGGCGCGCGGTGATAGGCGACCAGCGCGTCGGCAGCCTCGACCATCTCGCGGGTGACGTTGCCGTGCATATCCAGCGCCACGGTGATAGGCACGTCGGGTCCCAGCCGCGCCCGCAGTTCGCGGACGACGACAGTGTCGCAGTAGTCCTCGTTCTCGGCGCGCATGGCGCCGTGCAGAAAGATGCACGCTGCATCGATGTCGTGTGCCGCGTCCAGCAGCGCGTCCTTCAGGTGCTCGAAGACCTCCTGCTTCACCACACCGCCGGGCATGGCGTGCCCCGTCACCGAGGGCACTAGCGTGTGCCCCGCCTCCCGTAGTGTCTCCACGATGCCCGCAAAGGCGCCGTGACGCAGCGGCGGCGTGATGGTCTCCGCCCCGTACTTGGGACGGAAGTCCGCCAACTCCATCTTGAAGGGCGTAAACGTGTTCGATTCGTGCCCGATACCGCCGACTAAAACACGCATGAACTGCTCCTCCTGCTGGTTGCTTGCCTCACCTTCCCGGAAGGTCAAATCTGTTCAATCCGTTTAATCCGCTGACCGATAACGCGCTATCCGCGCCGCCACGTCGTCCGCCAACCGCTCGAGAAACCCGACGACGTACGCCTGCACATCCAGGCCCGGATCCTCAACCAGCGGCGTCAAGTCCATGGCGTAGAGGGTGTGCGTGGCGACGTCGGTCTCGTGCGAGGCGTAGTAAGTGGCGTTGGCGCGCCGCCGGCCCATGGTGGCCAGATCGTAGCGCTTCCCACCGGCGACCTGCGAATCGAAGATGCTCACCAGCGCCGCCTGGATGTTATCGTGCGCCGAGACGTCGAAGATGACCTTCTCGTCGTCCAGCATCCAATCCAGCGAACGCCAGATCTCACAGCCGTAGACCCGCGCTGGTCGGCAATCCGCCGGCAAGCGCCGCAGCGCCTCGATGACGCGCACCGCCGTGCCGACGTGGGTGTTATGCTTATCGGCCAAATTGTGAGTGTAGACCACCTCGGGCTGTGCCGTCTCGAAAAGTGCCACCAGATCCTCGGTCGGCGCCGGGTTCGACGGGTCCTTCACAGCGGAACTTGGATAGTCCAGCTGCACCTGCGCGCCGTACTCCCCGACCATGGCCGCCTTCTTCTGCTCCTTGCGGCGCACCACCATCATCTCCTCGTCGGTATAGGCGGCGTAGATGTCGTCGCGCGGCGAGCCGCTGCCGTTGGTCATCACTACGCCCGTGAACCAACGATCCGTGCGCTGGAAACACCGCATGATCCCATCGACGGCCAGAATCTCCAGGTCGTCCTGATGCGCGCCGACGCCCAGATGCGTCGTCCGTGCCAGCGCTGCCTCCACCGCCGTCCCATCCGGGACAAAGACCTCCGCGCTCTCTTTGTGGAACTCCATCTCAGCCCTCCTCCTCAGATAACTCCGGCAAACTCGCCGCGGCGATGGCTTGCCCCACACGGCGACTTTTCTCATCAGGCAACTGCATGTGGATCTGTTCGGCCAGCGCCGGGAACTCGCCCTCCAGCACCTGCTGTGCGCCCTCCAGGATCAACTCACCGCCCTTGCCGGACGTGCAACGCCCCAGAATCAGCACGTGCTTGATCTCATAGAAGTCGGCGTAGTGCGCCACGGCGTAGCCCAGGTAGATGCCCATGGTCTCCCAGATCTGACGTGCACCTTCGTGCCCGTCCTCAAGATAGGCCTGCACCGCCTTGAGCTTCTCCGCCTTGGGCACGTCCTGGGGCACCTCGATCCCCACCTTGGGCGCCAGGCGAAAGACGCACTGCTGCGAGAAGTAGAGCGAACCGATACCCGCGTCACCGGACCAGTCGACCTCCACCGGCGCATCGGGCTGATAATCCACCGGCGTGAAGGCCAGCTCGTTGAGCCAGCCGGTGATATTGCCCTGTAGATCGACGTAGCCGCCCGCCTCGCTGGAGCCCATAGCAATGCCCAGCACGCCGGTATCCTCCAGCGACATGGCGCCCGCCAGCGCCGTCACGTCGCCGTCGTTAACGACGACGATGGGCACGCCGAACGCCTCGCCCAGGCGCACGAACATGCTCCTGACCTCGTCGTAGCGCGCCTCAGGAATCCCCCGGAAGAGCGAGGCCACCATGGGCCAGTTGTCGATGTAGACGCCCGCTGAACTGCCGCCAATGGCGTCCACGCGCGGCATTTTGGAAGCAGCGCTCTCCAACGCCGCCCTGACCTCGTTGTAGTGATAGGTCGGATCGCTGTGCGCCCGCGGCTCCCAGACCACCTCCTCGCTGTAGACCGGCTTGCCGTCGATGACCGCCGACGCTTTGCGGTCCGAGGCACCCAAATCGAAGCCGATGCGGCAGCCCTCCAGATGTCCGCCGATGGACTCGCCCACCTCGTTCGTCGGCGGCACTTCAGACGCCGCACAGGGGACCACCTCGAAGGTCCGCTCGTAGATGCGCCCCATGAACTCGAAGTCGAAGGCCCGGCTGCCTTGGGGACTGTAACACTCGCCCACGTAGGCGCCCACAGACGGCGGCCCACCCACGTAAACGCGCCAGCCGCCCCGCTGCCAGAGCAGGAACTTCACGATCCGCTCCGCGTACCTCAGATTCGCCTCGGCTCGCGGATGGCCCTCGGGGAATACCTCGGTCTCGTAGCGAGAGAGCAGCCCGTTCTGCCGCTCCAGCCCGATGACCAGCGGCACGCCCTCGCCCGAGGCCGCCACCTCCTGCCGGAAGGCGCGGTTCGCCAGAGACGCCGGTCGGAAACCGGGATCAAGCGGGGGAACAAACTGCGGTTCGATCAAACGAAAAGCCTCACCCATCGAACACCTCCTCTGCACACTCGGGGATGAACCATGCTCAAGTCAGTGAACGTTTACGATCACTTATGAACGGCGTTACGTTTTCGCACCCATTTTCTCTCAAAAGCGAACATACGCAAATGCACAGATGATCAAAACGACGATATCTAGCACATTTTTCTGGCAGATTAGACCGTGGCTTCTAAAGCCAGTTTGATGGCGCCTTCCACCGGCTCAGACACGCGGGTCACGGGTCGAGCAGCGACGCCCGCCGCGTCCAAGATCGTCTTGAGAGAAGCCCGCACGATCTCGCTGTGCAGCAGCACGCCACCAGCCAGGGCACAGGGCACCGGCGCGGGCAACGCCAGCCGGTCGATCACGGCCTGCGCCGCCAACGCCAACTCGCGCCCTGCGTCTTCGAGGATCGCGCGCGCCACGGCGTCATCCTGAGCAACCTCCAGCACCAACGGCGCTAACGCGGTGACATCCTCACGCTCCACCCCGCCGCCGTAGACGTGCGCGATCAGCGCCTCCGGCGCTTCCAGCGACCAGTGCGCCAGCACGGCGTCAGTCAGTGAGGTCGAACGACCGCGCCCGTCGGCGGCCCGGGTGACGGCGCGCAGCGCAGCACGCCCCAGTGCGTAGCCGCTGCCCTCGTCGCCCAGCAGATAGCCCCACCCGCCGGCCCGCGCCTCCGCGCCTGTTGGATCAGAGCCATAGACCAGCGAGCCGGTGCCGCTGATCACCGCCACGCCCCACCCTTCCGGCGTCCCCGCCACCAGCACCAGCTGTCCATCATGCACGACACGCACCGCCGCCTCAGGAAAGCGCGCCGCTGCCCAACGCTCGATGACGGCGCGGTCGGCGGCGCGCCCGGCGCCCGCCATGCCCAGGCAGAGCGCCTGCGGAGCGCCTCGCACACTGGCGTCGTCCAGCGCCGCCGCGACCGCCGCGTCCAGCGCGGCGTAGGTCGCCGCGACGCCCACGGCCTGCACGTTGGACGGCCCCGCCTCACCGCGCCCCAGCACCCGCCCGCTAAGGTCCCCAATCAGCGCGCGCGTCTTCGTCCCGCCGCCGTCCACGCCGATAACAAAGTCACCTTTCATCCAGCACCTCCCGCTCGTAGTTCGCGACGCAGCCCCAGCGGAGTCGCGTCTCAACGTCTCAACGGCACTCCGCTGCGCTACGTGCCTGACTACGAGCGCATTGCCTCCCGAATCACGCCGTCCGCTTCCGCCAGGCGCCGCCGCGCCTCGTCGGGCGAGACGTCCGCCAGCAGCGTCAGAATCGCCGTCTTGACCTCGCCGTCGCAGGCCGCCAGCGCCCGCTCGGCCTCAGCTTCGCTGACCTCCCGTCCCACCCTCTCTCCGGCCTGCCGCAGGATGCGCCGCGCCCGCGCCCGCAGTTTCTGGTTCGTAGACTGCACGTCCACCATGAGATTACCAAAGGTCTTGCCCAGCCGGATCATCACGCCGGTGGAGAGCATGTTGAGCACCAATTTCTGCGCCGTGCCGGCCTTCATGCGCGTCGAGCCGGTGACGACCTCCGGGCCGACGACGGGCGCAATGGTCAGCTCTACCGCCGCGTGCAGCGGCGTATTGCGGTTACACGTCAAGCCGACGGTGAACGCGCCACGCCTACGCGCTTCTCGTACCGCGCCCAGCACGTAGGGCGTGCTCCCGCTGGACGCGATGCCCACCACGCTGTCCAGCGGCCCCACGTCCAGCCGGGCCACGTCCCGCGCGCCCGCCGCCGGATCGTCCTCAGCACCCTCGATGGCGGCGGTGACCGCCTCCCGCCCGCCCGCAATCAGCCCGACGACCTGCCCCGGATCAGCGTTAAACGTCGGCGGGCACTCGCTGGCGTCCAGGATGCCCAGGCGGCCTGACGTCCCGGCGCCCACGTAGACAAGCCGCCCGCCCTGCGCCATGCGCGCTGCAATGGCATCAATGGCCTCGGCGATCTGCGGCAGTTGCGTGCCCACGGCCTCCGGCACACGCCGATCCTCGGCGTTTATCAGCCGCACCATCTCCAGCGTCGAGACGACGTCGATGTCGCGCGTCGCCGGGTTGCGCGCCTCGGTGGTCTTGCCATCGGGTGACGCGGCGGATGCGGGTAGCGCTCCCGTTCCCGCGGGCGTGATGGCGCCCAGGATCACGGGATGACGCGCGCCCGTGGCAGCGGGCAGGTTGCCGGGGCGCCGGTGCCAGGTCTCGTAGGCCAGCACGGCAAAGGCCAGCGCCTCCTTGGCCTCAACGGCGATGCCAATCTCGTCGGATGGGACGACGGCAGCGGGGGCCAGGCGCCGACGCAGCATCGCCATCAGCGTGGAATTGCGCGCCCCGCCCCCGCTGACGACGACCTCGTCGGGAAAGCGCGGCAGGAAGTCGCAGTAGGCGCGAGCGATGGACGCGGCGGTGAAGGCCGTCAGCGTCGCCACGACGTCCTCGGGCACCAGTCCCCGCTCGCGGGCCTGCACCCAGATCCGCCCGCCGACCTGCACGCCGTAGCGCTCCCGGCCCGTCGTCTTGGGCGGCGCCTGCTGCAGATAAGCGTCGTCGAGCAGCGTTTCCAACAACTCCGAGTCGACCGTCCCTCGTGCGGCGAGCGCGCCGTCGCGATCATACACCCAGGCGCCGCCGGTGGCGCGCCGCGCGGCGTCGTCGATAAGCATGTTGCCTGGCCCGGTGTCGAAGGCGAACGCCTCTTCGTCGACGCCGACGGGCGGCAGATAGGTGACGTTGGCAATCCCGCCGACGTTCTGCGCGGCGCGCACGCGCTCTGGATGGGTGAGCAGCAGCGCGTCGACGTAGGCGACCAGCGGCGCGCCCTGCCCGCCCGCCGCCACGTCACGAGTGCGGAAGTTGCTCACGACCGGTATCCCAGTGCGCTCGGCGATGACCGCCGGTTCGCCCAGCTGCAAGGTCGAAGCATCCGGCCCCTCCGGCTCATGCCAGAGTGTCTGCCCGTGGCTGCCGATCAGCGCGACCTGCTCAGGGGTCAGCCCGGCAGCGTCAATGGTTCGAAGCGCAGTATCAGCGAAAGCGCGACCCAGCGCGAAGTTGAGCCGACAGAGCTCGTCTACGGAGCTCGACTCCGGGCGGAACGCTGCAAAAACACGCTGCCGCAGATCAGCCGAAAAGGGCGTATGCGTGTGGTGAAGCACCTCCCAATCCAACGCGGGCGGCGCACCGGTGAGACGGACGACGACCGCGTCCACCCCGTCGGCCGAAGTGCCGGACATGAGACCAACGACGATCATGAAAACCTCCGATTGTCCATTTAAAGAAAATTGTATCTTCGGACTGGCTAGTGACAAGAGAGATGTCCTCCGGGCAAACGAAGCGGTTCCAGGATGGCTTAGGCGCGAGCGGACTCGCTTCGAAATCCGGGTCTCTGGGATTTCGCCGGGTGGACCAAAAACGATCTTAAATTTTTACCACAGATGGCACGGATTTTCACTGATTTTTCATTTTCTGTGTAAATCTGTGAAATCCGTGGTTAAGTTTTCGGTCTGATCCTGCGAAGTCCATAAGAACCCGAAATCCCTGCTCACGTCAAATGTCATGGTTCACATATAACATTCTACAGTATCTCCGATCAACTCACCCCTTCATAATGAACATTAGTTAAGTATGCGTACATCTGTAACAGGTATCCTCATGGTGCTCAAGTGAACTATAAAGACGAGCAGCAGGTTCTGGTTCGAGCGGCCTGGATGTACTACAAAGAAGAGTTGACCCAGAAGGAAATTGGGGAGCGACTGGGACTATCTCGGGTGACCATCAACCGCCTGCTTCAACGCGCGCGGGAACGCGGCGTGGTGGAGTTCCACATTGACACCTCCGACGTCGGAAACATCAAGTTGGAGAGCGCCCTGCGGCAACGGTTCCACCTGCATGACGCCGTCGTGACCTTGGCCGTAGGACCCGATGAAATTGACGTGCGCTACGCTGTTCTGGCGCGCAACACGGCTGACTGGCTGACGGCCCACCTCAAAGACGGTATGCGGGTAGGCTTGGGCATGGGGCGGACGATCTCACATCTTCCAGATTACTTTGCCCCGCAGAAACCCATCGACTGTACGTTTGGCGAAGTCGTTGGCGGTGCAGCTGCTCACTCCGGTCGATTTGCTGCCTACAATGTCACATCGAAGATGGCCGAGCTGGCAGGCGGGCGCCCGGAATATTTCTACGCACCGATGCTGGCGTCCAATAGCGCGGCACATAGGTCCATCGTACAGGAGCCGGCGGTTGCCCAAGCCCTGGAACGCGCTCGCAACAGCGACATCCTCATTCAGAGCGTCGGTCCCGTCGATGAGACCGCTATCCTGCACATCCATGACCATCTGACGCAAGAGGATTTGCAATTCCTACGCGAACGCGGTGCCGTGGGCGATATGCTGGGACACTATTTTGACGCTCAGGGACAACCGGTGCCCAATTCGGTCAGTGACCGCGTCATCGGCTTGAACCTGGCCGATGTTGCGCGCATCCCCCTCAGCGTGGTCATGGCTGGCGGCCCAGAAAAAGTCCCGGTGCTTCTGGTCGCTCTGCGTGGCAAACTCTTCAACGTCCTGATCACCGATGCGTGGACGGCACAACAGATTCTCAACGAGGTATCCCATGTTGACTGAGTATTTGACGCCGGATCGCATCCGCGTCCGCGTTGCCGTGGACGACTGGGAAGAGGCCGTACGCACAGCTGGTGGCCTACTGGTGAAAGCGGGAACGTGCGAGCCGCGCTACGTCGATGCCATGATCGCCGCAGTCCACGAGATGGGACCTTACATGGTGCTGGCGCCGGGCCTGGCGCTGGCCCACGCGCGTCCTGAGGACGGCGTGACGGATATCGGCATGAGCCTGATCACGCTTGATCCGCCGGTTGACTTCGGCTCTGAGGATAAAGATCCGGTCTCGTTGGTCATCGCCTTTGGAGCCGTCGACAAGGAAAAGCACCTGGGCATGCTACAAGAGCTCGCCCTGTTCCTGGACCATCCAACGCGGCGAGAACAACTCACCAGAGCTGTGTCTGTAGATGACATCATATCATTGATCGAGAACGCTTAGGAGGTTCCGATGGCAAAACCCAAAATCATGATTGTCTGTGGGTTCGGGTTGGGATCGAGTATGGTGCTGCGCATGAAGGTGGATAGCGTGCTCAAAAAGCATGGGCTGAAAGCCAAAACCTTCTGCGCCGACGCCACCACGGCCCCAGGCCAGGACTTCGACGCGGTCTTCACCTCAAAAGAGTTGGTTGACACCTTCGAGGGCATCGAGCAGCCCGTTATCGTCATCAACAACTTCATGAGCGAAGCCGAGGTCGAAGAGCAGGGCTTGCCCGTGATTAAATCCTTGCTCACTGACGAGGCGTGAGGTCGTTGATGACCAAAGGTCGAACCTATCCCTACGGCGCGTCCTACTCCCCACTGATCTATCCTGAGCAGGAATGGGCGCCAGATCTGCGCAAGATGCAGGCGGCGGGCATGAATCTGGTCCGCATCGGCGACGTGCACGGCTCCTGGGACCGCATCGAGCCGCAGGAGGGCCACCTTCGATTGGAAATACTGAAGCGCTTCTATCACGCCGCCGCCGATTACGGCATCCGCGTGCTATTGAGCAACGGCACTGCCTGCCCACCCCTCTGGCTTGCACAAAAGTATCCCGATATCCGCTTGCTTTCCAGCCGAGGCGAACGCTACCCGCTGGCAGCTTCGTATCACTGGGCCTGTATCCACCATCCGGGCTTCCTGACAGAGGCGCGCCGGTACACCGCTGCGCTGGCTAAGTTCGCGGTGACCCAGCCCAATCACTTCGGCTGGCAGATCTCTAACGAGATGGGCTTTCCCTTCATGCCCGCGCGGGGCCGGGATGAACTGGGCCTCTACTGCTACTGCGAGCACTGCAAAGCCCGCTTCCGTCAATGGGTACAGGCCAAATACGAGACCCTGGAAGCGTTAACCCACGCCTGGACGTGGAGCACAACGGCGTTCTGGTACAACACCTGGAACGAGATCGAGCCGCCCGAGGCGCTGCCCTACGCCTGGTCCGGCGTCACCCGCTGGATCGACTGGCGCCTCTTCTGGCAGGACGCCTTCGCCGATTTCGCCGGCTGGCAGCATGAGCTAATTCGCAGCATCGATCCCGACCATCCGACGTCCGTCAACACCTTCAACTTCAAAAGCCACGACCGCTTTGGCACCTTCATGGGCCTGGATCAATGGAAAATCGCGCAGCGCGTCGATCACATTGGCTACGACCTCTATCCGGGCAGCGGGGACAAGCTCAATACACGCTACGAGCACAACTCCATCTTCCTCGACCACGGGCGCAGCGTCAGCCGGTCGGCGGGCTCCGACTTCTGGCTACACGAGATGGAGAGTGGGCCCATCAACGGCTGGGTGCTGGGCCCCGACCACAACACCGGACCCAACGACATCGCGCAGAACGGTCTGGAGGCACTGGGGCATGACGTCAAACTGGGCATCTTCATGCCCTGGCGTGAGTGGGACTACCAGCCCATCCGGTGGGGCGCCCTCGTCGATCTGGACGGGGCACCGACGCCGCGCTACGACGCCGCTGCCGAGCTCGGTCACTTTCTGCAAGCGCACGCCGACTTCCTGCTCGACGCGCACGTGCCGCACGGCGAAGTCGCTATCCTCGATTCCAAACCCAACGCCATCTTCTTCCGCGGCCTCGACCAGGAGCGTCCGCTCTTTCAGGCGCAGCGCGGCGCCTACCGTGCCTTCTGGGAGCTGGGCTACCGCGTCGATTTCGTCACGCCGGGACAGCTGCTGGACGGCATCGCCGAGGGCTACCGCGTCGTCGCGCTACCGCTGATGGCACTGCTAAGCGCCGAGGCAGCGGAGGCCCTGCGCGCTTACGTCGAGGGCGGCGGACTGCTCGTCGGCTTTGCCCGCTGCGCCACACTGGACCGGCGGGGCTGGTACCACCATCCGCTGCCCGTCGCGCCGTTGCAGAACGCCTTCGGCCTACGCGGGATGACGGCGGATGACCGGGCCGACGATCCCATCACGTTCGGCGGACAGACCTACGCCGGTCAGATGAAACGGGATCTGGTGCAGCCGGCGGCGGAAACAGAGGTACTGGGCGCCTTCCCCGACGGACAGCCGGCGGTGACGCTGGCGTCCTATGGCGCCGGGCATGGCCTTTACCTCGCCACGCAGGCCGACGTGGGCTACGTCGAGACGGAACGCCCGCTGCTGCGCCCCGTGCTGGAGAGCGTCCTGGGTCGACTGCGGATCACGCCGGAGGTGCGCCTGGACAATTCCGGGCGAGAACGGAAACTCGATCCGCATCTGTTGCGCGGCAATGACCGGGACATGCTGATCATCGCCAACTACCTGCCCGGCCACGTCAACGCATGGCTCAAATTAAACACGACCCGGCACGTCGAGAGCATTCGTCAGCTCTGGCCCCAGCAATCAAAAGTAGCTTGGACAGCGGAAAACGGCCAGGTGACGTGCGATCTATCCTTTGAAAACGGTAAAGGAGGTGTTATTGAGATAAATTGGCAATCGTGACAAGGGAGTGTCTTACCAAAAATCCGATTTTTAGGACCTTTTTTCGGTCGAGTCAACCATATCTTAGGAGGATCTTCATGGATATTAGTATTATTTTCGCGATAGTTCCCCGACTTCTGCCAACATTCATGCTCGGTATCGTAGCGCTCATCGGTCTTCTCATCCAGGGGAAGGAGTTTGACGAGGTCGTCGAAGGCACGATCAAGACCATGGCTGGCGTCATCATTCTCTTCACCGCCGTCGACCTGCTGGTGGGCACCATCTCTCCAATCTCGACGATGTTCGGACAGGTCTATGCGCTCGAGGGTCAGGCCACGGTGGACTTCACCCAGTTCCTCGGTGAGTACGGCGTGCAGATCGTGCTGGTGTTGGTCTTTGGGTTCCTGGTCAACGTCCTACTGGCCCGCATCACCCCACTGAAGTACGTCTTCCTGACTGGGCACATTCTCTTCTGGAACGCTTTCATGGTCACCGCGTCACTCGCTGACGGCGGCAAGATCACCGGCGTCCCATTGGTCATCCTGGGCAGCATCATCATGGGCGTCATCTCTACGATTCTGCCGGCGCTCATTATGCCCTATGTTAAGAAATTGACCGGATCACGGGAATTCTCCATCGGGCACACCACCACCGTCCTCGCCATCATCGGCGCATGGATTGGCAAAGCGGTAGGCGATCCGTCCAAATCCACCGAGGATCTGGAGATCCCCAAGCGGTGGGCCTTCATCAAGGAAATGCTCATCTCAACGTCGATCATCATGCTGCTTGTCTATATCGTGATGGGCATCCTGGCTGGACCAGACTGGGCGGCCGGACAGTTCGCAGGCGGCTCCATCATCGTCTGGATTCTCTGGATGATCTATCAGGCCATCAGCTTCGGTGCGGGCCTGATCGTGCTGCTTACCGGCGTCCGCATGACGCTGGGTGAGATCGTCCCGGCCTTCAACGGCATCGCTAAAAAGATCGTCCCGGACGCCATTCCCGCCCTGGACTGCCCCATGATCTTCCCCTACGCACCCAACGCGCTGGCCATCGGCTTCCCCATCGCCATGGCGGCCTCGTTGGTCACCCTGGTCATCTTCGGCCTCGCGGGCTTCCCCTACGTCCTGCTGCCCCTGGTGGTCGCGGCCTTCTTCGACGTGGGGCCCGCTGCCATCCTGGCCAACGAGACCGGCGGCATCCGGGGCACCGTCGTGGCTTCCATCGTGGGCGGCGTCCTGCTCATCGTCTTCCAGGCACTCTCCCTCTTCTTCGTCCAGAACACTGCCGCGGGCTTCATCAACGCCTTCGGCGGCAATGACTTTTCCGTCATCGCCATCGTCGTCGGCGGCCTGGCACGGCTCTTCGGATTCTAGATCAGTTTTTGCCTCTGCTTCCCACGTGGACCGGGGAGCAGAGGCTTTTTCACGCAGTTTCTCCCGAGGAGGCATACAATCCATGGGCCCCATAGGCATTCACCTATCTTACTGGCAGACCGCCTGGGACGACGATCTGTTACCGCTCATCGGACGGGCCGCCGAGGCCGGATACGACGGCGCGGAGCTGCCATTGCTAGCGCCAGAGGCGCTGGACGTGGCGCGCCTCAAATCCGCGTTGGCTGATCACGGGCTGCAAGCCACCTGTGGCACGGGGCTCAGCCCCCAGACCGACATCACCCACCCGAACGCGGGGGTGCGGACGGCAGGCATCGAGCAGCTACGACGCTGCCTGGAGATCGCCGCAGCGCTGGACAGCCCTGTCCTCGGTGGCGTCACCTATGCGCCCTGGGGCGTCTTCCCGGAGGACGATCTCGCCGCCCGCCGACGGCGGTGTATTGCCTCACTGCAGGAAGTTGGCAAGATCGCGGAGGACATGGGCGTGACGCTCTGCCTGGAAGTCCTCAACCGCTTCGAAGGCTATCTGCTCAATACCGTCGCCCAAGGACTGGCGCTGCTGGCGGAAATCGGCAGCCCGGCGGTTAAACTCCACCTCGACACCTTCCACTTGAACATCGAAGAGGACGACATCGGCGCTGCCATCATAGCGGCGGGCCCGCAGCTGGGCCACGTTCACTGCTCGGCCAATCACCGGGGTTGCCCGGGGACCGGACACATCCCCTGGCGGGACGTGCGCCGCGCGCTCAAAGCCATCGACTACCAAGGCTGGCGCGTCGTCGAGGCGTACGTGCGCCCCGAGGGCGAGGTCGGACACAGCGTCTTCGTCTGGCGCGCCGTCTCAGAGACACTGGACGCCGATGCGCGCAGGGCCGCAGCCTTCCTGCGTCAGGAGGTCGCCGGTGCTTGATCAGCAAAAGGCCCGCGCGCTATTCTCGCTGTGGCGAGCGCGCTTTGCCCGCCAGGAGCAGCGCCTGAACGCCTTAGATCGCGCCATCGGCGACGGTGACCACGGGAACACCATGGCGCGGGCATTCCAGGCCGCCGAAAAGCGCGTGCTGACCGAGGATTTCGCGGATCTGGGCGCGCTCTTCGACGCCGCCGCGGCAACCATCGCTGAATCCGCTGGCGGGGCCATCGGTCCGCTGATCTCCGCGCTGATTGCGCAGGGGGGCACAGCATTCGACAGCGCAACCGAAGTCGAGATGTCCACCATCGTGCGCTGTTTTGAGCTGAGCGTGGATGCGGTGCAAAACGTAGGTCACGCGGAGGTCGGAGATAAAACGCTCCTGGACGCATTCGTGCCTGCCGTGAACGCGCTCCGGGCCCATAGCGACACGGAACCGTGTGCAGCCTTCGACGCAGCGCTGAAAGCAGCGCGCCAGGGCGCTGCCAATACGGCGCAGATGGTGGCGACGCACGGGCGGGCGCGCTTCATCGGCCAACGCGCTCGCGGGCACGAGGACCCCGGCGCCCACTCCATCTGCGTCCTCATCGAGGCTTGCCGCGACTTGATCGCGGGGGAACGGGCTGACCCCCGGAACGTTGGCGCAGCCCCCCCGTCCCCCACCCCGCCGCCAGCAGGCAAACTACGCAATGATCCCGCGCACATGATTGACGAAGAGCTAGAAGGATTGGCGTTGGCGCATCCGCACTATCTCCGGCAGACAGAACACCCCGGCGTGCTGGCGCGAGCGCATCCCAAGGCCGCCGGCAAGGTCGGGCTTGCCATCGGGCACGGCGGCGGACACACCCCCTCCATGGCGGGTTTTATCGGCGAAGGTCTGCTCGACAGCGACGCCTACGGCTCGCTCTTCACCTGCGCGTCGGGCGTGCGCATCGCGCAGGCCATCGAGGTAGCGGGCCGTGGAGCGGGCGTGGTGCTGCTTGTCTCTCATCACACCGGTGACGTGCTCAACGCCCGGCTGGCGCTGCACCGGGCAGAACAGCTGGGTCTCCAGGCGCGTATGGTGCTGTTGACCGACGACGTGGCGACGGCACCGCGCGAGCGCTATCAGGAGCGGCGAGGACTGGGCGGGCTGCTCTTCGCGCTCAAAGTCGGCGGGGCGGCGGCCGAGGCCGGGGCTTCACTGGACGAAGTCGAGCAATTGATCAAGCGTGTCAACGAGCGCACCGCGACCTTGGCCGTCGCCGTCCGTTCCGGCACGCACCCCACCACCGGCGAACCGCTGTTGACGCTGGCACCGGGCCAGATCGAGATCGGCACGGGCGTGCACGGCGAAAGCGGTATCTACAGCGGCCCCCATCTCCCCGCCGATGAGATCGCCGAGCGGATCGTCGGACGCCTGGTCGAGGATCTGGACGGTCTGATCCAGGACGAAAGCGTCTGGGCCTTCGTCAACGGCTCTGGCGGGACGTCCATGATGGAGCTGCACATCGTCTACCGGGGCGTGGTGCGCGCGCTGGAGCGACGCGGACTCCACGTGGCTGACGGCGTGGTCAACGCTTACTTCACCACACAGGAGATGGGCGGCTTCTCGCTCTCCCTCTGCGCGCTGGACGAGGAGACGGCAAAATGGTGGTCGGCGCCAGCGCGCAGTGCATATTTTCATCAGCCTTAGACCGCATAGAGTTGGAGATAGATCGCATGGAAAAAAAACGTAAATTGAAGGTTGGATTGGCCGGTCTGATGTGTACACCCTTCCGTGGTGACAAAGACGCGCAGTACGCCGCCAGAGGTGAGGCGCTAGAGGCCCTGGCGAAGCGGCTGGGCTTTGACCTGCACGTCGTCGAACAGGGCATGTACACGCAGGAGCAGGCAGAGGCCGCGGCCAGGGAACTGGAGGCGTGGGACGCAGACTTCATACTTCTACAAACGAGTTCCTTCGGGCCAGGGGCGTTTCTTTACGAATTTACGACCCTGGACGCATACCTGGGCCTCTGGGCCGTGCCCGAGGGACCACCGACCGACGAGGGCGGGCTACCACTCAACAGCTTCGTCGCGACCAACATGTACAACAGCATCGTCGGCTCCTATCTGCTGGATTATGAGCGCCCGGTGAAGTGGTTTTACGGGCGGCCCGGCCAGCCGCTCTTCAACGAACGGCTGATGACAACGGTGCGCGCGCTGACGGCCTTGATCAACCTGCGCGGCGCCCGTGTGGGGCTGATCGGCGGCGTGGCTCCCGGCTTCGACAATTTGATCGTCGATCCGCGCAATCTGCGGGCACGACTAGGCATCGACGTCGTGCCCATTGAGCTCGACGTGGTGCTGCGCCGGGCGCGGGCACAGGACGACGACCGAGTCAACACCGCCGAAGCCAAGATTCGCGCGGGCGCCGACCAGTTCGAGACAGGGCAGGAAGACGCGCTGGATCGCGCCGCGCGCACCTACCTCGCCTATCAAACCGTTGCCGAGGAGATGAACCTGGACGCGCTGGCGGTCAGCTGTTGGCCGCGCTTCCAGGAAGAGTACCATCTCGCTGTCTGCAGCGTCGTAGGCCAGCTCAACGCCGATGCGCAGATCACGGCCTGCGAGGGCGACGTCCCCTCGGCGGTCAGCATGCTGGCGCTGCACTACATGAGCGACGACGTCGTCACGCTGATGGATCTCTCTGGCATGGATCCCCAGGCGGAGCGCATCCTCTTCTGGCACTGCGGCCCGACGCCCCCTACCCTCGCCGGTGAAGGCGGCAACCGCATGGGCGCGCTCTGGCTCTTCGATGACTACGAGGGGCCGGCCATGGGCCTGCGCAACAACCTGGTATTGAAGCCGGGACCCGTCACCGTCATGGGCTTCACGCCGGATTTCACCCGCATGCTGGTGCTCGACGGGCGCATCGACGACGAGGCGCCGCCCTACGTCGGCAGTCGCGGCTGGCTGACGGATCTGCGGGTCAACGGCGAGGCCGTCACAGTGCCGGAGCTCGTTCAGACCCTGATGCACTCACACTTCCAGCACCACTACCCCCTGGTCTATGGAAAATACGCCTCCGCCAGCCTGGAGCTAGCCGCTTGGCTCAACGTCGACCCCATCGCCGTTCAACCCTATACGCCTTATCTCAAACGATGAACACTATGGACAGGTCTTTCGCCAGACTCAAGCACGCTCGCTGTTTTCTCCTGGACATGGACGGCACGATTTTCCTGGGGGAGCGGCTGCTGCCGGGTGCGCAGCGCTTCCTGCAGTTACTGCGACAGCGGGAGATGAAGTATCTATTCCTGACCAACAACTCGTCCAACCACCGGGGACGCTACGCCACCAAACTCCGCCGCCTGGGCCTTGATGTGAACGAGAACGAGATCTTAACGTCCGGGGAGGCGACGGCGCGGTATCTCAAGCAACAAAAGCCGGGGGCACGGATCTATCTGGTGGGCACGCCGGCCCTGGAAGAGGAGTTCGTTGTCCACGGCTTCAAACTGGTGCGGGACGACCCTGATTATGCGGTGCTGGGCTTCGACACAACACTGACCTACGAGAAGCTCTGGCGCCTCTGTGACTTCGTACGTGAGGGACGCCCCTACATCGCCACGCACCCCGACGTCAACTGTCCCACCGAGGACGGCTTCAAGCCCGATATCGGCGCTATGATGGCGCTGGTGGAAGCCTCCACCGGGCGTCAGGCCGACGTCATCGTGGGGAAGCCCAATCCGCCGCTAATCGCAGCCGTCGAGGCGAAGACCGGCGTCCCCATCAACCAGATGGTTATGGTAGGCGACCGCCTCTACACGGACATCGCTTTGGGCCAGGCAGGCGTCACGACGATCTTGGTGCTGACCGGCGAGACGAAACGCGCAGATCTGCCGACCGCTCCCCATCAGCCGGACTATGTGATGGATAATCTTATCGAGCTCACCGTCACCTTGGAGATGCACGCCAAATAAGTGACTACCGTGAGCAGAGCTAAGTAGGCCAGAAAAAGGGGGACGAGTTGGCGCCTGCGCAGGGGTACTCGAGGTTTTCATGAACAATCGCACGTCCATGTTCACACGCTTCTTCGGTGAAGATCTATATCCGCATCAAGCAGCGTTTATGCTTTCGCTTCCTTTCCGCCTTGCAGGAACTCTTCCGCACCGCCCGGCGACCCCGACCGACTGTCCCGGACAGCGGTGCGCGCCCTGGCAACCGAGGCCGGTTTCGCGCACGGCCGAAGCCTTTGGCTACACCAAAAACTATACGCTCAACTTCACGAAACGGGAGCCGTGATCATGAAACGTCGTTTTCTTGTCATCGCCCTGATCCTCGTTTTATTCATCCTGTTTGCTTTATACGGTAGCACGCTCTACTTCCTGGGTCTCTGGGATTTCGCCGGGTGGCCCAAAAACGATCTTAAATTTTCACCACGGATGGCACGGATTTTCACTGATTTTTCATTTTCTGTGTGAATCTGTGAAATCTGTGGTTAAACTTTCAGTCTGGTCATGCGAAGCCCAAAAGAGCCATTTTTCATTTGTCATTTTTCATTTATCACTGCACCTCACACATCCTGCGATAGGATGACCACGCTGTACGGCCCAATCCCCACGTCGCCGTGGCTGGGCTGCCCGTCCTTCTCACCCTGCCACGCGGTGACGTCGAGGCTGGGATGGTCGCTGAAACTCTCGTCGTAGCCGCCCCAGTCGCTGTTGAAGCGCACGCGCCAGCGCCCGCTGCGCGGGAAGCCGATGGTGTAGCCAGCGTAGGCGCGATTGGCGAAGTTCGCCACGACCACCACGTCATCCCCTGGCCCACCGCAATCCCGGCGTAGAAAAGCGATCACGTTGTCTTTCTCGTTGACGTGATAGACGTGCGTCTGCTGGCCGCGCAGGCCGCGCGCCGTCGCCGTGCGGTTACGCCGCAGGTGAATCAGGTCTCGATAGAGTTGGACGATGCCCGCGTACCGGTCTCGCTTTGTCCAGTCGATGGGGTCGGTGTCGTGGAACCACTCGTCCTCCAGGAACTCCTGTCCCTGGAAGATCATGGGGATGCCCGGCGCCGTGAAAACCAGGGCTGCGCCCAGTGTAGAGAGTTTCTTCGCCAACCAGCACTCGGGATCCTCGCCGCTGATCTCTTCCGGCACACGCGCCTTCCCGTTGGCGACCTCGTCGTGGGACTCCGTGTAGATGACGCGGCGGAACGCGTCGCCGTTGTAGTAGTGATGCAGGGCCTCCCGCACGGCGCTCATATCCCGCGCGTTATCCTTGGCTGCCGTCATGGCCCGGCGGACCGGATGCACAAAGGCGGCGTCCCACTGCGCGTCAAAGCCCGCCCCATTCTCGTCGGTGCGCTTGGTCAGCCACTCGTTGTCGCGCAGATCCTCGGCGATGCTGATCTTCCAGGGCTGGCGCGCGTCGATCTCGTCGTTGATCCACTGCATCAGGCTCCAGCCCTCCGGCAAGTCATGGACCGGATCGTTGTCGTTGCCGCTCACGTTGCGGATGTAAGCCGTGGCGTCCCAGCGCAGCCCGTCGACCCGGTATTCTTCCAGCCACATCAGGGCGTTATCGCGGATGTATTGGCGCACCTCATCGCGCCCATAATTCGGTCGCGTGTCGCCCCACGGGGTCTGGCAGCGCCAGTCGTTGTAGAAATAGATGCCGCCCTTGTCGTTCTTGCTCCAGCCGTCGAACTGCCAGAGATCCAGATCGCTGGGGCCAAAGTGGTTATAAACCACGTCGAAGATCACGGCGATGCCATGCGCGTGCGCGGCCTTGACGAACTTGCGGAAGGCGTCGGGGCCGCCGTAGTCGCTCTCGATAGCGAAGATGTGCGACGGATTGTAGCCCCAGGAGAAGCCGCCCGCGAACTCCGTCGGCGGCATGACCTGCACCGCATTGACGCCCAGCTCGTGCAGGTACGGGAGTTTCTCGATGACGCGATTCAGGTTGCCCGGCGGGCCGCCGGGCTCGTCGTTGAAGGTGCCGATGTGCATCTCGTAGATGACCATGTCGTTCCAGGCGGGCGTCGCGTAGTCGTCAGCGTCCCAATCGAAGACCGGATCGTAGACCACGGCGTTGCCGGCCGAGTTGGTCACCTCGCGGGCGTAGGGATCGATGCGCCAGAGCTCCTTTGACCCGTTGATGATAACAAATTTGTACTCGTCACCGACGGCAGCCGCCGGCACGTCCGCCGACCAGTAACCATCACCCTCATGCGCCAGGGGATGCTCAGTCTCCGACCAATCGTTGAACGTACCGACGACGGAGACCTTATCCGCATGCGGGGCCCATACCCGAAACGTGACACCGCCCTCATAGGGAACCGCGCCCATACCGGCGTGCTCTGCTGGTTTCACCATAGTTTTCTCTCCTCTCATGATTTTGGATTAGCGATTTTCGATTTTGGATTATGGAGTCACGTCCCCAGCACACTACCGCGCCTCGAGCATCTGGCGACGCATGGCGCGCAACCGTTCCAACTCCGCATCGGGGAGCGGCGCCGGCGTGCCCAGCGCGTTGGCCAGATAATAGGCGCGCGCGGCGGCTTCCAGGCGTTCCAACGCGATGAGCGTCTCCGTCAGCGTCGTGCCCACAGTCAGGCTCCCGTGATGGCTCAGCAGCAGCGCGTCATGATCCTGTACCAAGGCACGAATACTCAACGCCAGATCCCGGGTCCCCGGCGTCGCGTACTCCGCCGTGGGCACGTCGCCCAGCGCCAGCAGCACCTCCGGAATCAGATCCACCGGAAAGGGGATGCCGGCCACGGTCAACGCGACCGCATAAGGCGGATGCGCGTGCAGCACGGCCTCGACGTCCGGGCGCTGCCGGTAGACCTCTATATGCATCTTGATCTCCGACGTGGGCCGCAGACCAGGTCGCCCGTTCAGCATCTCTCCTTCAGCATCGACGACGATGATCTCGTCCGTCGTCATGGTGCGCTTGTACAGCCCGCTGGGCGTCGCCAGGAAGCGCCCCTTGCCTAGCTTCGCGGAGATATTGCCGTCGCTCGACGAAATCAAGCCCGACTCTGCCAGAATGCGCGCCACCTCAACAATCTCCTGTCGTAATTCAAACTCATTTTTCTCTTGCATGCAACCCCCTTGATCATACGGATGGAACGGATTACACAGATAGCGTGACGAAAGAACGAATCCGATCAATCCGTTTAATCCGTTGACCCAATATCGCGTCTCAAACGACCAAGCAACGCCTCGTAGCGCTCGTATGCCGCATCCCACGCTTCAGCGTGCGCCGCGCGGGGATGATAAGCGGTCACGTCAAAGGAGCGCCGCACCAGGGCCCGCCCGACCTCCAACGATTCGATGTATCCCAGCGCCATGGCCTGAACGAGGACGTTGCCGATGGCCGTGGCTTCCACGGGACCGCCGAGCACGTCGCGCCCCGTCGCATCGGCAGCGAGCTGATTGAGCAGCGCGTTCTGCGAGCCGCCCCCGATAACGTGGATCGTGGACAGACGGTGTCCAACCAGATGGTCCAGCCGCGCCGCCACGTCTCGATACGCCATCGCCAGGCTCTCCAACGCACAGCGAACGATCTCGCCTCTCGTCTCCGGCACAGGCTGACCCGTTTGCTCGCAGAACGCACGGATCGTCGCGGGCATGTCCTCCGGCGCCAGGAACGTCGGATCATCGACCACGATGAGCGGACCGAAGGCGGGCGCTTCCGCTGCCATCGCCGTCAGATCATCGTAAGTGTACACCTCGCCCCGTTGCGCCCAGACGCGGCGGCACTCCTGCACCAGCCAGAGACCGGTGATGTTCTTTAAGAAGCGGAAGGTCCCGCCCACGCCGCCTTCGTTGGTCAACCCGGCCTCCAGGCTTTCCGCGTTGATAATGGGCTTGTCGATCTCCACGCCCATCAGCGACCAGGTGCCCGAGCTGATGTAGATGACGTCGTCGCCATCTGCGACCGGCATCGCCGCCACCGCCGAGGCCGTGTCGTGCGCCGCCGGCGCGACCACCTGCAGCGACGGGGCGCCGGTCTCATCGACGATCTCGGCCCGCAGCGGCCCCAACACCGTCCCCGGTGCGACGATCTCCTGGAAGAGGCGCGTGGGAATGTCCAGCGCCTCCAGCATCCCGGTGGCCCAATCCCCGGCGCGCGGGTCGTAGCACTGCGTCGTCGTGGCGATGGTGAACTCGCTCGCCTTCCGCCCGGTCAGCCAGAAGTTGAAGAGATCGGGCATGGTGAGTAGCGCCGCGGCGATTTCCAGTTGCGGTGACTGCGCCTGCGCCATCGCCAGCAGCTGGTAGAGCGTGTTGATCTGGATGAACTGGATGCCCGTGCCCTCGTAGATCTCGTCTTGCGGCACCCGCTCGAAGGCCGCCGCCATCATGCCGTCGGTGCGCGCGTCGCGGTAATGATACGGGTTGCCGATGAGCGCGTCGTGCGCGTCGAGCAAGCCGAAGTCGATGCCCCAGGTATCCACCCCAAGGCTGAGTAGCGCGTCACCCGCCTGCTGCGCCGCCAACCGGATCCCCGCTTTGACCTCGCGCCAGAGATGGAGCACGTCCCAGTGTAGACCGTCGTTCAGCCGCACGCCGCCGTTGGGAAAGCGGTGGATCTCCTCAATGGAAAGACCCTTGTCATCCAGTCGCCCCAACATCGCGCGCCCACTGGACGCGCCGAGATCAAAGGCAAGAAACACCGGTCGTCGATCAGTCATAAAACGCATCCCTTTGCAAAACCGTGTCGCTCATTGTCAGCCTTCCAGCATCAAGCATCAAGCTTCAAGCTTCAAGTTTCCAGTCACCGGTACAACGGCCCGAAATTCTCGCACGCTCGAAAATCCGCGCCCATGGGATCCTGCGCGCCGAAGAGCGTCCACGCGCTGGGACGGAAGAGCGCGTCCTCCGGCACGTTGTGCATGTAGACCGGGATGCGCAACATCGACGCCAGCGTGATCAAGTCCGCGCCGATGTGCCCGTAGCTGATGGCGCCGTGATTGGCGCCCCAGTGGTTCATCACCGAGTAGACGTCCCGGAAGGGACCGAGGCCCGTCGTCCGGGGCACGAACCACGTCGTCGGCCAGGTGGGATCGGTGCGCTCGTTGAGCGCCACGTACACCTCCGGCGGCAGCTCGATGGTGAACCCTTCGGCGATCTGCAGCGCCGGTCCCAGCCCCTTGACTAGGTTGAGGCGCGCCATGGTCACGGGCATGCCGCCGCGCGTCGTGTAGCTCGTCGACCAGCCGCCGCCCCGGAAGTACTCTGTCGTCGCCGGATGCCACGTCGTCGCGTCGAGGCAGCGCTGCACCTCGTCGGCTGTCACCTCCCAGAAGGGCTTGATCACCGGCTCACCGTCGCGCTCGTGCTGCCCGGTGGCATCCAGCACTGCCGGGCCAGAGTTGATCAGGTGCAGGAAGCCGCCCGCCGCGCGTCCCTCCGGTTTGTAGCCCGTGACGCGCTCCACCGCCGCCGGGCTCCAGTAGGTGCGCACGTCGGCGAAGAGCTGCGCCGTGCCCGTGAGCAGCTTGCCGAAGAGCATACAGACGCCGTTGAGCGCGTCGTTCTCCGTCGCCAGAATATAGGGCTCGCGGATGCCGTTCCAATCGACCGAGGAGCAGAGGATCGCTTCCATAAAATCGCCGTTGGGGAAGGAGTCGGTCCACTGGCGCTGCCCCTGGAACCCGGCGGCGATGGCGTTGTGTCCCAGCGCCTCCTCGCCGTAGCCCAACTCCGCCAGCCGCGCGTTACCGATCATCAGATCACGCGCGATCAGGGCCATCTTGACCGACGTCGCCCAGTCCTCGTCCTTCTGTTCGCGCGTGCGCTGTTTCTCCGGCGGATTGCGGTCTTCACCTTCCGTGCAGTGCCGATCCACCCAGTCCAGCGCCTGCTCGAACTCCACGGGATCGTAGATCTCCTCCTCGAAGCGACGCACGAACTCGGTCATATCGACGCTCTCGACGCGCATGCCCAGGTACTCCTCGAAAAAGCCGGGATCGACGATGGAGCCCGCGATGCCCATGGAGACGCCGCCCATGCCGAGATACGATTTGCCGCGCATCCGTGCCACCGCCAGCCCGGCCCGCGCGAAACGCAGCAACTTCTCCTGCACGTCGGCGGGAATCGAGTTGTCGTCAGCGTCCTGCACGTCGCGCCCGTAGATGCCAAACGCGGGCAGCCCCTTCTGATTGTGGGCCGCCAGCACCGCCGCCAGATAGACAGCGCCCGGGCGCTCGGTGCCGTTGAAGCCCCAGATCGCCTTGGGCGTCAGCGGGTCCATGTCCATGGTCTCGGAGCCGTAACACCAGCACGGCGTCACCGTCAGCGAGACCGCGACGTTGTCCCGTGCGAATATCTCCGCCGTCGCCGCCGCCTCCGCCACTCCGCCGATGCACGTATCGGCGACGACGCACTCCACGGGCAGACCGTTAGCGTGCCGCAGATGCTCGCTCAAAAACGCCGCCGTCCGCCGTGCCATGCCCATCGTCTGATCTTCTAACGACTCACGCACCCCACCCCGCCGCCCATCAATCGTGGGCCGAATACCGATCTTGGGCATTGCACCGACAAGCTGGTTGTGCGGCGCCACTCGGTTCATCTTCTCCATGATCGCTCCTTTCGAAATTGTTCAAACAGAAAGGGATTTCGAAGCAAGTCCGCTGGTGAAAACGCTCTCCGTACCATAGAAACTGCGTAGACGAAAGCAAGGCAAACGAAGCTGGAGTTGATGCGGGAGGAAAATATGATTGGAAGTCGCCTATGGCGTTTGAGCCACCCTGGAACTGCTTCGTTTGCCCAGAAACTTCATCTCTTGCTCCACGCTCCTACCGTGTTACAATGAAAATGACGCTAAGGAAAAAGAGGTTCCTATGGACAACAAGATGCTCGAAGATCGAATCACGATTGATCCAGACATCCTGGTGGGCAAACCCGTCATCCGGGGCATGCGCATCAGTGTCGCTCAGATCGTAGCCGCTGTCGCGGCCGGCGTGCCTCAGGAAGAACTGCTGGAAGAGTATCCCGACCTGGAGCCGGAAGACATTCAGGCCGCGCTCCAGTACGCTGCTGATCTAGTTGCCTCCGAGCGCGTCTATCCTCAGCCGAATCCGGCATGAAATTCCTCGTTGATCACAATGTAGGACGCACCGTCGCTCAATTCCTTACAAACGCCGGTCATGATACGATCTTCGTTGGTGACGTAGACCCCCACATGCTAGACTCTGAAATCCTCCACTGGGCCGTGCGCGACCAGCGCATTCTGATCACCCAAGATCATGATTTTGGCATGCTGGTTTATCGTTCCAATCAACCACATGCCGGTGTTTTGCTCCTGCGCATGGGACAGGCACGACGCGCCGAGCGTATTGCCGCCCTCAAATGGATTCTCCAACACCACGCGGATGAGCTACCTGGATGCTTCAGCGTCTTTGAAAACGAGCGACTGCGCATCCGTTGTTAATCGCGTAACAACATCAAGAATCCTGTGCATCCTGTTAATCCTGTCAAACTTCACGCCCCAGGGTAGCCGCTGCTATCGTGGCCTGCTTCACTACGCTTCTGGGCTATTTTCTGGGGATAATCACTTGCCCTGTACGCCGCCATTGGATCAGGATACAACCCCATCTCACGGCGGACGTGGGCTAACAACGGGCGGACGTCGGTAGCGAAGGCGTCTTTGAGCAGCCGGTGGGCACCCAGCACGTCCTGCGCTGCCTGGCGCTCCGCCAGCGCCGCGCGGTCGACCAACAACGCCTTGGCGTAGGCCTCCTGGCAGTTCAGCACAGAGAGCAGCATCGCTTCCAGCTTCGGCTCGACGTTGTGCGACTGGTCGATCATATACGCCACGTTCTCCGCGCAGGCAGCGACCGCCAGCTCATCAGACTGCGCCGCCCCCACCAGCTCATTGTAGATCAGGAACAGCCGGAAGGGGTGGCTCGTCCCGACGATGAGATCGTCGTCGGCGTAGTTGCGGTCGTTGAAGTGGAAGCCGCCCAGCAGCGCCTCGTCCAGCAGAAACGCCACGATCTGCTCGACATTGGTCCCGGGCGCGTGGTGACCGGTGTCGACCAGCACCTGCGCTTGCGGGCCGAGTTTGCGCGCCAGAGTCGCCGCCATGCCCCAATCCGCCAGGTCCGTGTGATAGGAGGCCGGCTCGAAGACCTTGTACTCGATCAACAACCGGGCGCCCTCGGGCAGCGCCGCATAGACCTCGGCGAGCACCGCTTCCAGCCGCCGCTTGCGGGCGCGAATGCTGTCCTGGCCCGCGTAGTTGGTCCCGTCCGCCAGCCAGAGGCTGAGAATGTCCGAGCCCGTCGCCGCCATGATCTCGATGCACGCCAGCATGTCATCCACGGCCTGCTGGCGCACCGCCGGATCGGGATGACAGACCGAGCCGAATTTGTAGGCGTTCTCCTGGAAGAGGTTGGGGTTGATAGCGCCGATCTCCACGCCCAAATCGACGGCGTACGCCTTGAGCGCCTGCCAATCGTCGACCTGGTCCCAGGGGATGTGCAGCGCCACCGACGGCGTGATGCCCGTCAGCCGGTGGACGAAAGCCGCGTCGGCCAGCTTCTCCGGCACCGTGCGCGCTGCGCCGGGCCAGGGAAAGACCTTGAAGCGCGTGCCGCTGTCGCCGTAGCCCCAGCTGGGCGTCTCGATACGCTGCTGCTTGAGCGCCGCCTTGACCGCGGCGACGTCGATGCCGCGCGCAGTGAGGCGGTCGGCTAAGCGGAGATAGGCGTCGTCAGACATTTGGGCTCCTTTCGTTCTCGTATTGCGTGCCTGTCCTGAGCAAGGTCGAAGGATTGCGTGATGCGTGTTGCGTGATGTCTTTTCTTGCTGTGGCCGGTGTCCTCACCGTGCCACTCACTACGAGCCCCCGTAGAATTTCAGCACGACGTCGTCGAAGCCGAAGGGGACGAGGACGTAGTCGTCGGTCCAGCGGGTCTTGTCGCGGAACTCGTCGGGGCCGGTCCAGGCGCGGTCGCCGCCGCGCAGGTGATGCGGGCCCAGCAGGTTGCGCAGGGTGCCCACCAGCTCCAGCGCGATGACGTTCTCGCCCTCGCGCACCGCCCCGGTGATATCGATGGTGTTCGGGGGCCAGGCCGTGCTGCCGACGTGCGTGCCGTTCACGTGGACGTGGACGACAGCCGCGCACTGCTCGGCAATCTCCAGGTGCATCGGGCCCGCGTGCGGGGGCACGTGGAAGTGTTGCTGCAGCGTGACGCGGCCCGCGAAAAAGGGCAAGCCCTGCTGCGTGAGGTCGAAGCGAAGCGCCCCACCCTTGCGGCGCGCTCGAATTTGCTCCGGCGCGGTGACGACACGAAAATCGGGCGCGTACCGGTCGAACCGCTGGCCGTTGTAACGGCCCTCTTCGCCCCGGCGCCGCGCCTTTACGCCGAACTGGCCCACGAGATAGACGCTCTCCAGCGCCATATCGCGTGCAAAGACGCCGGAGAGCAGGATCTCGTTGCGCCCTGCCTGCAAAGCCGCGGTCACGTTGAGCTTGCGAAAGGCGATGTCGCGCCACCAGCCCTCGTCGCCGGTGATACGCCGCCGGTTGACCATGACCGTGTAGCGCTCGGGCTGCTCCACCGCCAGATAGACCGGGCCGGGCGGACGAACCGCCGCATCGAAAGCGTAGCGCAGCGCGAAGGGCGTCCCGCGTCCGCTCGCGGCGACGTCGTCGTGGGCGTCCAGGATGTGCTGCGGCTCGCGCCACGTCTCCTCACCGATGCGCAGCTGAACCGTGTCCAGTGTCAGCGCGTTGGGTTCGTCCAGGGAGAGATCCCAGGTATCATGATCAAGCCGTCGCTCCGAGACGAGAGGCCTGATCGCTTCGGGCGCCGGACAGGTTTGCGCACGCTCCCCGTCCTCGCGCATGGCCAGCAGATAGGAACCGGCAGGCGCGAAATCCAGCGTGACCTCCATCACGCCGTCCCGCTCCTGGGCGGGCAGCGGATAGACGTCGCCCGTCGCCGGGTCCCAGACCTCCAGGCATCCTGTGCCCCGCATCTGCACGGTGGCGACGTTACCGAACTCGCGTTCGGTATTAGCAAGAAAGTAGATGTCAGCGTCGTCGACGCGGCGGTGATGCGCCCAGATCGCGGGCTGGCCTGCTATGCGGACGTCAAAAGGAAGTACGTCATCGAGGGTATCGGTCAGCGTCTTCAGGGTGACCACGCGCGTCGCTTCCGGCAGCACGGCCCCCTCCACCCGGCGCCCCTCGATCTCGGTGGGCAGCGGTTTGACTGCCAACACGGCCCCGCCCGCGTCCACAAACTCGTGCAGCAGCCGGACGGTGCTTTCCGCCAACGTGACGCCCGGCGGCACGACGACGACGCGGTACGTCATCTCGCCCACGCGGAACGCGGGACCGCCGTCGCTCCGATCCACCTGCGCTTCACACGGCGCATCCGGCGCCATGAGCATTTCATCGCCTAGATGAAAGTCGCGCTGCGCCTCCAGTAGCGCGAGCAGCAAGTCGTCGAGCATCTCGTCGAGCCGATCCACGGGATAGGTCGCGTCGGGGCGATAGAGCGTCCACGCGCTACCGATAGGATGGATGACCAGCACGTCGACCACGCGCTGCTCCTGGGTGAGCACGTAGCTGAGGCGCGCCACGTAATCGGCGATGAGGCGGTTCTCGGGCCACCACGGCTGCTGATAGAAGAGGTTCTGCGGATAGTCGCGCTTGCGCTCGCCGCGCAGGCTGTAAAGCGAGAGGTGCGGGTTATTGAGGTTGACGCCCAGCACGTAGGCCCAGTCGGCCAGCCACTTGCGCCCGGCGTGCGCGAAGTCCTGACCCGAACAGCCGTAGTTCTCGCAGAGCGCGCGAGGCTTGCCGGTCTGGCAAGCGACGCTGTCGAGCTGTTTCATGGTGAGCACAGTGCCGGCACCGGTGTTGATCTCGCGGCCCAGCTTATCGACGCCGGGGATCTGCATCTGCGCATAATGGGGCATGGCCGCGCCGAGAAAGGGGATTTGCGAGGCTAACGTATCCTCGGCGTTGTAATGCCCGGTGGCGTCGATCCCGTGGTTGGCGCACCAGGCGGTGAGCTGGCGCGTGAAACTGGCTAAGAAACGCTCGGTCACCATCCGCCAAAAATGATACCGCACCCGGTGGAAGTCGCCCACGTCGAAGAAGAGCGCGGGGAGATGCGGCAGCAGATTATAGCCGTAGGTTGACTCGAAGAGGTCGGGGAAGGCGCCGGTCCAGGGGATGGCGGGCTGCTGCGTGGCGTCGTGGCTGCGGTAGAAGACGCCCGGCTCGTCGGTGAAGATGCCGGGAATGACGTGACCGAACTCGTCGCCGAAGCGGGCGGCGTAGGCCTCGTGCGTGCTCTCCAGGAAGGCGCGGACGGCGTCGGGGTTGAGCAGGTCGATGAAAGCGTAGTCGTTAAACCACGGCGCGCCCAGGGGCATGGCCTGCGGATAGAACTGGATGACGCGCGCGCTGGGATCGTCGAGGGCGGGCGCGTCCTCGGGGCGAACGTCGGTGATGCACCCGTTCACTTCGCGGGCGACGAAGGTGACGATGCGTTCGGAGATGAGCGCGGGCCGGTCGTCGACCTTGCAGATGAGGCACTGCGCGCGGTAGTCGGGGTACGGGGCGACGCTGAGGCCGCCGGCGAAGCCGCTGGGCCATGTGTCCTCGTCATAGAGCCAGGCACCCAGGTTGTGCTCGCGGGCGGCTTCGACGCAGGCGCGGACGCACGCCATCCACCGCTCGCCGAGGTAGGGCGTGCGCAGCCCAACGCGGGCGTGCATGAAAAAGCCGCCCCAGCCGGCCTCGGCCATCAGGGCGACCTGACGCACCAGCTCTTCGGAGTCGAGGTCGTCGTTCCACGACCAGAAGGGGATCTCACGATACACATTGGGCGGATTTTGGAAGTGTTGCAGCTTCATAGGACGCTCTCCTGACGCTGGATCAACTTCAGGCTCTAGCTTAGCACAAAGTGCGAGAAGAGAAAACGGGGGGCGCGGTGAGACACCGGCCACAACTATGCTGGATAATGGAATCTAGATGCTGTGTCAAGATGTCACGCATCACGTAACACGCATCACGCATCACGCATCACGCAACACGCATCACGCATCACGCAACACGCATCACGCCCACATTGACCTTTGCGCCCGAGATCGTATACTGGGCTTCTGCACCACACAGACGAAGTGGAGACTACGATGCCCATTATCGAGACGGAGAAACTGAGCAAGACGTTCGTCACCACAAAGAAGCGATCAGGGCTGCGGGGCAGTCTGCGCACGCTTTTCAGCCCGGAGCGCGACGAGGTACACGCCGTGCGTGATCTCACGTTCGCCATTGACGAGGGGGCGCGCCTGGCCTTCATTGGCCCCAACGGCGCGGGCAAATCCACCACGATCAAAATGCTGGTGGGGATTCTGAATCCGACGTCGGGGGACGCAGAGGTGCTGGGCAAGACACCGTGGAAGCAGCGGGAGCGGCTGGCCTACGAGATCGGTGCCGTCTTCGGGCAGAAGTCGCAGCTCTGGTACCACCTGCCGGCGGCGGACTCCTTCGATCTGCTGGCCCAGATCTACGAGCTGCGGCCCCAGGCCTACCGCGAGCGCCTGGCCTATCTGACCGAGCTCTTCGACATCGGGCGCTACGTGCACACGCCGGTGCGCAAGCTGTCACTGGGCCAGCGCATGCGCTGCGAGATCGCCGCCTCGCTGCTGCACCGCCCGCGCATCCTTTTTCTGGACGAGCCGACCATCGGGCTGGACGTGGTGGTCAAGCAGCGCATCCGCGACCTGATTCTGGAGCTCAACGAGGAGGAAGGCGTGACCATATTTCTCACCTCGCACGACGCCGGGGATGTGGAGGTGCTCTGCAAGCGCGCCATGGTCATCAACCACGGGCAGATCATCTACGACGGCAAGGTCTCATATCTGAAGCGGCACTATCTGAACACCAAGACCGTCTCGCTCAAACTGGGCGAAGCCTGGCAGAGCTTCGATGCGGCGGGCGTGCGCCTGCTCAAGCAGAAAGGCTACGGCGTCAAGTTGGAAGTGGATACCGACGCCACGCCCATCGAGGACGTGATCGCGCAACTGCTGGCCCGCTATCAGATCGCGGACATCAACGTGGACAATCCGCCCATGGAAGCGGTGATTGCGCAGATTTATGCGGAGGATGGAGGTGAATGAATCGGGGACGTGGTGCGTGATGCGTGCCTGTCCTGAGCAAGGTCGAAGGATTGCGTATTGCGTATTTCGTGATGGTTGCGGGGACAGATGGGTCTGGGAGCGAGAAGCTTGATGAACGAGAAGCAGGAACATCATGAAGTGGTTGATGAGAAGCGGATCTGTTTCTTTGAAATACAGGACGAAAATAACGTTAAAACGTTAGAACGTTCAACAACAATCCGTTTAATCCGTTGATTTATTCTGTCGGAAGGAAGTACATCAACCATGTTGGAACGCTATCTCTTCGTCGCGCGGATCTCTGCCCGCCAGCAGTCGGCGTACCGCAGCGAGCTCTTCTTTCGTGCCATCTCCATGGTGCTCTTCATGGTCGTCTTCATCGCCCTGTGGAGCACGGCCTACGGCGTGACGCAGCGCGAGTCGCTGGCGGGCTACACGCTGGCGCAGATCATCTGGTACCTGGGCATGGCAGAGGCGGTGACGCTTTCCATGTCTCGTATCTTCATTGAGATCAGCGACGCGGTCAAGGCCGGCGACGTGGCGTACACGCTGGTGCGCCCCATGCCCTACCCGCTCTTCCAGGTGGCGAACTCGCTGGGCAACTCAGCGCCGCGCTTCCTGCTCAATCTTCTCACCGGCATTGTCGTCGTCGCGCTGGCAACACGCAGCGTGCCCGGCAGCGTGCCCGGCTTTCTGGCGTTCCTGGGCATGGCGGGATTGGCGCTGCTGATGGACGCGCTGGTCGCCGTGCTCATCGGCCTGCTGGCCTTCTGGCTGGAGGAAGTGATGCCCGTCTATCTCATCTACCAGAAGCTGCTCTTCAGCGTCGGCGGCCTTTTTCTGCCGCTGGAGACGTTTCCCGACTGGCTGGAACGCGCCGCGCGCTGGCTACCCTTCCAGCTGATGGCCTACGCGCCGGCCCGCGCCTTCGTCGCCTTTGACGCGCAGGAAATCGCGCAGAGCGTCGGTATGCAGATACTCTACGTTGTCGTGCTGGGCGGGCTGATGTGGGGTGTCTGGCTGCTGGCGCAGCGCCGCCTTATCGTGCAGGGAGGCTGATGCATGAAAACACTACGACTGATCTGGGGCTACCTGCGGCACAACCTGATGTCGGGCATGGCGTACCGCGGCGCGTTCCTTATGCAGGTCTTCGGCATGATGCTCAACAACATGATGCTGCTCTTCTTCTGGACACTGGTCTTTCGGCAGTTCCCGGAGATCAAGGGCTGGACGTTGAACAACATCATTGCCCTGTACAGCGTCGTGGCTGCCGGATTTGGGCTGGCGGTGGTGGTCTTCGGCAACTGCGTGCGCGTACCGCGCATCATCGCCAGCGGCGATCTGGACTACTACCTGACGCTGCCCGCCGATCCGTTAATCCACGTGCTGATCTCGCGCATGTCCATCAGCGGCTGGGGCGACCTGCTCTTCGGCCTTGCGCTCTACCTCATCGCCGTGCCCGGCGCCTGGCGCACGCTGCCGCTCTTCCTGCTGCTGAGCCTGCTCGTCGGGCTGATCTATGTGACGTTCAACGTCATCGCCGGCTCGCTGGCCTTCTGGCTGGGTCAAGCCGAGCAATTGGCAAGCCAACTGCGCATGGCGCTGCTCAACTTCAGCCTCTATCCCGTGGATATCTTTCCCGGCGCGGTGCGCGTGCTGCTCTACACGCTGATTCCGGCAGCCTTCATCGGCTCGGTGCCTGCCAAACTGGTCGCTCAGTTCGACACAACGTGGCTGCTGCGGCTGGTAGGCATGACGGCGGCACTGGCAATCCTGGCGCGCGTGATCTTCCGCCTGGGGCTGCGACGGTACGAGTCGGGGAATCTGGTGACGGTGCGCGGGTGAGATCAACGGATTGAACGGATTCAACGGATGCGAAAATGACCGGGGACGGGAGACTGGGACCGGAGTCATGAACCACTCAATAGCGGAGGGAACGATCATGAAACCGTATAACAAAGCAGAAATCGAAGACAAACTAGAACGAGAGTTGCCCGCGTGGAGCCTGGAAGACGGCGAGATCGTGCGCACGTACGAGACCGGTGGCTGGCGGCTGACGCTGCTGCTGGCGAACGCCATCGGCTTTATCGCCGAGGCAGCCTACCATCATCCAACGCTGACATTGGACTACAGAGAGCTAACGGTGCGCTTGCAATCGCACGACGCGGGCGGCATCACCGAGCGGGACTTCGCCCTGGCGAGGCGCATTGAGGCGCTCGTGACGTGGCAGCCGACGGATGAGGACGCGCTGAGCGGCTATCCGGAGGCGTGGATCACGTAAAAGACAACCGGAGATGGGAGGCCGATGATGGGCAGGTATTCAATGGTATGCGCCCAGGGCAAGCCCTGGCCCCTGCTTCGCGGCAAGCCGCGAGGAATGAAACCTAACCTATCGCTCTGCGATAGGCATTCACCCTTCCATCATGCCACGGATAGCGCGCGGCGGCACTTTGAGGAGTGATAGCGCCGCGCGGAGGAAAATCTGCGGCGGTAGCGAGGAGACAAGCAGCAGGTTCTCCCAGGGCGAAGCGCTTTCGTCAAGGAAATTGAAGATGTGTTCGACAGGATTGCGCTGGAACATGGCGGTGAACGCGCGCTGGATGTGCTCGCCGTGGTGTTCCATCACCTGCAGCATGACGGCGTCCAGCAGATCGTACAAATCGGGGTCCTCGGGCACGTCGAAGGGATGCCCGTAGAGCAGCAAGGAGTCCACGATGCCGGCGGAGTCCTTCTGCACGCGGACGAAGGCGTAGCCGGTGGACGGCTTGACGCGCCCCGCCTTCGCGCCGACGCTCAAGATGCGGCGTCCCCGCTGGCGCGGCAAGGGCTGATCCGTGATGGGCACGCTGCCGCGCTCCGTGCTGATGATATCGTATGTTTCGACATCCAGCGTCTCTTCGAGATAGGCTTGCAGCGCCCTCTCGTAGGCGTCTCGCCGCATGGTCCGCCGAGAGAAACACGTGTATTCGACCAGGGCTCGCCGCTCGGTGAAGGGCAGGACGTAGAAAAAGCGCATAGCGCGCTCCTGCGGCACACGGAAATCAAGAAAGGTCAGCGTCCGTGGATCAAATACAGGCGCCGACGTCTCGATCTCCCAACCCCGGAAGTGCATGCGCAGATAGTGATAGTGCTCGGCATCGGGTGCTTCGCGGTCAATGCGAGGGGGGAGACTATCGAAGATCCAGGTTCCGTAGATCGGCGCCCCATCGACGACCACACACGCGGCCTCGCGCCCATCCTCGATCCGAGCCACGCGGCCCTGCAGGAAGTGGACGTTGGAATACGGCGCCAGTTGCTGCCGGGCGCACTCGTAGAAATCGATCCCCCGGATGACTTTGTAACGGTAGTCGCCCAGCGCCAGCACCTGTTGTTCGTCCTCACCCGCGATCTGCAAGCGATCCCATGTGTGACAGACCGCGTCGTCAAAAAGCAGGCGTTGATCCGACCAGTAACCCCAAGTGCGATCGTTGCTCTTCTTCGGATTGATATCGACGATCAAGATGCGCCGGTCGCGCAGCGGGCTGTGCACCAAGTGGCAGGCCAGGCTCAATCCCGCCAGCCCGCCACCGGCGATAATGAAATCGTAGTGCTCCATTCGCTAAGCCGCTGACACGCTATCCCGCTGCCCCACTCCTAGAAAAAGCCGCGCAGGATGAGCAGAAAGCCGAAGATGATCAGGGGCAAACCAACGACAGCCCCGATGACGGTAACGGTCAAGATCACGCCCACGATCATGAAGACCAGCCCCAGGATCAGGGCCACCAGACGTCCGGTCAACTCGATGATAAACGCCAACAGGCGCCAGAGAGCCACAAAGGGTCTCAGCAACAGTGGTACATTTCGATCGGTCATGTTCTCACCTCCCACCTTTACTACGCGACAACGGGGTAAAAGGTTGCAACAGACGTGAGACGGGCCCTCACACCATAGCTTGTAAACCTTCCACGAACACTTGGAAGCTGCGTGAACGGTTACGCCGCGGATCCATTCTCTCGGAGATGGCTTCTGCAACGGAGATTTTTCCCGGCACATCATAGTTGTGATACCGCAGTAAATGCGCCAAGGCCTCCCACGTCCCACCCTGGATCGCATCGGGGTCGCGGTATCTTTTGCGGGATGCTAAATGCCGGCTGACCCGTGGGTAAACAGCGCGTAGGGCCTCCACATCTCCAAAAAACCACGCCTCCAGCTCTTCAACGACGATGCGGTTCAAAACTTGGGGTCTCTGGGATTTCGCCGGGTGACCCAAAAACGATCTTAAATTTTTACCACGGATGGCACGGATTTTCACTGATTTTTCATTTTCTGTGTGAATCTGTGAAATCTGTGGTTAAATTTTCAGTCTGATCATGCGAAGTCCAAAAGAGCCTATTTAAGCTCAAACGTAATGGGACCCGTGGCGTTCCGACTGCGCAGTTCACGAAAGCGTCCTCGTTTATCCCAGGCGGTGCGAAGCCCAACGTTGAAACATTCAGAAAGAAAAGCAAAGACGTCAAAAATGGTAGACTTGCCGCTTCCGTTCGGCCCCACGAAGACCGTCAACGGACTCAAATCCTTCAACCTGAGATTCTGCAAGACGCGATAATTCTGCACGGTCAACGCTTCAATACGCGGAACGCTTGAGTTTGTCATGAGGCCTCCTCCCTGACGTTTCCACCTCAGCCCTTATTCCAGATTCTCGATCTCCACAGGCTCAAAGGGTTCCGGCAAGGGGAAGTCGAAGATCCGCGAATAGAAGTAGAGCTCGGCGTCCAACGCGCGCTTGATGCTCTCGGCGCGACGGAATCCATGCTGCTCGCCTTCGAAGGGCACGTAAGCCACGGAAATGCCCTTGGCTTTCAGGGCCTTAAACATCCGCTCGGTCTGGTTGGGCGGCACGACCTCGTCCTCCAGTCCCTGGAAGAAGATCACCGGACAGGAGAGGTCTTCAATATGATGGATGGGAGAGCGCGCTTTGTACCGCGCTTCCTCTTCGGGATAAGGCCCCACCAGGCGATCCAGGTAGCGCGACTCGAACTTGTGCGTCTCCGCAGCCAGCGCCGAGAGATCGGCGACGCCGTAGTAGCTGGCCCCCGCCTTGAAAACATCGTAGAAGGTAAGGGCACAGAGCGTTGTGTAGCCACCCGCGCTGCCGCCGCGTATCGCTAACCGGTCGCCATCGACGTCGCCGCGCGCCACGAGATAACGCGCGCCGTTGACGCAGTCTGCGACGTCCACCCGACCCCACTCTTGGTAAAGCCGCTCGCGGTAGCCCCGTCCATAGCCGGTGCTGCCGCCGTAGTCGACGTCGAGGACGGCGAAGCCACGGCTGGTCCAATACTGCAGCTTGAGATCCAGCGTGCTGGACGCGGAGCCTGTCGGCCCGCCGTGGATAAAGACGAGCAACGGCGGGCGCTCATCTTCTGGCGCCTCGTAGACGTCGTTCTTGGGCGCATAAAAAAGCCCATGGGCCGTCTGGCCGTTCTCTGTAGGAAACTCCACCGGCTCCGGCTCCGAGAGATAGGCTGGGCGCGGCACGCGCTGACTGCTGCGCCGCAGAATGGTGAGTTTCTCGGTCTCGGGATCAAGCAGCGCGATGGACGAAGGCTCCGTCGCCGACCCCACACGCAGCGCGATGCCCTGGGCTCCCACGTTCGGCCCACTGACGTTGGTATAAGGTATCTCGATAGGCGTCAGTGTCTCCGCCTCGGTATCCAATCGCGCCAGATACGAGACGCCGTTCTGCGAATAGGTGCAGATAAGGCGCGTCGGCGATTCAAAATCATACGTCGACAAGCCGAAGACCCACTGCGGCAGGCCAAACTCCGCTTCCATGGGCAACAGCGGCTCGATCTCACCTTCGCGCCAGCGATAGAGGTTCCACCAGCCCGTGCGGTCTGAGACGAAGTGCAGGACACCATCGGGCGACCAGGCCGGCTGAAAAATAGATTCCGCCTCGCCGCCGGCGACCTTCTCCGGTTCACCAAGCTCACCATCCTCCAGAACCTCCGCCACCCAGAGCTCCGTCCCATCCCAGGGCATATTGGGATGATCCCAGGTCAGCCACGCAAGGCGCGAACCACCGGGGCTGAGGCGCGGTGCAGCGTAGAAATCGTTGCCGGAGACCAGCACCTCGCCGCCGTCTGGATCGCCGCGCATGTTGACGGCGACGATGGCGTTCACCGCCTCCCGCATGCGGATGCGATGGTCCTCACGCACGCAGATCATCCGCTCGCGCTCTGCGTCGATGACGCCGTCGGCGTAACGCAGCGCCGTATCGGGCGTGATGGGATGCGGCAGCGCACCGGGCCTAAGACAATAGAGACGCTGATCGTTGTAGTTCGAGAAATAGATCGTCCCGTCATGCACTGCAAACGAACCACCGCCGTATTCATGCACGCGGGTACGGGCATTGTACGGCGTGGGGATGACGTCGTAAAGCTGACCCTCGGGCGTACGACGCACAAGCGCACTGCGTCCCCCCTCAGAAGGTCGTCCCTCCAGCCAGTAGATATCAGAGCCAAACCAGACCGGGGTTCCTAAACGGATCGTCTCAGAGACGATCACGTCCGACGTAATGGGTGATGTCCAAGAGCCGTAAGGAGCAACCGCTGCTTCTCTTACCATGAAGAATTCTCCTCCTTCGTTACGCATTTTGTGTGGGTATGGGGACTTTTCTTAGATTTCAGGCGAGGAATGCAACGCCCAACGCGGCGCCGATCATCAGTATGAGACCGGGCCAGATCGCACGGCGCAGTTCGGGCGTGCCGATCGTGAGCACAATCCCACCTTTGACAGCTGTGTTGGAGACCGAGGCCAGCACGATGGCTCGAGCGGCTGTGGACAGGCCGATGCCCTGCGGTGTATTGAAGAGATTGACCAGCGAGAGCGAGATGGCGTCGACGTCGGTCAATCCCGCGACAATGCTGGAGATATAGAGGCCGGTGTCACCCAGATAGATCTCCGTAGCCTTCGACACCACCAACATCACGGCGTAGAGCAAACCAAAGGTCAGCGCAGGCCCCAACTCAAAAGGGTTCGAATACTCAACTTGCCCCGTCTCATCCGTGCGCTGGGCAAAATACAGGTAGCCGCAATAAGCAATACCGACCAGCACCGACGCCGTGATGGGCATCCACAGGCCTTGCAATAGACTCAGGCTCAGGGCTCCCACAATGATCAAGACGCGGGCGAACATGACCGTCCAGGCGATCATAATCGCCATGGCGAAAGGTTTAGCCAGATCATGATCCTGATGACTGCGGCGCGAGAAACTCATGGTCGTCGCCGTACTGGAAGCGATACCACCCAAAAAACCGGTCAGCCCGATACCCTGCTCCGGACCAACAATCTTGATCAGAAGATAGCCCAGGAAACTGATACCGGAGATAAAGACGACCATCAGCCAGATTTTATAGGGATTCAACACGTCCAGCGGACCAAACGCCTGATTGGGCAGCACGGGGAGCACAATAGCGGAGACGACGGCAAACTTCAACGTCGCATAGATATCTTCCTGCGTAAGATTGTACGCCAGCGATCGAATTTCCGGCTTGAGCGAAAGCAGCAGCGTCATCGCCACGGCTATGGCAACCGCAAGCGGTAGATAGTCCAAATAGCAGAGCGCGCCGACCAAAAACGTCACCAACGCCGAGACCTCTGTGGTCAGCCCGGTGTCACCGTACTTGGACTCCACAAAATACGCGACGGTCACCAACAAGCCGAAAATCACCATGACGCCGACGAAGGGCCACGCGCCCAACTGTTCGCTCATCAGCGCCGCCAGACAGCCCGTCAAAGCGATCAAGGGGAATGTGCGAACGCCGGCAAAGAGCTCCTCGTTGGCCTTGCGGTGCGAGTGCTCGCGCTCCAATCCAATTAGCGCACCAATCGCCAACGCAGCGCCAAACCGATAAAAAAGATTTGCTTGACCCATACAACCGCCCTACGTCCTATGGATAGGCGAAGATTCCCACAATAGTCGCTCACGGAGCAATAAATCCGTATTCCGAATCTTGAAAGCCAGATCACTGGCAATGTTGCGCATCAGATGATAACCCAGCTCATAGTCGCTCTCGCAAAGCTGCACGAGATCTTGCCGGTGTATCGCCAGTAGATGTGTAGGGGTGCTCGCCGCCTGCGCCGAAGCGGAGCGCAGCCCATGATCGACAAGACCTATCTCTCCAAAGGTCTGACCCGACCGCAACGTTACAATGCCGGTCGGCGAAGACGTGTGCCGGTCCCGTGACGCAATCACATTGGGATCAACAAGGATACTCACCAACCCCTCTACGATAACATAGAGCGCATCACTCGGGGTGCTTTCTTGGACGATGATATCCCCTTTTTTGAATTCCCTGGCTTCGCAGATCTGCACGATGGTTTGTAGGTGCTCGCTGCGCATCTTGTAGAAGATATCGGTATCCTTCAAATACCGCAAGTAATCCATCCCCTCCTCCTCTTGATAGCGTCAGGCTACAGCCTATACCGTGGATATGATGTCGGAGTGATTCAGTGCCTCGTAGTATATCCCAAGCCCTGACAACGTCAAAAGCCCGTATTCTGTCACGGAGAGTCTTATCAAAGAGGAGAATGAGGTCATCTAGCGCCGTCCCCTGCACCGGGAAGCCCTATGACAAAGTCGTGAGATGGCTGGGCAAACGAAGCAGTTCCAGGGGCGCTCAAACGCCATAGGCGGCTTCCCATCATGTTTCCCTCCCGCATCAACCCCGGCGTCGTTTGCCTTGCTTTCGCCTACGCAGTTTCTACGATACGGAGGGTGTTTTCACCAGCAGACTCACTTCGAAATCCCTGGCCCCGACAATATTGTCGGGGCCATCTCACGATCCAACTATGCTTTTGCCGCAAATATGCAATGTACCCAGCCGAATGGATGATGTGCGGAATCCACTTCCCAAGCCCATCGCTGTTTCACATGTTCAACGGTGCCTACGTCTGCAACGTGATTTCCTTCCCGTTCTTGATGACGTGCAGCGGCGCGTCGTGGTTCCAGATAGCTGGGCAAACGAAGCAGTTCCAGGGTCGCCAAACGCCATAGGCGGCTTCCCATCATGTTTCCCTCCCGCATCAACCCCAGCTT
>CAYVKR010000004.1:0-40418 GCA_964452025.1 uncultured Anaerolineales bacterium
ATAATTGCTGGTTTTAGTACCCTCGCCGCAAACGCTGAGCAGCACCAAATATCGACGGCGGAAGATGGATGCCGGTGTTTTCGATACGTTTCATGAACTTCGGACGGATCCCCGTTGGCCTGAGCCGGCCCACCACACGTTCTTGTTCAAAACCGGTTTGCTCATACTTGAAGATATCAGCCGTCGTAATAACGTCACCTTCCATGCCCTGAACCTCCGTGACGGCGACGACCTTACGCGTGCCATCGCGGAAACGCTTCAGCTGCACAATCACATCAAGTGCCGAGGCAATCTGCTCTCGGATTGCCCGGTGGGGCAGTTCCATACCCGCCATCAGCACCAGCGTTTCAAGACGCGAGAGCGATTCACGGGTATTATTGGCGTGCAACGTGGTCAAACTGCCATCGTGCCCTGTGTTCATCGCCTGCAACATGTCCAGTGCCTCACCGCCACGACACTCGCCGACAATAATCCGATCTGGGCGCATACGTAGGGAGTTGATGACCAAATCCCGAATAGAAATCTCGCCCTTGCCCTCAATGTTGGGCGGACGCGATTCCAGAGTCACGACGTGCTCCTGACGCAGCTGCAACTCGGCCGCGTTCTCAATGGTCACAATGCGTTCATCGCCGGGAATGAAGCCCGAAAGAACGTTGAGAAAGGTCGTCTTCCCCGTGCCGGTCCCACCAGAAACAATGACGTTCAAGCGCGCGATAACACATGCTCGCAAGAATTCCATCAATTCCTCCGTGACCGAACCAAAAGCAATCAAATCGTCTACGGTCAGGGGATCGGTGAAAAACTTACGAATCGTCAGCACAGGACCCACCAGAGAAATGGGTGGGATCACGGCGTTGACGCGAGACCCATCTTTCAAGCGGGCATCCACTTTGGGGCTGCTCTCGTCGATACGCCGGCCCAGCGGAGCGACGATCCGCTCAATGATGCGCATTAAGTGCTCGTTGGACTCGAAGGTGATATTCGTACGCGTGATCTTGCCATCACGCTCCACGTAGACACTCTTGCTGCCGTTGACCATAATCTCCGAGACCTGATCATCAGCCAGCAGCGGTTCCAATGGTCCCAACCCCAGGATTTCAGCAACAATCTGTTCAAAAAGACGTTCCCGCTCCACCCGGCTGAGCACAATCCGCTCCTCATCCAGGATCGACATATACATCTCCCGAATGGTTTCCCGAACCGCTTGGGTTTGGGAGACATCCATGCTCGGATCGAGTTCGGCAACCAGCCGATTCTGGATGCGCGTCTTCAAATCCATATAGGCGTCACGAGAGGACGCCACCGGTCGACGCCTGACGCCTGATTGCTTTTCCTGAGTACGAGACTTGGCAGAAGAAGACTTCGACGTCTCTTTCTTCTCCATCCTACGTAACAAAGACACAATTATACCCCCCAGTCGCTTACGCTAGAGCAAGCGTCCAAGACCTACCCGTTTCTGAGACTCTGTACTTTCAGCGGCCTGGTCCTCTTTCGTCTCCTGCGCGAATTTTCCCAAAACAGACTGAGCCAGTTCCGAGACCGCCTGGCTGATATCCGCACGCCCGTCTTTGAGAACAAACGGGACGCCGTAGTTGGCAGCCCGCAGCGCCGTGCGCTCGTCCAACGGAATCCGTGCCAAAGCCGGCATCATGGCACGCTCAATAGCTTCCGGCTGGATGCCCATGCGTTTGCTATCCACGAAATTGATGACCAACTGTACTTTTTCCATGGGATATTCCAGCTTCTGAAGCAATTCAACAAACAGACGCGCCCCACGAATCTCAGGGATAATGGGCCGGGTAAGCACTAAGATCAGATCATTCATATCCAACAAGGCCAACATCACATCGTCCACTACATGCGCTGTATCCACGACCAAGTAGTCGAACCGATCCCGCATATAATCAAGAATTGCACGGAGTCGACGGTTGCCTCCAGTTTCATCCACCCCCCCCTCACGCATCAACTCCGCCTCTTCCGGCACTGCCGGGGCTGCTAAAACCTTCAATCCCGAAGGATGAGGAATAAGCACGGCATCCAACAGCTCCGGATCCATCTCCTCGGCATGCGGTGCCAGATCAGAAAAGGTACGTGTAGACTGCAGCTTTAGAAAGATGGTAATATCGCCAAACTGCAAATTGGCGTCGATCAACGCCACCTTGCCATGTTCCCCTAGCGACTTCTTTAATGCCAGCGCCGTGTTGACCGCTACGCTGGTGCAACCCGTGCCACCTTTGGGACTGAAGACGGTGATAATCCGACCATCGCACTGCGATTGCGTCGCGTCCACCGATGCAGTAACCTGCTCTCTTGTGGGCGGGATAAGCGTATCGGTGCTCGAGCGGGGTCTCAGCTTAGCCACCCGATGAATGGCGTCCAACAGTTCATCGGCGCTGGGTGGTTTGGTCAGATAGTCGCGCGCGCCTGCCAGCATGGCCCGCCGCATATAGTCTGATTCGCCCTGCACGGAGAGCATCAACACCTGAGCGACCGGATAGACATCTAGAAGTTTGGTCGTTGCCGCAATGCCATCTATACCCGGCAAATTGATATCCATCAGGACGACGTCTGGGCGTGCGTCCGGCGCTACTTCGATGGCATCTTCCCCGCTGCGCACCATAGCGGAAACCTCTATCTCCGGATCGAAAGAAAGCAGCTTGCGCAATTGCTCTCGCGTCTCCGCGATGTCATCGACAATCATCACCCGTATCGTCTTGCTTTCAGCCATAAACCGTCTCTATCACTCCTCGGCAGGTGTCGGAGGCGCCTGGGGCGTAATCTCTTGCACTGGCTCCTTCTTCAACTTGATGGGTAAATTGGGGGGCGAACCAGGAATCTGGTACTTATCCAGGACATACTGTAACCAGATTGGCTCGGTGATAACCGGCGCATCGTTTCCCGCCGCCCGCAGTGCCAGATCTAAATCGGCACCCATCTCATAAAGATACTTCAAGACCAGTGCATCTTGCGGCGTCACCAACAGCGTCACGTAATCGTTGCTGGGCGTTTCCTCTTGCGTCGGTGGCGCAGGTTGTTGCGGCTGCCCTTCATCGACCAGGGCGCCCCCTTCTCCCTGCGCATCCTCCGTGGTCACAGCGCCGGAATCCTTATCGCCGTCGTCTTCCCAGATCCCTACATTCCAGACAATCGCGTCCTGCACCGTCATCTGAACGACCAGATAGGTGGGCAGTTGATTAGCCTCCGGGATGATGAAGATGTCTTCCCCGCCCGGAAGCGTCTCAAATCGACCGTACGGGTAGCGCACCCCCGGTTGCAGGCCACCTCGAATCTCACCCTCTTCGCCGGGCACGCCTCCCACAGGTTCTAAGGGCGTGAAGGCATTAGGGAGTTGGGTCTGGAACTCCTCATCGACGGGCATGAGATTGAGCGAAGCCAAGACGTCGACGTGATCCCCCGGCTGAATCGCCCAGGCCACGCCGCCTTGCGCATCCAGCGGAATCACGTACGCTCGACGTCCTTGATCTCCAAAGAGAGCAGCTGAGGAGCCACTGACGGACAGCTTGCCACCCGGCTCGCCCAACATGCTGGACATGATGGGAATCCCTCGTGGGATGTCGGTGCGCGCAAACTTGCCTTCGACCTCATCCAGTTCCTCAAAGTACGCCATGGGCAGAGCATCCTCGGGCCAGGGTTGCAGCACAATAGCATCGTCACCCGAAAGGATCTTAGCCCCAGCCCCAATATTCTGGGCCGCCACGACTACCTCCACTCGCGCCACTTCTGGTGTGGGGGTTGGGCCCTCGGCAACTGGTTCTTCCTCACCGAGCAGGCTGTCAAGCCCACCACTCAACCAGAGATAGGCGCCCCCCAGGGCAATGAAAAGCAAAATCACGGCTATGATGATGAGCGTTCTGTTGCCACGCATTTTGAGGCCTCCTTACGCTGACTCCTGGCACAACCCGCCGTATTAGAGACTAACCAGTCCACCACGAACCACCCTCAATCTTACCATATTATTACGTAACTGAACAATACCGAAAGTGTAGCATGTCTTACCTTTATGTCAATAGGACCTTGGAATCATGTCCCATGACGACGGCATCCCAAGCTCAACTCTTCTGCGTATCCCCCGCGCTCTCCCCTATCGAAAGTCGGAACGTCACCCGCATCCCTTGCCCAGGTGCGCTATCGAACGTGATCTCTCCATCCAACATCTCGATGCGTTCGCGCAACGTCGGCAGTCCCAACCGTTTCGCCTCTTCTGAGTTGAGCGCACTTCCCAGCTCAAAGCCTTTCCCATCATCCTCCATCCTAACGCGCACCGAGGTGTCATCCATGTCTAGCGAGATTTTGACGTTTGAAGCATCTCCGTACTCAGAAGCGATATGATGGAGTTCCTGAACCACTCGAAAGATGGTGACCTCTTTATAAGAAGCAAAACGGCGCTCCTTCCCTGTGATGTTGAGCGTCACGCCAGAGAATCCGCTGTCCTTCAAGCCATCCACATACCGCTTCAGCGTCGGCACCAGCCCCAGGTCGTCCAACATCATGGGGCGCAGACTGAAGATGAACGCTTTGACTTTTTTGAAGGTGCTGACGACGTTCTCCTTTAGCTCGGCGAGCTCCTGACGAGCGCGGTCCGGGTCCCGCTGAAAGAGGCGTTCGCAGATCTCCGCCTGCAACACGAGATTCGTCAGAGACTGCGCCGGCCCGTCGTGCATCTGGCGTGAAAGGCGTTGTCGCTCCCGTTCCTGTGCTTCGATAATGCTCACCACAAGGGTCTTCTGCGACGTGACCTCTTCCCGGCCTTGCTGCTCCCTATCCGCTTGCTGTTCATAACCAGCGTTTTCCAGGAGATCTCTGTAGAGCTCAGCAAGACGCGCTTTGTTCTTCTGATCGCTCTGCAACTTTTCCAATTGTCCACGCATGGTAAAGAGTCGCTGCTGGCTTTCTACCAGCGCATCGTAAGCGACTTTGATATCCTCGCGCGGAATGACGTCGAATTGCGATTCGACCCGTCGCACCGCCGACACCGCCCGGGCGTTGCGTTGTACCAGTCGATCGACCTCTTCTGAGGTCTGCTGAATCATCATGTCGATCTCTTTCAGCTCCGATTGCAACTGCTGCTGCTGTCGACGACAGGATTCTATAAACTCTATCTCTTTATCTTCAGCCATCATGAGTTTCACCCGTGGGAACTACGTATTGCTTACGATTCGTAACCACCCAGACGTTTCTTGGGAAATTGCACCCATCCGCGCCGCAGCGCATAAATTGCAGCCTGAGTCCGATCAGAGAGGCCCAGTTTCGATAGGATAGAGGTCACGTGATTCTTGACTGTCTGCTTGCTGATACCCAGGCGGTAGGCAATGCCCTTGTTGCTCAATCCCTCGATGATCAGCTCCAGGACGTCCATCTCTCGCGCCGTCAGCGGCGAAAAAATATCATCGTCCGGTTCGGCACCGAAGCGATGATAGCATTCTAATAACCACGTCTCCACCTGCGCCGGGGTCATCCGCCGGTCTCGGATGACGTAATAGCCCTCGGCGACAGCACGGATCGTGGAAACCAATTGCTTAGGCGCCACGTCTTTGGCAAAGTACGCCGAGGCGCCAATGCGGACGGCGTGATAGATCTGTTCATCGTCATCATAAGCCGTTAGAATGACGAACTTAAACGACGGGTGCTTGTCTTTCAGCTTCTTCGTGGCCTGCATGCCGTTTATCCCAGGAAGATTGACGTCCATAAGCGTGACGTCGGGGTTTACTTTGGGGATAAGCGTCAACGCTTCGTCCCCCGTTTCGGCCTCTGCGATCACGTCGATATCCGCCTCGGCGTTTAAGACCTCACGCACTCCCTCGCGGAAAAAGGGATGATCATCGACGATAACAACCTGAATCGTCTCCGTTTCCAAGCGTCCCCGTTCCATACCCCTTCCTTTCGTTAATCGCGCAACCATTGCTGGCAAGCAGGCCTCTCAGCACAAAGATGGTAAAATTCCGTTTAGAATGACGACCCCGCTAGGACCACCGCGTTATACTCAGGAGCGCTGGCGCCGCTTCGCCATCCAGCACTTGCGCCAACCGGTCGGCTGCCACAAACGCCCACTGGGCACCCCAGGCACCCAAGCCACCGACAACGTAGACCGCTGTGCAACCCGGCGCTCTCCCTATCACCGGCACATCGTCGGGCGTACGCGCGATCCAGCCGGCCCGCTGTCTACTCACAGGCGCCTCCGGAAAGAACCGCTCGCCCGTTCGCACCAGCATGGTCCAGGGCTCCTCATCATCCTCTTGAGACCAAGCCGCCATCCGCCAATGGTCGCCGACATCGCAAAGCAGGACCTTGCCCGCTTCTAAGACCCACGGTCGCGCCAGGGATTCTTGGCTCTTGGCGCGCAGGCTGTGCATGGGCGCCGAGCTAAACACCTCTCGCAATCCGTCGTTGAGATGAACCGAGTGTGGCCCGGCCGTCAAAACGGCCCGCTGGGCCCGCACGGAATGCCTGTGCGCCCAAAAATCGACGTGACCATCCCCCTCTTTGAGCGCCTGAACCTCGACGTCCGTCCGCAGCACGATATTGGCATGATCCAGCAGCGCGTTGATCAGCACAAGGGGTTCAAAGGCAAGATCATCGTCGGTGCGCAGCCCGACCAGATAGCCCAGCTCGGTCGCATCCTCCAGTTTGGCCGTTACCCCTATCGCTTCCAATGCCTCGCGGGAGCTCTCCAAGGTGGTAGCTTCAACGCTATCATCGGTCGCCCGAAAACTGCCCACCCGCCGCACCGGCACCTCGACCTCGTCAGCCACCGTTTCCAGGAGTTCCAAGTTTTCCTGCGTGAGCGCCCAGATGTGGCGCGCGTCCTCAGCGCCGCGACGTTCGACCAGCGTTGTATACGGCGTCGTCGTGCCCAGGAGCGCCAGGCCACAACCATCCGCGCTCATCCCCCCCACCTGATCCCGCGCTTCGAGGACGAGCACCCGCTTTCCATCCGCAGCTAATCGATGGGCAACCGCCGCGCCCGCCAATCCAGCACCGACCACCACAACATCATATAGCACCGGCAGGGCTTGCATCGTGACCTCCTTCACGGTCTCGATGGCGCAACAACCAACTCAGCCTGATCGAAAAATGCCGCGTTGTTCACATCAGGATAACGAGGCTCCGCGAAGAGGCAAACCGTCACCCGACCTGACTCTCCAACGATGACGCGAGGAGAGGTAATCGTCACGATACCATCGCTTTGGTCGATGATTGCTTCTCCCCACCGCGCTCCAGCGCACCCTTCGCCGCCGTTAGGATCGATACCCGCCCGCATAATCAGCTCATCGATGGAAGAGAAGGCGTTGGCCTTCACCTGAAAATAGGCCGTACTTCCCGCCGTAACTGTGACCGGTTGATAAACAAAAGCCCGGAACTTCAACCACCGAATGGTCTCAATCTTAAGCGTGGAGCCGTTGATCCGACGGACAGGATCATCAGCGGCAGTGAAGTCCGGCTGCGCGTAAGAATTCTGTGGGTCGTAATCGCCTCCCTGATAATTGACAAAAGCATCCCATTGCCAGCCCGGAATGTTATTGAACGTCAGGCGGTCAAAATCCGGATTCTGCAGTTCCACCGGGCCGGGCGTAGGCAGGGGGGTGGGCGTGGAGGTAGGAAAGGGCGTCCGCGTCGGGCGCGGCGTTCGTGTAGGTTGCGGTAGCAGCGTGGGCGCTGGTGTGGAGGTCGTCGTCGGCGTCCAGGTCGGGATATCTAACGGCGTTACAGTCATGGTGGGTGTGGGTACTACCGTCGGCACCATCGGCTGTCGCTGCAAGCCACTGATCACGACCACCGCCAAACCGGCGATCACGATCAAATCCAGGACTGCCAAAATTCCCAGTAACAGCTTCTGATTTCGACTCAAGATAACCTCCCCATCCTCCAGAGCAGCTGCAGCGTGAGTGCAACTTTATCCAGAACTGCTCAAGCTCAAATCAGTGGTCTATCTGCGTGCCCATAACCGATGTATCCTATGTTGACGTGTCCAGAAGGCGTACCCGGATGTAGAAGGCAGCTGCCGGAGGCCCATGCTGACTATATTTAACCTAATGATACCTTAAGGACAGGGGTGTGACAAGCTTCCTACCTTCGAGGGCAGCGGTCATGCACAAGAGATTTCAACAGTCGCCCCAACGTCCTCTTCCATGCACAGATAGGCAAAAACTCCTGGTGCCGATGATCTATACCTTGTCTCATCATTAAACCTGATTATAATACATCTGATAGGTAATGGAAATCCAGGCAAGCACGATGCCAGGGATCTGCCAAAACCTTGGTCAACGAGCGTGAGCATGGTATCAATTGAGGAGGTTATATGTCCAATTTTGACATTCGGACCAGGATCGTCGCCGGCACCCCACTGGAAGTTGGAGAACGGCGTCTGCTGCCGTCCCTGCTGCTAACCACCGTGCGAGGAAGCAAACCGGGCGGAGGCGGCTTTCGCGCGATTCGAGCACGTCCTATCTCCATCGTGGAAAAGGGGCCAGAGGGCAACCGCTGGCACGCCATCCCCAATACCACCCAGGAGACACTCAGCGTCATGGCTGCCATCGGTCTGGGTGTGGCATTGATCAGCAGCGTGCTGATCTTGCTGATCAACATGCTGCGCCGTTGACGTTTCCAATCATAGCGCTTGGCTGCCCTTTTTTCAGGGCAGCCAGCGCTTTTGAATCAGATAAAGGAGGTACTGCATGCAAGATCTGCAAGAGGTGCTAGATAAGATCACCGGCGGCATTCAAGATGTCGACGTCAACAAGGTGTTCGGTCAACCCAGAGAACTCGGCGACCGAACGTTGATTCCCGTGGCCGAGGTGAGCTACGGCTTTGGCGCAGGCTACGGATTTACCCAGGGTGATGAGGACGATGAGAAAGCCCCTGTGGAGCAGGCCGAGAGTGGGGGCGGTGGCGCAGGCGCGCGCATCCGACCGCTGGCCTACATCGAAGTGGGTCCGGAAGGCACCCGCATCACGTCCATCGAGGACGAACAGAAGATCGCGCTGGCCGGCATTATGCTGGCGGCCTGGATTGCCGGCTGGGTCGGACTGGTCATCAAAGAGATCTTCGACTGACCGTGAGACGACATCAACGCAACGGCCTGGCCTGGTACACATTTGACGGGCCAGGCCGTTCGTTCCAGCATGCGCTGGTCACGCGCCTCGGCGGTGTCAGTGAGGGTGACTTTGCCGCGCTCAACCTGGGCAGCACTGTGGGCGACGATCCGGCAGCTGTAACCGAAAATCACCGGCGGCTTCGGAAGGCTTTCAGCCTGGACGCGGACCAGGTGGTCAGTCCCCATCAAGTGCACGGACGCAACGTCGTCCAGGTCGGCGCGGCCCAGGGCGGGACCATCGTGGCTCAAACGGACGCCCTGATCACCGCTGAGCCGGGCGTCGCCCTCCTGCTGCGGTTCGCTGATTGCACCCCCGTGCTCTTCTACGACCCGGAGCATCATGCGGCGGGACTGGCCCACGCAGGATGGCGCGGCACCGCTGCCGGCGTCGTCCCCGCAACCGTCAAGGCCATGCAAGCCCACTTTGGCACAGAGCCGGGCGCCCTCTGGGCCGGCATCGGGCCGGCTATCGGCCCGGCGCACTACGCCGTCGGCCCAGAGGTAATCTCCGCCATCGAGCGCACATTGCCCGACACGGCCTCTGTCACTGAACGACGCGATGGCGAGCATTTCCTCGATTTGCCCGGCGCCGTGGCCGCGCAGCTGCACGCGCTGGGCGTAGGACACGTAGAAGCCTCTGGCATCTACACCTCAGATCGCACCGACGAGTGGTACTCGCATCGCGTGGAGAACGGGAGGACGGGGCGCTTCGGCGTGCTGGTGAGACTTGCCTGACAATCTCCCAAAGAAAGAAGCCTCCGCCCCAGGGGTGGAGGCTTTTCTGCGCTAATGCCAGACCTCATAAGACCAGATAAAAACTACGGCAATCCATCCAGCTGGAAGGTGAATCCCAGGACGTCCAACAGCACCGAATCCACCCCGGCGGGGTGGACAAACTGTAACTCGATGGGGATCTCATCACCGGCAGCGACCTCCCAGGGCAACGGCGGCGTAGCGACGATCAGGTCAGCTTGACCGGCGCTGGAAGAGAGCGTGACGACGTCCTCTGCCACGGTCAACGTGGATTCGCCCGTGTTGCGCACCAACCCGTTGATGACGATAGCGTCCCGTGCCGCATCGACGAAAGCGTCCGTCAGCTGGACTTGCGGTTGCGGCGAGCCGGGCAGCGGCGTCTCGTAGGGTAGCGAGAAGCGTGCAGCCTCCCCAGACGCCGGATCGGCGCGGAAGATCCAGGTCAGCGGGGGCGTCGTATCGCGTGGGACGCGATAACCAGCGGAGGCCTGCACCGTCTCTCCGGCGGCAATTTGCGCCGGCGGCGGGCCGTACTGTCCCTGCTGGGAGATCGAAGCGACGGTCGAGAACCGCTGCCCGTCGCCGTCCTCCAGCACAAGATCAAAGAGATCCGCCGGAACGGGGCCAGCCTCCGACGCCGTCACCTGATACTCCACCACAAAGGCGCGGCCCTCCTCACCCTCGTCGACGATGGCGCTATCGAGCACTTGAACCTCTAAACCATCGATGGCCTGCGCGCCGCCTTCCGCCGGGCTCGCCTCCGGCAGATAACGCGCCTGCACCACCAAACGCTCCGCGCCCGTCTCCTTTCCCCCTAGCAACACCAGGGTCAGACCGGGTTTGGCCTGCGAGAGCGGCTCGACGTTGTCAGCCGCATAGCGCCGGGCCTGGGGAGCGCCAAAGACCAGGCTCGTGCCGTTGTTCAAAGTCAGGGTGATGGTCGCGCCGGGATCCAGGCTGGCGAGACGCGACTCCGTGGTGGCCGTGTAGGGCAACCCGATCACGTAGTTGACCACCGTGCCGTAGATCCACGTGCCGACGTTGCCCTCTTGCGCAGGCACAGGCCACCGCCCTCCCTCTAAGGGAACGGGGATCACAGAGTAGCGAACGTCGTCCAACAACAGCAGATTGGGGAAGGCGGGCGAGAGTGGCGTGCCGTTGTCCTGAAGAATCTGCACATTGGCCGGGATCTCCGGTGGCGACTCAAAGGTGGAGAGTTTGTCCACGGAGAGCGAACCGGCGTCGCCTTCCACCTGCGGAGCAAACCACGGCGTCACCATCCGCCCCACGACCCCCACGGCCACGACGGCGACGATGAGGACGCCCAGTAACAGAAGCAAGAGCGCCCATGTCGGCGGGAAGAACCGTCCATCCGAGGGGGACGATGCCTTGGACGCGACGGATGCCTCGGAAGCCTCCGGGCTCACGGGCTCCGGCGGCGCGACGCTGCTTGTTGGAGCCGTCGACGGCTCCAGGTGAGATGGCTCCTCTGCCTGGTTTTCGTCTTCGGGTAATGCCTGCGGTTCCTCATTCATCAACCGTTGCCTCCGGTCTTGCTCTATCGTACATCCTCATCTGACCGCTGCTTCATCTCCGTAGACTTCGTTCACGGAATGGCGTCAGGGAGAGGCTGGGGTGCGATGCGCACCTTGACCTCCGGCGTCGACGGCTTCACCAGGCGATTCAACCCTAACAGCGGAACCATCACCTGGACGGTGCGGACGGTGGGCACGGAGAAGGAACTCTGTCCTTGCTCGTCAGTGTAGCCGCGCGCCAGCTCCTCAACTCCAGATGCCCCCATCACCCGCACGAAGAAGCCGGGGATTCCCTCGCCGGCGCCAAACTGACCGTCGGCGTTGGTATCGTAGTAAATCACCACACGGAAGGTGCGGAAGCCGGATGGCGTGGGGGTCGGAGAAAGGGGCGGTGGCGTCGTCAATGGGCGGATATTCAAGGCGACCGTCTCAGTTCCTTCCTCACCCTCGGCGCCATTGCCTTCCGGCGTGGGTGTGTTGGAAAGCGTCGGCGTCGCCACCGGCGAAGAAGGCGGCGTCGCGGTGGGCACCGGCGTGGGCGCTTTCGAGGGCCCCTCGTCATCCTCGCCCGGTTCCGTCGTTGGAGTGCCTGACACGGATTTCAGGCATCGCAGTTTGTAGGGACTGTCTGCGGCGTCCTCAGGCGATAGCCGTTCCCCGGTACCCACCAGCACGTACAGATAGCCCTCGTAGGTGCTGTAATAGGAGACCCGGCTGCTGTAATCGCCCAGCGTGCGGTCGTCGTTGCCGCCGATCAGGTTCCGGTTGGCGTCATAGAGAATCATGTTTGTGTCAACCACCGGCCCCAGATCGAAGGTCTCGCAGGTGAACTGCAGCCCTGGTTTGACCCACAGCTTGAAGTAATCGTTGTCCGGCTCCGTCGCCCCACCCCACGGCGTGAAATTAAGCTCGTAGGTGACGCCGGGCGCGATGGTCTGCGCCGTCTCGAAGCTGAAGTTCGGCTCGTACTGATCGTAGCCGCTGACCCAGGTAGGCGCGGGGGTGGGCGTGCCCGGTTCTGGCGTGTTCGTCGGCGCCGTGGTGGGCGTAGGCGTCGCCTGGAGCTGGTAAATGCGTAAATCGTAGTCGACGTTGGCGCCCTCCGGCGACGCTGTCTGCGACTTGAAGATCCCGATGAAATGCGTTGCATCGGTCGCCGTGAAGGTCAGCTCTGCGCTGCCCGACGCTGTCGTGGTCTTATCCATGAAATCACCCTCAATGTCATAGACCTCGACACGCCGGGCGAACTCCCAATCGTTGAGGATAATGCGATAGCGTTGACCTCTTTGCAATTCAACGGCGAAAAAATCCCTGTCGTAAACACCGGCAATCGCCCCGTACAAAATCTGGTTCAGTGGCAAGGGATTCGGTCCACCGGTGCCCTCGCCGGTCTCCCCATTGATGTCATCGTTAGGCTCTTGCTCAACCAGGCCATCGGTGGGTGCCGGAAGCGGCGTGGACGTAGGCGTGGGCACAGTCTGACCTATCTCCAGGTGATAGGTGCCACCCGTGCACTGAGCACTGATCTGGTAGACCTTGAAAAAATAAGGCCCGGCATCTTCTGGCATGAAGGAGACACTTGCTGAATAGTCGACGGTATTCACATCGGTGATAATGGCCGTTTTGTTGTTGTCATAAACAATGATACCCAAATTGTAGTTCGTCGTACTGTCAGGTAGCGCCAGGATGGAATACTCAGCACCAACGACAGCATTGTCCAGACGGTAGAAATCCGGTTGAGTCTCTTTAGTCTCTGTGGGCACGCCATCTCCAACCAAAGATTGCCCGCTGTAGTTTGCCAGAGTCGCCGCTGAATTAAAGTCATGATTATTCTTAGGCGCCTGATCGGTGGTGGTGTACGCCAGCGTGCAGGAGACAGAATCGGCCATAGCCGGAACAGAGATGCCACGCTTGCCCAAATACGTATTAGGCCGCAGGGCCATATCGTCACGAGGCAGTTGACGAGCCTTCCCAGCCTGAGGTGTATCAACACCAAAGCCAAGCAAGCCCACCAGCGCCAGAATGCCAAAGAGTCCTGAAACGATCAGCCCACGTTTCATGACAAGCCTCCCCACTCTATCAAGAGATCACTCCGCCGCTTCCAGCGGCGCGACGCCGACCAGGAACTGCTTCACCGTGTTCTCGGAAAAGGCGATCTCCACGATCTCGTCGCCGTGGGCCACACGGCTCGACTGCACCACACCTTCGCCGTATTTCTCGTGGCGCACGCGCTGGCCTTCCTCGTACTGAGGCTCGACGGTCCCGCGTGGCTTGGGATTCCGCACCGAACTGCGCGGCTGCCAGCTGCTGCCACCGCTCCAACTCGCGCGCGTGCGCGACGATCTTGTAGACGAACGTCGCTGGCGCCGCCCTCGGTCGAGCAGGTCAGACGGCAGATCTTCCAAGAAGCGCGAGGGCTGCGAAGGCTCCGAGCGCCCGTACCAGCTGCGCCGGAAGGCATAGCTAAGATAGAGCCGCTCCATGGCGCGCGTCATCCCGACGTAGAGCAGGCGCCGCTCCTCGGCGACGGCTGCCGGTGAGTCCTCGATGGATCGACTATGGGGCAGCATGCCGTCTTCCAGGCCAGTGACGAAGACCACGGGAAACTCCAGACCCTTGGCGCTGTGCAGCGTGAGCAGCGTCACGGCGTCCACGTCCTCCGCCAGCTCGTCGACGTCGGCGACCAGCGAGACCTCGGTGAGGAAATCCGTCAGCGAGACGTCGGGCAGCTCGTCGACGACGCCGCGCAGCGCCATCACGTTCTCCCAGCGGGACTCGCCCTCGTCGGTGCCGTCGCGTAGGTAGGATTCGTATCCCACGTCGGTCAGGATGCGCCCCAGCAGCGCCGCCACGCTCAGCGTCTCCTGCGCCTCATGCCAGCCCTGTACCATCTCCATGAAGCGCTTGAGCCCGCGATGCGTCCGCCCGCGCAACACCTCGTCGCGCACCAGCGCCTGCGCGCCTTCGAAATGGCTGCCGTCCAGATTCTCGGCCCGCGCCGTGATCTTCTCAATCGTGCGCGCCCCAATTCGCCGCGAGGGCACGTTGACGACGCGCAGGAAGCTGAAATCGTCGTCAGGATGCAGCGCCAGCCGCAGATAGGCCAGCACGTCCTTTATCTCCCGACGTGAGTAGAAGCGCGTGCCCCCGATGAGTCGGTAGGGGATGTTCTCCTGCACGAAGGTCTCCTCCAGTGCACGCGACTGCGCGTTGGTCCGGTACATCACGGCAATCTCACTCCACCGATGACCTTGCCGCCAGAGCGATTCCGCCTCGCGGGCCACGAAGGCGGCTTCTTCTTCCTCGTCGTAGGCCTCTCGCAACACCACCAGCTCGCCGCCGTTCTTGCGCGTGAAGAGATACTTCGGCGTCCGATCAAGGTTGTGTGAGATCACGGCTTGCGCCGCGTCCAGGATAATCTGCGTCGAGCGGTAGTTCTCCTCCAGCAGAATCTCCTGCAGCTCCGGGAAATCGGTGCGCAGCCGCTGGATGTTACGGTAGTCAGCGCCGCGCCAGGAGTAGATGGACTGATCCTCGTCGGCGACGACAAAAAGGCTGCGATGCTCCTTCGCCAGTAGCCGGAGCAGCACGTACTGGGCCATGTTCGTGTCCTGAAACTCATCGACCAGCAGATAGCGGTAACGCTGCCGGTATTTGTCCAGCACGTCAGGGTTCAGTTGAAAGAGCCGCACCGGCTCCACCAGCAGATCGTCAAAATCGAGCCCGGCGTTGTCGCGCAGCAGCTGCTGATAGCGGACGTAGGCGCGGGCGACAATCTCGTCGTAGTAATCGTGGATGGGGTACTCTTCCGGCGGGATCAACTCGTTCTTGGCGCTGGAGACGGCGCTCAGCAGCGCACGAGGACGATAGCGCTTGTCGTCCAGCCCCATCTCTTTGACGACCGTCTTCATCACGTTCCGCTGATCGTCTGTATCAAAAATGAGGTAGTCGGGCGGCAACCCGGCCCGGTCCGCCTCCCGCCGCAGGATGCGCGCACAGGTGGCGTGGAAGGTGCCGATGGTCATATCGCGCACACGGCTGCGTCCGACCATACCCTCCAGCCGCTCTTTCATCTCGCGGGCAGCCTTGTTGGTAAAGGTCACCGCCATGATCTGCCAGGGCGGGCGGCGCTCCTCGTTCACCATCCAGGCGACCCGGTGGGTCAGCACGCGCGTCTTACCGGAGCCAGGCCCAGCAAGGATCAGGACCGGTCCATCCGGCGCGGTGACGGCGGCACGCTGCTGCGCGTTCAGTTTTTGAAGTAAAGGATGCTGTTCATTAACCATTTCAACCATTGTAACACGTCAGGAAGCCTAAGCAAGCGTATGTCGAAACGCAAAACACCGCCGGAAGCGAACTCCCGGCGGCGTTCTTGGCGTTCTACGTTTTACGCATCACGTTTCATTCTTGGATCTTTTGGACTTCGCATGATCAGACCAAAAACTTAACCACAGATTTCACAGATTCACACAGAAAATGAAAAATCAGTGAAAATCCGTGTCATCCGTGGTAAAAATTTAAGATCGTTTTTGGGCCACCCGGCGAAATCCCAGAGACCCTCATTCTTTCAGCTCATCCGGCACTTGCGGTGTCCGATCTACAGGCGCGGACGACGTCGCGGACGTCTGTGGTCCCGGTGCGGGCTGAGGAAGCGCGCCCCGCGACGCATAGGGCATGGAGCCAAAGCGGGTAAGTGCAACCGCGCCCCCTGCCAGCGCAAAGAGGGGGAAGATAACCAGGATATAGAGACAGCCGGAGATCAGATTCACCAGGACGGCCAAGACCGTGAGCACCGTGGTGCCCAACACAGCCGCGCCCAACGTCGTGAAGGCCGGTGTCCGGAGAATGTTGCGCAGGATGCGATCTCCCAGCACAGCACCCAACGCCACCCAGCCCAGAATGAGACCGAGCGCCACCACCGCCCCGGCGAGAATCGCCACCGGGATGAGACAGATGGTGAGCGTCAGGATCAGTATGCCCACCAAGGCGATCAACAGCGACAGCGCCCCAACGCCGAAGGACGGCAGCGGCTCCTCGACGATGGCCCGGCCCACCCGCGTCATCTGCGTCGGCCAGATGGCGGCGATAATCAGAGCGAAGATCACCAGCACCACGATCGACGCCATCCCGCCAATCACGTCCTCGACAACGCCCCGCCACATGGTACGCGGCCCGGACGGCGCAAAGACAAAAGGTGCGACGAACGGCATGCCCCAGTCGAAGTCAGTATTCTCGTTGATGGTGCCCTCGACCATGGCCCCTTCCGTCCGCGACACGGTGCCCACCGCGTTGACGTCGCCCTCAACCTCTGCGCCTTCTCCCAGATCAACGGACCCGGCAGCAAAGACCGAGCCTTCGACGCTGCCAGCGATGCCGGTCGCTCCGAAACAGACCAGGTCTCCGGTGACAGCCGCGCCTTCCGCCACGGTCACTTCACCGAAAGCGACCAGATCCCCATTGAACATCGCGTCTTCCCCCAGCGTCACTGGGCCGAAGACCACCAGATCTCCGGTGACCATATCGCCGGACGAAAGGGAGTACGGTCCAAAATGAACGCCGCCCCCACCTCCCTGCGAGGCCAACGCCGGCAGCGCCAGGGGACTCAACGTCACAGCCAGCAACAACGCAAATCCAATTCTCTTCAGCATACCAACCTCCTCAAATGAACCCTGGCTGTCCTGAAAAAAGGATCAGCCAAAGAAAAATATGGGATCCGTAGGCAACGGGGCTCTGTCCCGTGCTATGTTGTGGTTGGGCGAGCCCAACCACAACATATAGTATCCTTTTCTCTACTGAAAACTCTTTTTCAGTAGAGTCAACCCTACCTCCAGGAAAGGAATTCTGTCCTTCCACACCCCATTCGATCAATGAGCGTCATGCACGCACGGCCCCTTTCCTACGCTGGCGCCGGATAAACACGAAGGCCAGCGTGGCAAGAATACCGTTAGGCATGATGAGCAACAGAGACGCGGTCAGCGCGATGCACATAAGCGGCAGCGTCACATTTCCCAGCGCGATAAGACTCACCCAGATTCGCATCCAGGCCTGAAAGAGCAGGTCGCGCGAGGCCAACAAGGTCCCCCCAACCCGCGTGACGCTGGAGAAAACTGCGTTGAAGACGGCAATCTCGACCACAAGCAGCACGGCAATGATAAAGAGCCCGCCCAGCCACCTCGCCAGGCGCCGCCGCCAGGCAGCACGCTCCACCTTGGCGACCGTTTCGGTCACAAAATCCGGCGGCGAAGCCGGAACAGGCGTCGTCACAAAGAGTTGATCCAGGTCAGTGAGCGCGTTCCACTCCAGGCGACAGCGCGCACACTGCGCCAGGTGCGCTTCCCACGCGCGCTGTTCACCCCGCGTCAGCTCATCGTCCAGCGCCCGGATCCACCAGGCATCGCTGTGCATTCTATACTTTTTCTCAGGCATAAACCGTCTCCTCTGTCCACTTTTCTGCCATTAACCGGCGCGCTCGAAAAAGCCGAGACTTGATCGCCGAGACCGTCAACCCCGTGACCTCCGATATCTCAGCATACGAGAGATCTTCCCAGTAAAACAAGGTCACCACAGATCGATCGGTTGGTGAAAGCGTCTCCAGCAACGCCTGCACCCGATCTTGTCGCTGTTGCTCCACCAGATGGCGCTCCGGGTTGATGGCGGAGCCTGCTTTCCACTCCCAGGCGCCGTCCTCCCCCAGATCATCCAAAGAGAGCGTGGGCTTACGGCGCCGCAGCCGGTCAATACAGAGATTGGATGTCACGCGCAGCAACCAGGGACGAAAAGGCCGTTCCACATCAAAGGAATCCAGATTGTTGAACGACTTGACGAAGGCCTCTTGTGCCGCATCCTCCGCGTCCTGCGCGTTGCCTAACATCCGATAACAAACGACGTAGACCACTCGTTCGTATTCTTCTATAAGGCGCGTGATGGCTTCGTGATCCCCATCACGCGCCGCTATCATGAGTTCTCTTTCCTGTTCTTGTTCCATCTCCATCCTAATATCCTATACGCTTGTGTGGGGGAGAAAGTTGCAAAAAAAGGGCGCCAGCTGAACTGGCGCCCTTGAAAGCGTGACGAACTGGAGAAAAGGAGTACCGCAACCTCTAAGGTACATCGACAATCAACAGAGAATCCGTCTCTTCCTCTTCTTCTTCGGCCAACAGCGTGCCCTTGGGGAGCTCTTTCTCAATGCTGACGCCCTCGAACTCTTCGATAGGACCATCTGCGCCTTCGATATCGCCCCGGTAGCCTGTGCCGGCCGGAATCAACTTGCCGATCATGATATTCTCTTTAAGGCCGTAGAGCGGATCCTCGGTGCCTTCCACCGCAGCCTTGGAGAGAATCTTAATGGTGTGCTGGAACGAAGCGGCCGATAGGAAGGATTCGGAGTTGAGCGCCGCTTTGGTCAGACCCAGCAGCACCTGTCGCGCGCGGGCCGGTTTGCCGCCCTGCCGCACGATGCTCCGGTTGGTCTCCTCCAGCTCCATGCGGTTGATGAGATCGCCGGGCAAGAACTCTGTGTCGCCAGCATCGGTCAAGAGAACTTTACTCAACATGCGGCGGATAACGATCTCAAAGTGTTTATCACTGATATTCACGCCCTGAGAACGGTACACTTTCTGCACCTCGGCCAGAAGATGGCGCTGCACAGCCTGGCGCCCCTGCACCTGTAAGATGCGGTGCGGGTTGGCGACGCCTTCGTAGAGCTGCGTGCCAGCCGAGATTTTCTCGCCCTCGGCGACCAGCAGCCGCGCGGACGGGCTGAGCTCGTACTCGCGATCCTCGACCACGTCATAAACGTGGGTGATCTCTCGACCCTCACGCTTGACGAAACCGTCCGCCTTAGCGCGGACGTCCTCGTTGGTATCGTGGTTGCGGGCAAAGATATCAAATTCCTTGACCTTGTCGCCGTCTTCCACGAAGATTTCCCAATCCTCAGGGATCGTGTGGGTAACGTCCTCGGTGCGACTGTTGACGACCTGCACGTACGTGATGTCGCCCTCGCGGAGCAGGTGCACCACCCCGCCGATGTCGCTGATCTCGGCCTCGCCCTTGGGACTCTTGCGCGCCTCCAGCAGCTCCTCGACGCGAGGCAGACCACTGGTGATGTCACCGCTGGACTGCGCCTGACCACCGGTGTGGAACGTCCGCAGCGTCAGCTGCGTGCCTGGCTCGCCGATGGACTGCGCGGCGATAATGCCCACCGGCAGCCCGACGCTGACGGGGGTGCCTCGTCCCATATCGCGGCCATAGCAGTGGACGCAGATGCCGTAGCGCAGCTCACACGTCAGCGGCGAGCGTACGAAGACCTCATTGACACCGGCTTCGTCGATTTCGGCAACGCGCTCCTCGTCGATCTCCTCATTCCGATCCACGATGATCTCGCCCGTCTCCGGGTCGACCACCGGGGCGGCCGCGTACCGGCCCACGATGCGCTCGCCCAGGGCCTGTCCGCCCACGTCGTCATTCCGGCGAATCCAGAAGCCCTGACGTGTGCCGCAGTCGTCAGCGTTGATCAACACGTCCTGGACACTGTCCGCCAGACGGCGCGTCAGATAGCCCGCGTCCGCAGTGCGCAACGCCGTGTCGGCAAGCCCCTTGCGGGAGCCGTGCGTGGAGATGAAGTACTCCAGCGCCGAAAGACCCTCACGCAAGTTGGACCGGATGGGCAACGGGATGATCCGACCCGAAGGATCGGCCATCAGCCCGCGCATACCCGCAAGCTGGGAGATCGGGCCAAAGCCGCCCTTGGACGCGCCGGAGTTCGCCATCACAGCAATCGGCCCAAAGGGATCCATGCTGCCGGCGACGACCTCGGCGACTTCCTCTCGAACACGCGACCAGATCTCGATGATGCGATTGTACTGCTCTTCTTCCGTCAGCAAACCGCGCCGGTACTGGCGCTCGATCTCGGAAACCTCTTGCGAGGCCTGTTCCATCAGCACCTGCCGTTCGTGCGGAACGGTCAAATCGTAGATGGAAATCGTCACACCGGAGACCGTGGCGTATTTAAAGCCGAGCGACTTGATGTCGTCGGCGAATTTCACCGTCACTTTGCGCCCCAGCCGACGATAGCAGACGCCGATAAGGTCGTTGAGCTCGCCCTTGTTCAGTGGACGATTGATGTAGCGCATCTGAGGGGGCACAATGCGATTGAAGATTGCCCGTCCCACCGTCGTCAGAATCGGTTCGGGTGGCGTTTCAGCAACGGATTCAGCGGTCACGACCTCCTCGACCTCTTCCTCCGTGTCCAACGGCTCATCCACGGACCTGGAACCGTCAAACCGCTCAAGAAGAATCGGATCGTGGAGTTCCACCTGATCCAGCAGATAAGCGGCTTCGGCCTCATCCAGGTCAACGAAGGAGCGCACTGGAGCATCCGCCAGATGCCGCCCTTCCATAGTCAGGTAGTAGATGCCCATGCACATATCCTTGGAAGGACCGATGATGGGCTGTCCATCGGCGGGCTTGAGCACGTTCTTCGAAGCCAGCATCAACGAGCGGGCCTCTTCAACAGCCTTCCGGGAGAGCGGCAGGTGGACGGCCATCTGATCGCCGTCAAAGTCCGCGTTGAACGCGGCGCAGACCAGCGGATGCAGGTGAATCGCTTTGCCCTCAACCAGCACCGGCTCAAAGGCCTGGATACCCAGGCGGTGGAGCGTCGGCGCGCGGTTCAAGAGCACAGGACGATCCTCGATGACCTCTTCCAGCACCTCCCAGACCTCGGGACGCTGGCGCTCGATAAGGCGTTTGGCCGCCTTCACGTTCGTCGCGTAGTTGTATTCCACCAGCTTCTGGATGACGAAGGGACGGTAGAGTTCCAGCGCCATGGTCTTGGGCAGACCGCACTGGTGCATCTCCAGATCCGGCCCAACGACGATCACGGAGCGCCCGGAGTAGTCCACGCGCTTACCGAGCAAGTTGCGGCGGAAGCGCCCCTTCTTGCCCTTGAGCATATCGCTGAGCGATTTAAGAGGACGGCGTCCACGGCGACTCATGGCCTTACCGCGCTGGCTGTTGTCGATGAGGCTGTCCACCGATTCCTGCAGCATGCGCTTCTCGTTATGGATAATGACCTCGGGCGCACCCAGGTCTAACAGCCGCTTGAGGCGGTTGTTGCGGTTGATGACCCGGCGGTAGAGATCGTTGAGATCGGAGGCAGCAAACCGCCCACCGTCCAGCTGCACCATGGGGCGCAGTTCCGGCGGCAGAACGGGCAAGACCGTCAAGATCATCCACTCGGAGCGGTTATTGCTCTTGCGCAGCGCTTCGACGACGCGCAGCCGGCGTGTCGCCCGCTTACGGCGCGTCTTGGACGTGCCATAACGTACCTCGTGCCAGAGCGATTCGGCCAGCGACTGCAGATCCAGATTCTGCAAAATCGCGTAGATTGCCTCTGCGCCCATCCCGGCGCTGAAGACCTGGCCCCACTTCTGGCGTAACTCACGGTAGCGCGCCTCATTGAAGAACTGCATCATCTGCAGATTGAGCAGCTCCTCACGTTCGGCCTCGTAGCGCGTCTCAATGGTCTGCAGCTTGTCGTGAAGCTCCTCGCGGATGCGATCAATCTGGGCCTGGATCAGCTCCGACTGATCGGCGCCTTCTACTTCGGCGACCTGCTCGGCCAGCGCCTCTTCCTTGCGCGCGTTGATCTCACGCTCCAGCGCCTCGATAGCGTCTTTGGCCACGGTGTTGAGCTTGGCGTAGTGATCGCGCGTCACCTCTTCGCCGCCATCCACGATGACCGTGTCGGTCGGTGTGAAGACAATGGCATCGGCGACCTCGCGGCCCATCATACCCTCTAGGCGATCCTGCAGCGCGCGGGCCGCCGCCGTGATCTCGTCGGTTCGCCGGTTGAGCTCCTGCTCAAAATCGGCGACCAACTCGTCCTGGTCGGCCTCTTGGGACTCCTTCGCTTGTGTCAACCGGTTCTTGAGCTCCTCAATGTGCCGTTCGGCGGCGTGTCGCAACAGGTCACTCCGTTCCTTTTCATGTTCCTCAAGGCGAGCAAGTGCCCGTTGACGAGATTCTTCATCGACGTAGGTCACAATATACTGCGCGAAGTAGAGGACGCGATCCAGATTGCGCTTGCTGATGTTCAGGAGCACGCTCAAGTGACTGGGCACGCGGCGCGTGTACCAGATGTGCGCCACCGGTGCAGCCAGTGTGATGTGTCCCATACGCTCGCGGCGCACCGCAGAACGCGTTACCTCGACGCCGCATTTGTCACAGATAATGCCCCGGTAGCGAATACCCTTATACTTGCCACAATAACATTGGTAATCGCGGGTAGGGCCAAAGATCGCCTCACAGAAGAGGCCGTCCTTTTCCGGGCGGAGTCGACGGTAGTTGATCGTCTCTGGCTTCGTTACCTCACCATAGGACCAAGATTCAATATCCTCCGGAGAAGCAAGTCGGATACGTAGCTTCTTAAACGTTCTTGCTTCCGTCATTTCCTCATCATGCGCCATGTTGCCCCCTGGATTATGTAAGAAAGTGCCACACAAAAAGAAGCGCTCGAGCTTGATCTGATGAGCTGGCCAGCGCTTCTCTCGTAGACGGCTTATCGTTTGACATACACGCTTGCATTATACCCCAGGTCGTTCCGAAGTCAACCTGTTTTCTTTTGGTGATTCCCCCCCACATCTCACCGCAGAGCCCACGGAGGGCAAAGAGAGAAAAGAGGGAGGACGTTTTCACCAGCGGACTCGCTTCGAAAACCCATGACGAATGGCTCTTGCCCTAACTACGAAGTAGGTTATACTACCGTTATAGTTTGCCACGAGGAGATGAAACCATGCAATTTCCACGCGCAGCAGGCATTTTATTGCACCCAACCTCTCTGCCCGGTCGATTTGGGATCGGCGACCTGGGAGCATCAGCATACCAGTTCGTCGATTTTCTAGCTGAAAGTGGCCAATCCCTATGGCAGATTCTGCCGCTGGGCCCCACCGGCTACGGGGATTCGCCCTATCAATGTTTCTCGGCCTTCGCTGGCAACCCTTTGCTGATCAGCTTGGAGAGACTGAAGGAAAACGGTGATATCGATCCGGCGGATTTGGAAGACGCACCAGACTTTCCCAAAGACAAGGTAGATTACGGCCCGGTCATCTTGTTTAAACACGCCGTGTTGAACCGCGCCGCGCGCAATTTTTCCGAACGTCAGCCAGAGGATCGGTGGACGGATTTCGAGCGTTTCTGTGCGAAAAACGCCCACTGGTTGGATGATTTCGTGCTCTTTATGGCGCTCAAGGACGCGCATGGCGGCGCAGTCTGGAACACCTGGGAGTGGGAACTGGTCTCCCGCAAGCCAGAGGCACTGGCGGCCTGGCGGGAACGTCTAAGCGATAAGGTGTTCGCACATCAGTACTTCCAGTACACTTTCTTCCGACAATGGGCGGACATCAAACGCTACACCAATGACCGGGGCATCCAGATCATCGGTGATATTCCTATCTTCGTTGCGTACGACAGCGCCGAAGTGTGGGCTAATCCCGACCGCTTCAAGCTGGACGAGGATCACCTGCCCACCGCCGTCGCGGGTGTGCCCCCCGATTATTTCAGCCCCACCGGCCAGCTCTGGGGCAACCCCCTCTACCGCTGGGACGTGATGGCCGAGGACAACTATCAATGGTGGATCGAGCGCTTCGAGCAGACGTTCAAGACGGTGGATATCGTGCGGCTGGATCACTTCCGGGGCTTTGAAGCCTACTGGGAGATCCCCGCCGGGGAGCCCACCGCCATCAACGGGCATTGGGTCAAGGGGCCTGGCAAAGCGTTCTTCCATATCGTAAAAGAGGCCCTGGGAGAGCTTCCTATCATCGCCGAGGACCTGGGTTTTATCACCGATGGAGTGAGGGACCTGCGCGACACCTTCAATCTACCAGGTATGAAGATCCTGCAGTTCGCCTTCGCCGCCGACGCCCGCAACCCCTATCTACCGCATAATTATGGACGTAACGTCGTCGTCTATCCCGGCACGCACGACAACAATACCACCATCGGCTGGTACGAGACCCTTGAAGAAGATCTTAAGGACTTCGTGCAAACCTACCTCGGTCCTGTGGAGGAGGGCATCAACTGGGCCTTGATGCGACTGGCCTATCGCTCTGTCGCTAATACGGTTGTCGTCCCGCTCCAGGACGTGCTGGGGCTGGGAAGCGAAGCGCGCATGAACACACCGGCCGAAGCCAGCGGCAACTGGTCATGGCGATTCCACGCGGACGCGATTAAGCCGGAGCATATCGAGAAACTGAAGACCATGACCGTAACCTATCGTCGCGCGGAACCGGACAAGCAGAAGGAGATGCCTGACTACATGTAGTTAGGCGTCATAAGTCACAAGTCATAAATCAAGAATCCGAAAGCCTAGCGAGATGTGATCCATCGATCACGCCCGCTGGGCTTTTTGCCTACGAGAGGGCACAGACTCGACAAGTCGACGATCAGGCGATCAGACGACCAGACTAACCGACCAGCCGACTACCTGACGTCCTGACTGCTGTAGAGCCAGCGGTACTTGGCATGGTGTTCGGTGATACGTTCGACGTACGCGCGCGTCTCCTGGAAGCCGATGAGTTCCACAAAGAGATCGCGATCCTCCTCCGCTGCTGCCCACCAGCGCGCCGCGTTCCCCGGGCCGCCGTTGTACCCCGCCATGGCCGGGTAGAGCTCGCCGTCGAAGCGATCCCGTTGTTGGGCCAGATACCAGGTGCCGAATCGGACGCTGACCAGAGGCCGGTAGAGGTCGGGCGTCTCGTAATCTGGCGGCCAGTTTAACGACTCCGCGATCTGCGCGCCCGTCGGTGGGATGACCTGCATGAGGCCGTGCGCGGCGGCGTAGGACGTGGCGAAGCCCTCAAAGAGGCTCTCTTGCCGCAGGAGCGCGTAGAGCACCAGCGGCGCAAAGCCAAATTCCTCCGCCTCTCTCTCGATCAGATCGTCGAAGTAGGTGGGATAGAGCAGACAGCCCAGGAAGCGCGGAAGTTCATCGACCGTATCCACCGGTGAGAGTCGCCAGGCCGTCGCCGCCGCCAGGATCGACGAGCGGTAGAGTCTCGCCTCGCGGAAGATAAGCGCCAGATGATACTGCGCCCAGGCGTCGTCATCGTAGGCAACCCGCAACGCCTCCAACTCAGCGCGCCCTTCGTCGAAGTGGCCCAACTCCAGCAGCGTGAGTCCCAATTCCAAACGGGGGTCGGCGAGCAGCGCCTCCGGCGGCAGGCTGAGATCCGGCGGTGGATCAGCATCCTCCGCAACCCACCCTTCGAGCCACACCACCGTCGCCTCTTGTTCTGTGGCGCTCCCGCAGGTCTGGAGTTCAGCCTCTGCATCCGGCGACGCCAGCGGCGGCCGTCCTGCCAGCAGATCGGCAGCGCGTAGGCCGTAGTAGTCCCACGGCGCGCTTGCCACCGTCGCACTGAGGTAGGTTGTCCCGCTGATCTCATCTCCGCGCTCCAGGTAGGTCTTGCCAATCCAGAAGCGGGCGCCCAGTGCGCGCTCGTCGGCGGGATACCAGCGGATCAGCTCCTCCCAGGCGTCGACAGCCTCATCTTGGGCATCGGCGCGATAGCGATCCAGGCCGGCCTGGAAGCGGGCGGCGGGCGCGCCCTCATCGTCGGGATAACGTTCCGCCAGTTCCACAAAGGCAGCGGCCGCCTCCTCCAGCCGTCCGCGATCCTCCAGTAGCTCTGCCGCTTCCCAGAGCGCCTTGGCAGCGCGCGGATCATCGGGCAGTGATTCAGGCAGCTGACGATAGGCCGCCAGCGCCTCCTCGACGCGCCCCAGATCGACCAGCGCTTCTGCTTTGCCAATCCACGCGCTCCCCACGTAGGCGTCGCCGGGGTGCGTCCCGATAAGCGTCTCGAACTCGGAGAGGGCCAGCTCTGGGCTGCCCGCTTCCAGGTAGGAGAGACCCGCGTAGTAATGCGCCTCGCCGGTGTGATCGGGGTTCGCCTGGATATAGCGGTAGAGAGCAGCCACGGCGGGACCGTAGGCCTCGGCGTGGTAGTCAATCTTGCCGCGCAGCAGGTCGTCGACGGGGACGCCCGCTTCGACCAGCTGCACCAGCGCCTCGTAGGCCTGGGACGTGGTCGGGTAGGCGTTGACGATCTCCTGGTAGCGCCGGAGGGCCTCCTGTGTATCGCCGAAGGCGCGCGCCGTCTCGGCGGCCTGATAGGCGATGCGCGCGCGGTACGCAGGGGTGCGGGCGATATCGAGGATGGCGTCATAGGAGGCCAACGTCTCGGTGTAGGCCTGGCGCGCAGCGTGCGTCAGCCCGACTTTCTCCAGGAGATAGACGCGGCGGCCGGCGGAATCGGCCAGCGTCAACGCCTGCGTGTAGGCCTCCAGCGCCGAGGTGTAGACGCCGGTGGCAACGTAGGCATCGCCCATCCACTCGTGGGCGTAGGGGGCGAGGGCGGGCTGCGCTTCCAGCGCGGATTCGTAGCGCTGGGCGGCCTGCGCCGGTTGGTCGACGTCCAGCAGCGCGTCGCCAAGGCGCACGTTGACCTCGGCCACCTGTGAGGGCTGCGCGGCGTTCGCCGCCAGGTCTTCCAACAGCACAATGCCCCGGGTGAGGTCGTCGCGGGCGATGAGCGTCTTGCCCAGGCCCAGCGTGGCGCGATAGGCCTGCGCCTGGGAGATGGATGAAAGCGGCATCAGGCGATCATAGAGGCGCTCGGCGCGCGCCCAATCGCCGACCTCGTAGGCGCGCTCGGCCTTGGCAAGAACCTCCGCCGGCTGGGGTGTGGGCGTCGGGGTCGGTGTGGACGTCGCGGTAGGCGTGGGGGACGCCGTGGCTGTAGGAGACGGCGTTGGCGTCGACGTCGCCAGTATGGACGGCAGCCCGTCGAGCTCCGGCAGCGCCTCGCAGCCCGCCAGCGCGATAAGTATGCTCAGGATCAACCACGTGTATTTTTTCATAGGAGCATTATGCTCTGAAGGCTGGGCTCTGTCAACCCTGCCCAGGCCACCGGTCAATCGTGATTGCTGTCATCGGGCATGATAGTGCCGGTGAGGGAGGCAGCCGTGTCCAGGTCGTCGTTCTCAATCTCCTGCGCACCGCTGAAATCCGTGTAATCCAGAATCGCCTGGTTCCAGTTCACGCCATCCAGATTCGCGCCTTGGAGTATCGCGCCGCTGAGATTCGCGCCCTCGAGATCGGCGCCACTCAGATCCACGTTGGTGAGATCGGCCAGCGCTAGCTCAGCGCCGGTGAGATCAAAGCCGCTCAGATCCGCGCCGCGCAGGTTGACGTGGTTGAGATCGACACCGGTGAAATTGGTGCGGTCGCCGGTCTCGCCGTTGACGATCTGCGCTACCAGGCGCCATCTGCCAGCGATGACGGTGGCATCGTTCCATTGAAGACCCCGCAGATCGGCCCGAGTGAAATTCGCGCCGCTGACGTTGGCGCTGACGATGCGTGTGCCCGTCAAGACGGCGTGGGAGAGATTGGCCCCAATAAAATGCTGACCGGAGAAATTCGCGCCTGTGAGATTGGCATAGCTGAGATCGACTCCGTTCAGATGCTCGCGCTCCAGGGGCCGATTGACGATGACCCAGACTTCGCGCCACTTGCCGGCGATCTTCGTCGTCTCGTCGACCTGCGCGTCCTTGAGGTAAGCCCGCCGCAGATTCGCGTTAGAAAGGTCGGTCTCTCGCAGGTCAGCGCCGGAGAGGTCAGCGCGCCGTAGATCGGCGCCCCGCACATTGGCCTGGCGGAAATCAGCGCCGGAGAGATTGGCGCCGGCCAGGTTTGCTTCGGCGAGCGTGGTGTCCGCGAAGAGGCAGTCACGCATATCGGCACCCGCCAGGTCAGCGCGGGCGAAGTCCAGCTCGTCGAGATCACGATCTGCTCCGCCATTTGAGACGATGTCCCAGACGCGCCACCATTTGTCGGAAATTTCGGTCGTCTGATCGTGGATATTTGCGCCGCGCAGGTTGGCGTAGTCCAGCGTGGCGCCGGTCAGGTCCGTATGCTCGAGGTCAGCGTTGCTCAGATCGGCATGAGTCAGATTGGCGTCACGGAGATTCGCATACTGGAGATCCGCACCGCTCAGGTTAGCTTCACCGAGATTCAGACCGCTTAAATCCACGTACCGCAGATAGGCCTGACTCAAGTCTATGGCTCGGAGATCGACGACAGCCACGTTTCCAGACATGATGTCCCGCACGTGCCGCAATTTATCGGCGATGTTGGTCGCGTCATCCAGCTGCGTCTCGATGAACACCGCGTAATCCAGATTCGCCTCTTCCAGATTAGCGCCCTGGAGCTGCGCCTCGGTCAGATCAGCGCCAGAGAGGTTGACCTTTTTCAAGATGCTGTACTGTAGATCGGCACCCTGAAGATCAGCCCCACTGAAGTCGACGCCCTCAAGGTAAGCGCGGTGGAGGTCGATTCCCTCCAGATCACGGCCCACACCCCCATCGGTGAGCAGGCTGATCACCAGGCGCCACTTGTCCGGCAGCTTTGTGGCGTCGGTGGTCTGAACGTTGCGCAGAATGGCGCCGTCCAACGTAGCCTCGGTGAGATCAGCACCGGAGAGGTTGGCATTCTCCAGGTTGGCATTCTCCAAGTTCGCCTTTTTGAGATTAGCCCCGCTCAGATTGGCGTGGGTCAAATCCCGCCCGTTGAGATCACGCTCCTCCTTCGGATGAGTGACGATGTCCCAAACGGTGCGCCATTTTTCGTCCAGGTTCGTAGTCGCGTCGACCTGCGCGTCGCGCAACACGGCACCGTCCAGTATGACACCCCGCATATCGGCCCCGCGCAGATCCGCGCCGCGCAAATTAGCACCGGTCAAATCGGCGTCGCTCAGGTCGGCGCCTTTGAGATTGGCGTCCTGAAGATCAGCATCCTTCAGCTGGGTCTGGCCCAAATCGGCGTCGCTGAGATCTTGACCGCTGAGTTTCAGGTCGTGTTCTCCTGAGACGATGTCGCGTACACGACGCCATTTCTCGTCGATATCCGTGCCGGTGAGATTCGTGCCCTTCAGATATGCATAGTCGAAGACCGCGTCAGTGGCATCAACGCCCTGGAGATTGGCCTGAGAGAGGTTGGCGCGGCGAAAATCGGCATCTCCCAACGTGGCGCCGGTCAAATCCACACCCATTAAGTCCGCGTCATTGAAGGACGCACCACTGAGGTCAGCGTTGTCCAGTTGGGCAGCCATCAGGCGGGCTGCGCTTAAGTTGGCGTTGACGAGAACGGCATTGGTGAGATCAGCCTCATCCAGTATGGCGTTTTTCAGCACCGCTCTGTCCAGCAGGGCGCCACGGAGGTTTGCCCCCCGCAGATTCACCTGTTCCAGATTGACTTCGGATAGATTCGCGTCGCTCTTATCGCAGCCGTGCCAATCCACGCCTGGTCCGGCGGGGGTATCGCAGTTGCCCACGTCCCGACATCCCACTATCCCCACCAGCAGCACGACACAGACCAACACCCCACGCGCCGCGCGCGCGCCACCTCTCATGACTTTGTTCATCGCCATACCTCCCCGGAACATCTGAAAGATCGGAAACGTCCTTGCTCATGGTGCCATGGCAATATCTTATCAAAGATGCAAGGCTTTTACAAGGACAAAACGTTCCAACGCTCGAGCGTTGGAACGTTCACCCCATACTCTGAGGACGAAGAAAGCGGTTTCAGGGAGAGGTCAGCGCCAGATAGCGAATCTCGCTCTCTCGATACGAGGGCTTGAAGATGAGCACAGGAAATTCGGCAAAGCGGTCGGTTTCCAACGCAATCCAGCCGGTGACGTCGCCGCCCGGAAAGAGATAGGCGTCGAGGGCGGGTTCCGGCTCGACCAGGGCCGGCGGCTTGTAGATCGCCGCATCGCTGCCGGTCACGCTGAAATCGTAAGCGCCCAGGATCTCCGGACCCTCAGCGAGTCCAATGTACCGCACGCGAGCTTCTACCAACAGATAGCGGCGATTTTCAGCTGGTGGATCGTTGAACTGATTCGCTTCGATGAGCGCATCCCAGGCCGCGTCGTCCCAGAGCACGCGCTCGACGGTGACCTGCCAATCTTCCGACGTGACGGTGCTACCCAGCGGCGCCGGCGCGGTTGGAACCGTGCCCAACTCCGTGGGTTGGATCTCTTCCAGCGACCAATCGACCAGATGCCGCGCGCCCTCCTCCAACGCGACGTAATGATACGGCGCATCTATCTTCAGCGATGAATAGAAAATGAGCAACAGCCCGGACTCATCTTCAGGAATCAAGAAGGCATGCCAGCCGGTGTTCGGCACACCTCGGGTGAAGTTGACGTCCAGGCGGGGTTCGGGCGGCACAGCGGCGAAACCACCGTAAACCACGGCGCCTTCGCCTGTGACACGAAGGCCCAGTGTCTCCTCTTTACGATCCCTGGCTGTGAAAGTCGCCGAGAGTTTGAGCAAGAGGTACTCCCAGCCCTCGCGCGGGGGATCGTTCAGGGAGTTGGCAGCGTAGAGGCGCGTCCAGGCCTCTTCCCCCCGGATCACGTTGAGAACGTCCAATGTCCAATCGGACGTGACAGCTTGCATGTCCGCCGGATGGGGGACGGTGCGATTCAGGCCCAACTGCTGCGGCGTGGGCGTGGTGGGCCTCTCGGGCTCCGTCCAGGGCAACAGCGTAACACAGCCCAGCGTCAGCAGGACAAGGGTGATCCAGACCAAACGCGCGCAGCGCATCACGACTCTCCGATCAATGGGCGATCCGCCACGTCAGATCTCAATATCAGCCACGGACTTCACGATGTGCGTAGGCCGATAGGGGAAGCCGTCCACGTCCTCGCGGTCAGTGACGCCGGTGAGCACCAGCACGGTCTCCATGCCGCTTTCGACGCCCGCGACGATGTCAGTGTCCATGCGGTCGCCCACCATCACCGTATCCTCGGAGTGGATGTCCAGGTAGTTTAGGGCCGAGCGCATCATCAACGGATTGGGCTTGCCCACAAAGAAGGGGCTGACGCCGCTGGCTTTCTCGATGAGGGCTGCCATGGCGCCACAGGCGGGCACCAGGCCTTCGTGGGTGGGACCGGAGGGATCGGGGTTGGTAGCGATGAAGCGCGCGCCCTGATCGATGAGCCGGATAGCTTTGGTGATGTGATTGAGGTTGTACGTCGTCGTCTCCCCCAACACGACGTAATCCGGATCGATTTCAGTGATCACGTAGCCGGCGCCGTGCACCGCTTCGGTCAGCCCACTCTCTCCGATAACGAAAACCGTACCTTCCGGGCGCTGCGTTTGCAGAAAGCTCGCCGTTGCTAGCGCCGAGGTGAAGATGCGGGATTCGGGAATCTCCAACCCCAACGTCAACAGCCGGTGGGAGAGATCGCGCGGTGTGTAGATGGGATTGTTGGTCAGCACCAGATATTCGATCTCCTGTTGCCTCAACGTCTCGATGAATTCTGCCGCGCCGGGCACAGGCTTCCGACCGCTGATCAACACACCGTCCATATCGGTGATGATATTCTTCTTGTTCAATCTCACGTTCGGCTCCTCTGAAAAGTAGTTGCAAGTTGCGAGTTAAACGTTGACCAGCCGTCAGCCGGATGCCCGTAGGACCTCCGCAACCGCGCGAATGTGAGCGGGCGTGCTGCCGCAGCATCCGCCGAAGATTTTGACGCCCAGCGCGGCGAACTTGAGCGCGTAGTTCGCCATCACCTCCGGCGTGACGTCGTAAACCAGCTCGCCATCCTCCGTGTGCGGGAGACCGGCGTTGGGCTTCGCCATCAACGTGGCGTCTGACACGGCTGCACGCATCGCGCGGATCGCCTCCAGGGTCTCACTGAGCGTGCGCCCACAGTTCGCACCGATGGCGGCGGGATCAAGCGCCCACAGCGTTTCAGCAGCCTGCTCCGGCTTGACGCCCATCATGGTGCGACCCTTGGTATCGAAGCTCATGGTCACCAGCACAGGCAGATCGGTCGCCTGCTTCGCCCCTTCGACGGCGGCTTTGGCTTCGTTGAGATCGCTCATCGTCTCGATGAGGATAGCGTCGACGCCGCCCGCCGCCAACGCGCCGGCTTGCTCCGCGAAGACCGCCACCGCGTCTTCGTACGTCAGCGTGCCCAAGGGCGCGAGCATCTCGCCCGTCGGCCCCAGATCGCCCAGGACGAAGACCTGGTCGCCCGCAACCTGCCGCGCCCATCGCGCCGCCGCCCGATTGATCTCGACAGTCTGCTCCGCCAGGGACGCACGTCGCAGACGCACCCGGCTGCCGCCGAAGGTATTGGTGAGAATCAGATCCGCGCCCGCGTCGACGTAACTGCGGTGCAAATCCATGATGACCTCGGGATTCTTCAGGTTCCACCGCTCTGGAGACTCTCCGGCGGGTAGACCGGCGACCTGCAGCATGGTGCCGGTTGCGCCGTCGGCGATCAAGACGCCGGGATCGGACAGTTTGTCAAGAAAACGTTGTGCGCTCATCGATAGGTGCCTCCTGTGAAAAAAGCCGAGCCGATAAACGACTCGACGCCTCGCTAATGCTCGGTCAACCGCCCGTAAAGATCGGGCCGCCGGTCGCCCACCGTGTCCAGCTCGAAGGCGTCGGGGCGGATCACAATGCGCTTCTGCCGCGCCTCCGTGGGATCGATTTCGGCGTAGCAAATTTCTTCCTCTGCGCCCGCCTCCGCCAGCACGTCGCCACTGGGGTGGGTGACCTGGCTGTGTCCGAAGAACCAGAAGCCGCTCTCCTCACCACACCGGTTGCAGGCCAAGAGAAAGATCCGGTTTTCCAGCGCGCGGGTGCGCGTGACGAACTCGGGTGCGTTCTGCGAACCGTCGGGCCAGTTGGTAGGCAGCGCCACCACGTCGGCGCCGCTCAGAGCCACGGCGCGCATGGCTTCCGGGAAGCGCAGATCGTAGCAGATCAGCATGCCGATACGCCCCAGCGGCGTCTCCCAGACGCGGAATCCGGTATCGCCGGGCGTGACGAAGCGGTCGACGCCAAGCAAGGGCAGGTGCGCCTTGCGGTAGCGGCCCACGATACCATCGGGACCGACGAGCACCGCCGTGTTGTAGACAATCTCCTCAGTCTGACGCTCCAGCAGACCGACGACCCCGTAGGTTTCGGTCTCCGCACAGACAGATTCGAGCGCATCGGTGGTCGGCCCTGGGATAGATTCCGCCGCTGACCAGGCGGCTTCCAGATCTGCAAAGCCATAGCCGGAGGTCGCGCACTCCGGGAAGACGATCAGCTGCGCTCCGTGGACTGCGGCCTCTCGGTGAAACTGCGCGATGCGACGGCGGTTCTCCTCGTTCTCTCCTAGCTTCGGGTCCATCTGAACGACGGCGGCCTTGATCATCGAGACTCTCCTCAGGGACAACACTCGTGATGCTTGTAGAACGCGTCCAGATCGACGTGCTCGAACAGCTGCACCACCAGATCAAAGGAACGGACAAGTTCATCCCGCTGTTCAGGCGTCATCTCCTCGATCCAATCGACGATATGGTTCTCCGTACGGCGCAGCAGTGATTCATACGCTTCGACGCCTTCAGGCGTCAGGGAGAGCAACACGCGCCGCCGGTCTTCCTGGTCACGTTTGCGTCCCACCAGATCGCGAGATTCCAAGCCCTGGATCAGTTTCGACATGGTGGGAAGCGAGACGCCCTGATATTCCGCCAGACCGGAGAGACATTGCTCACCCTCACGGTAGAGCACTGCCATGACGCGGAACTGCGGTTCGGTAAAGAGACCGGCGCTGTGTCTGCGGAGGTCTTGTCGCATCAGCCGTGCAAGTCGAGGTACGCCTTCGATCAAGGCGTGGGCCGCGTCCAAGAATGTGGTGGGCGTCTCCTTCTCCATTTACTCCCCCTTTGGGATAACGCGTCTTAGGGATAACGCATCTTACGCACCTGTTCGTCGTAAGTAGTGTATCAACATGAGGTTCTGGATTGCTCGAAGCTATCATCAAAAGCATCCTGCAGACGGGCGTGCACCGCTTCCACGCTCCCCCGCGCATCAATGGTGACCCACCGCGACGGATCGGCTGCGATGAGGGCCTGATAGCCTTCACGGACGCGGCGATGGAAGGCCAAGGTCTCGCGGTCAAGGCGATTCATCTCCTCACCCGCGTCCGCACGGCGGCGAAGCCCGGCCTCCGGTTCAATGTCCAAGTAGAAGGTCACGTCGGGCATCAGCCCACCGGTGGCAAATTGCGTGATCTCGCGCAACGCATCCAGGGGCAGGCCGCGACCATAGCCTTGATACGCGTACGTGCTATCAAAGTAGCGATCGCAGAGCACCACCTTGCCAGCCTGCAGCGCCGGTCGAATCACCTCTGCCACCAGCTGAGCCCGCGAGGCAGAATAGAGCAGGATCTCCGCGCGCGGCGTCATCTCGATATGCGCCGGATCGTGCAGTAGATCGCGGATGCGCTCGCCGATGGAGGTGCCACCCGGTTCGCGCGTCTTCAGCACGGAATAGCCCCGCGCCTCCAACCAGGTCGCCAACAGCGGCAACTGGGTCGTCTTCCCGCTGCCCTCCGGCCCCTCCAACGTGACAAAGAAACCAGGCGCCACCCTTACCCCTCCCCACCTCGATTGACGATGCGCACGTGACGATACGGCTCTTTGCCATAGGATTGCGATTCCAGTTCCGCCGCCTCTACCATCTGATGCTGGTGCTTCCGGACGTAGGCGCTCTGCGGCGAAAGGTCGATGGCGCCCTTAGAGTGCAACACCCGGCGAATCGCCTCTTCCGTCTCGTGCATGGCGCGGGCAAAGGCCGCGTCCTCCGCCTCACCCAGCCGGAAGAGATCCGAGAGAAAAGACTCCATCTGCGCGGAGGTGTTGGCGCGCAGGACGTAGATAGGAATCTCTTTTCGCTCCGCTTCAACGATGACCTTGGGCCGGCGACGATAATAATGCTTGGTGGTCACCATCGCCTCCGCTGCATGTAGCGAATCCACAATCTGCAGCGGCACGCGCAGGCTGCTCGCGGCGGCTCGAAGGCGGTTGCGTGCAATGCCAAAGGGAAAGATGGCTATCTCCTCGTGCTCGCGTCGTTGCGACATATAAGAGAGAGCCTGATCCTGCAATTCTACCTCGATGCGGTCCTGCTCTCGTCTGGCCTCGACCTCACCGGTATGAATCTTGCCGGCATCGTCCCGGTAGCGCAGTTCGGTGTTGGGAGGATTGCCACGCAACAGCGCGTCCACCGATATGGCGACGTTCTCGTGCACCATCAGCCGCTGCCGGTCTTGAATCTCCACCAGCACGTCAAAGGTCGGGGGCGCCCGGCGCTCCAGCACGGTCTTCTGCGTGCCGCGCCGCCGGGCCTCCTCATCCGAGAGGGTGACACTCTCAATGCCTCCCACAAGATCCGAAAGCGTCGGGTTCATCAGCAGATTGTCCAGCGTGTTACCGTGCGCTGTGGCAATCAGCTGTACGCCGCGCTCGGCGATGGTGCGCGCCGCCAGCGCCTCCAGCTCGCGCCCAATCTCGTCGATGACGATGACCTCCGGGTTGTGGTTCTCCACGCCCTCGATCATCACCTCGTGCTGCAACTTGGGCATGGCGACCTGCATGCGCCGCGCGCGTCCAATGGCCGGATGGGGAATGTCGCCATCGCCGGCAATCTCGTTGGATGTATCCACGATGACCACGCGCTTTTTCTCGGCCAGCACCCGCGCGGCCTCGCGAAGCATCGTCGTCTTGCCCACAGCGGGACGCCCCACCAGGAGGATGCTGCGCCCAGAGTTGATAAGATCCTCGATAATGTCGATGGTGCCGTAGACAGCGCGCCCCACGCGACACGTCAGGCCGACAATATCGCCCTTGCGGTTGCGGATAGCCGCGATGCGGTGCAGCGTGCGCGCGATGCCCGCGCGATTGTCAGCGTCGAACTCGCCGATGCGCTCGACCACATACTGGATCTCATCTCGGATCACCTCCGAGTCCCGCAGCACGACCTCTTTGTGCGTGTAACGCGCCGTGGGCACCCGCCCCAGATCCAAGATGACTTCAAGCAGCTCGTTGCGTCGCCCTAGCTCGGCGATCACAGCCTGGATGTCCTCAGGCAAAACGTCCATCAATGCATCTAAATCGTCCGTTATGATCTCTGGTTTATCCATAGGTTCAGTTCGTTTGATATAGCCGACAGATGTAACAACACTTCGCTTCGTCCAATCACACCTTGTCATTCTACCACGAGCGTTAAAAGGTGAAAGTGCGGCGAGCGACGAGCAAACGAAGCAGTTCCGGGATGGTTCAGACGCAATAGGTGGCTTCCGGTCATATTTGCCATGTGCATTAACCTCAGCCCACATCAACCCATCTTCGTTTACCCGTTCCGCCACGTTAATGTGATTCTAATGTACGCTAGGTATAGTAGAAATGTTGATCGAACGAAAGGCAACATCTTAACGTAGGAGGTGTATATGAACGAAGAGACCACTGTACCAGAAAGCGAATTCTTAGAATTTAAGACCGAAGTCCAACAGCTGCTCAACATTCTGGCGAAATCGCTCTACACGCGGCAGGAAATCTTCCTGCGCGAGCTGATCTCCAACGCCTCGGACGCGCTGCACCGCATGCAATTCGAGCTGCTGACCAACCGCGACGTCGTCGATCCCAACACGGAGCTGGAGATCAGCCTCGACTTCGACGAGGACGCCAACACGCTGACTGTCTCCGACACGGGCGTGGGGATGACGCGAGCCGAGTTGATCGAGAACCTGGGCACCATCGCGCACTCCGGCGCTACGGCTTTCCTTGAGCAGCTTGAAGAAGGCAAGCGCCCCGACGACATCATCGGCCAGTTCGGTGTGGGCTTCTACTCCGTCTTCATGGTCGCCGACGAGGTGCGAGTCACGACACGATCCTACCAGCCGGAGGCCCAGGCCTGGACGTGGACGTCGCAGGGTGAGAGCGCCTACACCATCGAGCCGGCGGACCGGGAGCGCCGGGGCACGACGGTCGAGATCCAGTTGAGCGACGACGCGCAGGAGTTCGCGTCGGCCTGGCGTCTACGACAGATCGTCGAGAAACATTCCAACTACGTCTCCTTCCCCATCAAGATCGAGGATGAGATCGTCAACGCCCAATCGGCCCTCTGGCGCACACCGCGCAATGAGATCGATGCGGAGGCCTACAATGACTTCTACCGCCAGCTGACGCTGGACACGGAGCCGCCCCTGCTGCACATCCACCTGGTCACCGACGTGCCGGTCTTCATCCGCAGCATTCTCTACGTGCCGAGCCATCTTGACGAAGGCATCCTACAACTCGACAAGGAGCCAGGGCTCAAACTCTACTCCAAAAAGGTGCTGATTCAGGACAACACCACTGATCTGCTGCCTGACTATCTGCGCTTCGTCAAAGGCGTCGTCGACTCCGACGACTTGCCCCTCAACATCTCGCGGGAGACGGTACAGAGCAACCGCATCCTGCGCCAGATTGAGCGCTCATTGACCGGACGGGTACTGAGCGCGCTGCAGGAGCTGGCAGAAGAAGAACCCGACGACTACGCGGTCTTCTGGCGAAATTTCGGGCCGTTTATCAAGCAAGGCATTGCAGCCAACCCCTTCGACCACGACGACCTACTGCCGCTGCTGCGCTTCCACTCGTCCAAGTCCGGCGACGACTACATCTCGCTGGAGACCTACGTCGAGCAGATGGACGAGGAGCAGCCCGCCATCTACTACGTCATCGGCAACGACCTGACCTCGGTCGCCTCCAGCCCGCACCTGGATTACTTCAAAGAGCACGATCTGGACGTGCTCTACCTGACCGATCCGCTGGACGGCCTGATGATGCAAAGCCTGCGCGAGTTCGACGACAAACCCTTCCAGAACGTCGATGATCCTGAACTGGAGTTACCGGAAGACGAGACACCTGAGGAAGAAGAAACAGACGCGCTGGGCGCCAAGGAGTTCGGCACGCTCATCGGGCGCTTCAAGGACGTGCTGGGAGATCGGGTCAAGGACGTTCGCCCGTCCAAAGTCCTGCGCGACAGCCCCTGCCGGCTCGTCTCGGCAGAGAGCGGCCCGGAACGCGATCTGGAGCGCGTGCGGCGGCTCATCGAAGAAGATTACCAAGTCGCCCCGAGGATTCTGGAGATCAACCGGCGCCATCCGCTGGTCAGGAATCTGGCCCAGATGATCGAGACGGGCACCCGTGCGCCGCTGGTGGACGCTGCCATCGAACAGCTCTTCGCCAATCAGCTGTTGCTGGAGGGCCTACACGCCAATCCTGCGGAGATGGTGCCGCGCATTCAGGATCTGCTGGAGGTAGCGACCAAAGCCCAAGACTAAACCCAGATAACTCACCTGAAAAAAGCCTATTCACCACAGAGAGCACAGAGAACGCGGAGAAAAAATTATCCAAAAACTGGTTACCTATCACTTTCATGAGGACTGTTTATAAAATCAACTCAACCCTCTAATCACGTCATTCCGAGTGAGCGAGCGGCGTAGTTTGCTGGGAGCGAATCGAGGAATCTCCCTCTGCGACTTGGGGTTGCCATCGAGCGGGGAAGATTCCTCGGCCCTTCGGCTATGCTCAGGGCAGGCCTCCGTGCCAAAAAACGGCACTCCGCTCGGAATGACGGAGAAGAGGATGGTTTTAGCAATCAAAGTGATAGGTAGCTAGATTCCAAAATAAGAATCTCTGTACCCGCTGCTCGCTCTGTGCGGTTAGATTGCCCTTTTTTCAGGGCAGCCAATCCAGATGGTGTCAGAGAAATCACCGCCGACGGAGGTCCGTCGGCGGCTTTGTTCTAACCGTTCTAATGCGCCATTTCATCCCAACCAATTCACTTGCAACTTTCCCCACCACCGTACGTATGTAAAGATAGCGTGCCCGGGGATGGACCGGATCTCTCAGAGCTTCCTGTTTCTCTGCAGCCGACCCTCCCCGGTAGCGCACTCACATGAGATCAACAAGGGAGGTATGTGCTATGTCAAATCAATATCCGTCCGGGAACGCACCAAGACCGCCGCGACGACACCGGCCTTCGCTCTTCTGGCCCATCGTACTGATCATGAGCGGCGTGCTGTTTCTACTCTCTAACCTGGGATATCTGCCGGAACCGTCGTGGGGCCTGCTCTGGCGGCTCTGGCCCGTCGTCCTCATTGCCCTGGGGCTGGACGTGCTTATCGGACGCCGCTCGTTGGCAGGTGCCATCATCAGCGGCATCCTCATCTTTGTCCTGATCGGCGGCACTGTGCTGGCGGTCTTCTTCGCACGCAATATCCCGATGCTGGCCGATTGGGCGCGAGGCCCCACCCTGGAACAGGCGTTCGTCAGCCACCCTCTGAACGAGATCGAACATGCCAGCGTCGTCATCGATTTTGCCACTCAGCTAGGCGAGCTGACGGCGCTAAATGACTCGGCCAATCTCATTGAGGGCGATATCGACTACTACGGCGATCTGATCTTCGACGTGACGCCGGAGAACGGGTCGGTTACCGTGGAGTTGGATACGGTCCAACCGACGCCCATCTTCAACACCGACTTCGGTGGATCACGCGCGGGGACGTGGGACCTGGCGCTTCATCCGGCTGTCACCTACGATCTCAGCCTGGACGGCGGAGCGGGGACGCTTACCTTCGACCTGACGGCGCTGACGCTCACCAACTTCCACTTCGATCAGGGGGCAGGCGCGGTGGCGCTATCACTGCCGGAAGCGAGTTCCTTCTCGGGTCAGATTGACGGCGGATCCGGGAGCCTGCGTCTGATCGTCCCGCAGGACGTAGGACTGCGGGTGTACTTGGATGACGGCAGCGGCACCTTCCGCACCGACGAGCGTTTCGTCCTCGTCTCCGGTGACCCCGACGACGGTATCTGGGAGACGGAGAATTTCGACAACGCCGACTACCAGATCGAGCTGGAGATCGACCAGGGCGCGGGCTCCATTCTCATCGAGGAGTAGCGAAGCAATCTGAACCGCAGCGTTCGTAGAAAACACGCCGGGTCTCTGGGATTTCGCCGGGTGGCCCAAAAACGATCTTAAATTTTTACCACGGATGGCACGGATTTTCACGGATTTTTCATTTTCTGTGTGAATCTGTGAAATCCGTGGTTAAGTTTTCAGT
>CAYVKR010000005.1:0-37099 GCA_964452025.1 uncultured Anaerolineales bacterium
CATCCTGCTGGCAGCGTCATGCCGACAAGCTGTCGGCACTCCAGCAACCAGGTATCCTTGAGTATTCGCCATTCGCCATTCATCATTCGCTATTTTCGAAGGAGTCAATGATATTTACTGCCATGTTCATGGGAACGGCACCAGCCGGAAACGCAGCGTGGCAACGGCGCCATTGTTATTTTCCATAACGAGCTCATCCAGCATCGGCCCTTGGGCGATAAGGTGCATCAGTCGCATCCCAACACCAGAGGACGTTCCCTTCAGCACGCTTTCGGGCCAACCTGGACCATTGTCATAGTAACGTAGGACTATCTCCCGCTTCTCCTCGTCCACCACCTGAATGTCGACATCGATCTTACCTTGTTTCCGGTCCTGAAAGGCATGTTTGATGCTGTTGGTCGTCAGCTCGTTGAGCAGCACAGCCAGATTCGTCGCTTGTCGAGGAGCGATCACCAGCGGCGTGGACGGTGCATGGATGTACATTTGAATCCTGTGGCTGATTGGAGAGCCGCTTAGGGCTGAGTGAATGATCTCCTCAATCAAACGTTTCAGCGAGAGCGGCGTCCACCTCGTCTCAGATAGCAGGCTGTGCACCGTGGACATGCCTTGAATCCGGGCCAAAAGGTCCCGGAGCAGCGCGCGGAAATCATCCGCTCTATCGTAGGATTTCTGCAGTTCCAGCGCCAAAATGCCCATAATCGCGGAGAGATTGTTCTTGACGCGATGGTTGGCTTCATCCAGCAACGCCGACTTCGTGGCTGCATCCTGTTGTGCCTGTTCATACAGCCGGGCGTTGTCGATAGCGATGGCGGCCGTGGCGGCCAACGATTCCATGAGTCGAAGTTCAGATGGCTGGAAGCGATTGGTCTCCGTATCAATAACCTGCAAGACACCGATGACCTCCTCTTTTATCAGCAACGGTACACAGAGGGTAGCGCGGACGTCGAGACCAATTTCCTCTGCTACGCCGGCAAAATAATGATCGCTTTTGGACGTATCGTTGACGATCATGCCCTCACCGACATCTGCCACCAATCCGGCCACGCCTTGTCCCAGTTTCAGCGTCCAGCCCAGCACTTTTTCGTGCTGGGAGCCGGTCGCCTGACGGCAGACCAGGTTTGCCTTCTCATCATTGATCAGCCAGACCGAACAGGCGATGACACCCAGAATCTGCTGGACGCGACTTAGCATAGTGCTGAGAACCTCGTCCAGATCAAGGGGCTTCGTCAACGCGCGACTTGCGCTGTTGAGCAACTCCAATTCGCGTTGACGCTGGCGTAGGGACGCTTCAACCCACCGACGCTCTGCGATTTCCTGTTGTGCTTGCTCGTATAGTCGCGCGTTGATAATGGCGTTGGCCAGTTGATCTGCCATGGCCTGCAGCACCGTGATGTCGGACTCTCTGAAGGCGGTTTTTTCATCCGATTGAATGGTCAGCGCGCCGATAGTTTCTCCTCGGCTGACCAAGGGAAGCGCTAATTCCGAGCGGGTCTTGGGCAACCAAGGATTTTCAAAACGCACCGCTTCGGTGCCCACGTCCAGTGAAATACGCGCTTTCTGATTGGCAATGCACCATCCGATCATGGAAGGCCCCCCAATCTCTAACTTGTGCTTCTCCTCGACCATCCGCTGGCCCACGTTGCCGGTGCCGGCGCGCAGCAAAGCCCACTTCCCCGGCTCGTTGGGATCAAGGCCGGTGCGGTCGACGAGAAACAGCCCCACGTAATACAGATCAAAGCCTTGGCGGATCAAGTCTACCACCTGCTGCGTAAGCTTTTCAGGGTCGAGAATACTGCTGATGGCACTTGAGACCTCTGCCGCCGTCTGCATCTGTGCATTCCGTCGCTGGAGTGCGATTAACAGTCGCTCGCGGGCGATTTCGGCTTCCCGGCCTTCCGTGATGTCCGTCAACGTGCCGATCAGCACCGCAGCCTTGCTTTCCTCTTTATGGATGGCAGAGCCGCGAATGAGCATCCAGAGCGACGGCTGATCTCTGCGCTGCACCTGGCAGACACAGTCGAACGCAGGAGCGTGCCCTTCCAGATGTCTCTTGGCCCGCGAGACCAATGTCTTCACGTCTTGTGGGCGCAGGATAGACTGCCAGTCTTCTAGAACGTCATGCGCGTGACCAAGAAGTGACTGGGCGTGGGGATCCAGGTAGAGGGTGTCTGTCGCCAGGCGGTACTCCCAGATGCCCACCCGGCCCGCCGACGCGGCCAGTGCGTATCGTTGCTGACTCTCATACAACGCTTGTTTGGCCTTTTTGCGCGCTGTGATGTCGCGAGAAAGCCAGATCACCAACCCATTGGGCGCGTCCGGCGTCTCCATCGGAGCAATGCGACCTTCAAACCAAATACGTCCGGCAGGGACATCCAGCCAGTATTCCAGAGTCTGGGTCTCGCCGGTCTCCAGCGCCTGTTGGATACAGGTTAACGCCGGTTCAGCCACTCGTCTTGGCAAGATATCGCGTTGGGAGCGCCCTTCCATTTCGGCGGGGGGGCGATAGAGGAGCGGATGGTTGTCGCCCGTCAGCACATCGACATAGTGACCTTCTCGGTCGAGGACAAACGCAAGGTCGGGGAGGGCTTTGAAAAGCGTCGCTAGATTTTTCTGCTTCCCTTGCAACGCCGAGTCCTGCGCTTCCAGTTCCGCAATACGACTGCGCAGCTGCTTTTCTGCAGCTTTGCATTCGGCAACGCGATTTTGTAGCGCCTGGACTTCCTGCGGTGAAAGAGGAGAGCGAGGGACAGCGTTACCAGCGACCGTCGCGTTATCTTCTTTCATGGTTTAATCAACCCTCTCCTATCCCGGGTTTGGGATGTGGAGTCATGTCGTTCAACAGCTCCGCCCATTTCAAACCAAACTCTGCTCTGATTGTATATGAAACAGAAAAGGTTTGCAAGAGGTAAAATTATAGTCATTATTTACCTTTTTGGTTCAAGGGTAGTCTTCTATCTCCCGCAATCCTAATGTCATATCTGGCTTTCTCCACGCCGATGGAACTTCTTCGGTATGGAGAACGTTATGAAGATGAGTGGATCTATGATAGGATGACGATGAAGCTCCTTGCGCTTGCAAGGAAGGAGGTCTTTGATGAAGAAAAAAGTACTCTGGTTGATAATTGGCATGTTGGTCTGGTCGGCTTGCTCGTCTGTAGCGACATCTGTACCTGCAGCTCCGACGGAAACGCCGGAGGTGTCAGATCCTCTGACGTCGCCGCTGGAGTCACCGGTGGAGGCGCCGCCCTCCTCAGAAGCAAAAATCGCGGCCATGCTCAAGCCAGATGTGGCCGAGGCCCTGAATCTATCGCCGGAAGAGCTGCGACTCGTCTCTGTGAAATCGGTCGAATGGTCCGATGCTAGCTTGGGCTGCCCACAACCGGGAGAAGTGTACGCGCAGGTGATCACGCCCGGATGGCAGCTCATCTTTGAAGACGAAGCCAGCAATCGCTACGACGTGCGCGCGCCCAAAGCGGCGACCACCTTTGTGATCTGTGAGGATAGAGATACACTCCCTGCTCCAACCGAAGCAGCAGAAGCGCCGACTGGCGTCATTGCGGCTGCCAAACGCATCGTGATGGAGCAAGCGGGCGTTGACGAGGCGCTGTTGACCCTTGTCAGTGTAGAATCCGTGCAATGGCGCAACTCCTGCCTGGGGTGCGCCGGACCGGATGAAGCTTGTGCCATGGTCATCACGCCGGGATACCGGGTGGTGCTGCGCGCCGGGGACGCCCTCTATGAAGTGCACACGGATCAAGATGGCGATTCGGCTCGCCTGTGCGAAGGAGCGGGGGGCGGCTCGACCCTGCCTTCAGAGTCGGAGAACGTCCCCGATCGCATCTGGATCCTGCACGACGAGGTATTGGCTTTTCTCGGTGCGGACTATCCGGGCTTCGGATTGGAAATGCTGTCGTCCTCATGGAGGGTGGAGAACGTGACAGAACCGGGGAAACTGGGGGTCTCCCACTACCGATTCACCAACCTGGCGTGGGAACTTGCCTACGCCTGTCCCGTCGTGGCGACGCCCCAATGTGAGGTAGACCTCCGTCACCGCGAGGCGGGCCGACTCTGGCAAGGTACGATTCATAGTGAGGAAGGTGTCCGAGAAGCATCCGCACCACCGACGTTGACGTACGAGGTCGGTGAGTGCGACGAGAGCCTGACGGGTGAAGTACTGGATGCCTGGGCCGGCGTGGTCGTCACGCCGACGGCGAATGGCTTCAACTTTGTTCATCGCATTGCCTATAATTGCTGCGCCGACATCATCGCCTCTCTGGGGCAGGACATTGAGACGAAGATGCTGCGACTGGTGGAGACCAATCGCGGCGAAGTCTGTCGCTGCATGTGCGGATACGAGATGACCGGCAGCGTGACCGATAGATTGGTCGATGATTACACGGTGGAGTTTTGGGGCGTGCAGAAGCCCAACATGCATCCCTTGGAACAACTGGCAAGCACCGAGATCAGTATGTCCTCCGAATAACCCACATTTCCCTAAACCCTATTTACGTTTCATCGCCTCTCTATGACCCTCAACAGCGATCAACGCTTGCTCCTTCGGCGAAGACAGGTATACTCAAGACAGATGATATGAATAACTGACAATCCAGCTGGAAGCATCTATCCGGGCAAGGAGATTCGGAAGCGGCTTCCAGCTCTCTGGTGTGTTGGGTGATAATCACTCATCTTGGCCGCCTGACTGATCAACTAAACTACTGAGTGGAGGTGTGCATGCAAAGCCCGTTTTGGAATAACATACGAGAGGCCATCATGCGCCTGGAAGGGCGCTCTCTCGTAATGGTCATCTTGCTCTGGTTCGCCCTTTTGGGTTTGGGCGTTTTCTGCGCCTTTGGCGGATTGACGCTGCCGGCGTCCAATGACGCTGAAGTTGTTGAGACATCGTCGGTCTCCGCGCCGACCGATGCTACGACCGCTGCGCCGGTTGCGGGCGAGGCCGTGGATAGCCCGGAACCTCTCGCCGAAGTTGATGAAGAAGGTCAGGAAACCGCTGCTCCGCAGCCCACAGCGACGCTGCCGGAGGATACCATCGTCATCCCGACGCCCACCCCTGTACCTGAAGACGCCGAAGGTGCTTCTCCCCCCGAAGGAACCGATATGCCGGCACTGCCCTGGGGCGATTTCGGCTACGGTATCGCGGTGCAAGGTGTGATCCCGGTTGTCGGAGATTATACCTATTCCATGCGCCAGGTGCGTGATCAGTTGGGCCTCGGCTGGGTCAAACAGCAGCTCCGCTGGGACGACGTTCAGCCCAGTTCCGATGCCTACGACTGGAGCCTGTACGATCCCGTGGTGGCCGCTGCCGACGAGATGGGCCTGAAGCTGATGCTTAGCGTCGTCAAAGGGCCCAAGTGGACCAACGACTACGCCAGCAACGACCCTGATCCCAACGTCAGCGCGCCGCCCGCTGACCTGACGCTCTACGCTGATCTCCTTGGCCGGCTGGTCGACCGCTACAAGGGGCGCGTCCACGCCATCGAGGTCTGGAACGAGCAGAACCTGGCCCGGGAGTGGAACACCGCTGAGGGCCTCAACGCCGAGCGTTACGCCGAGATGCTGCGCATCGCCTATCAAGCCATCAAAAGCCGCGATCCTAACATCATCGTCATCAGCGGCGCGCTCTCGCCAGCCGCCAACTTCCCCGACCCGGACAACCCCAACCGTTACCTCGCCAGAGATGACTTTGAATACCTACAGGAGATCATCGCCGCCGGCGCGCTTGACTACGCGGACTGCATCGGCGCCCACGCCAACGGGATCAACCTGCCCCCCGACGTGGCCTGGGACGAAGGCTACAACGATCCGACGGCCTCTTTCCGTGGGCCTTTCGACAACCCACATCACTCCTGGTCCTTCAAGAGCACCATCTGGGGATATTACAACATGGCGCAACAGGCTGGCTACGAAAAGCCTATCTGCCTGACGGAGTTCGGATGGGCCTCGGCTGAGGGCTGGCCAGAAGTCGCCCCGGGCTTCGAGTTTGCCTGGGACAACACCTTGGAAGAACAGGCGCAGTGGAATGTGCAGGGCTTCCAGCTGATGCGCCAATGGGGCATCGTCCACCTGGCCATGCTCTGGAACCTGGACTACTGGCAGAAGGGGGGCGGTGGCAGGACTGATCCTAATTCGCCGTACAGCATCCTGGATGATCAAGGCATAGCGCGCCCCGCTTATGATGCCATTGGCCAGATGGAGAAAATTCCCTAGGGCATGAGGCATTCCCCAAAGATACTGATCTTTCTGACCCTGTTCGGACTGCTGGGAGGTGGTTGCATTGCCTCTCCGCAGTCCGTTTTTGTTGCGCCGACCGCCACGCCGACCCTCGCACCTACGCCGACGCCCTGGCCCGTGCCGGTGCAGTTTGAAGGACCTGAGGTCGGCGCCAACCTGCACGTCTGGTGGGACCCGTGGGCTGCACAGCGCGACTGGCGTCTGGTGCACGACGCCAACTTGAGCTGGGTCAAGCAACGGCTCCCCTGGGCCGACGTGCGTCCCGCCTCGGAACTGCCCTACGATTGGTCTAAGCCCGACCGCATCGTCGAGGAGGCCGAGGCCTGGGGTCTTCAACTCGTCTTCCGCCTCGACTATCCGCCCGCCTGGGCGACCGCTGGCGATCAACCCGCCGGTGGGCCGCCGGAAGACTTGGAGACCTTCACCGCCTTCTGTGGCGACGTGGCAGTGCGTTATCGCGGGCGCGTGGCGGGCTACCAGGTCTGGAACGAGCCGAATCTGGCCCGCGAGTGGGGCGGACAAGCGCCCGATCCCGCCGCCTACGTCGCGCTGCTGCGCGTCTGCAATGCCGCCATCAAGGAGGCCGACCCGCAGGCGCTGGTCATCTCCGCCGGACTGGCGCCCACCGGCTCCGGCCCGCCCCTCGCCGTGCCCGACACCGACTTCCTCACCGGCGTGTATGAGGCTGGCGCTGCGCCTCACTTCGATCTGTTGGGCGCCCACGCGCCGGGCTACGCGGCCCCACCGGAGATCTCGCCGGCAGAGGCCTCGGAGATGTCAGAATACGGCGGACAGCGCTTCTTCTGCTTCCGGCGCGTCGAGGATCTGCGCGCCATCATGGCGCAATACGGGGACGCCGGAAAGCAAGTCGCCATCCTGGAGTTCGGCTGGACCACCGACCCCGTTCATCCGGCCTATAGCTGGTTTGCCGTCACGCCGGAGCAGCAGGCGGACTACCTCGTGCGCTCCATCATCTATGCCCGCGAGCACTGGACGCCGTGGATCGGCCCGATGTTCATCTGGAACATCCCCGACGCCTTCTGGACGCCGGAGGAGGAAGCGTTCTGGTGGGGCATCGCCGACCCCTTTCACTGGGAGGGCGGCGGCACGCGCCCGGCCTACGATGCGCTCCAGGAGCTGCTGGCGCCTTGAGCAGACTGGGGCTGAAAGACGGGCTGATGCGCCTGGCGCGGATGCGTTTTTTCGGCCCATGGATCCGATGGAGCTTTGCTCACATGAGCTTTGCGATACCATTGAAGCGCCTCTACGAAACCGAGACCCTGTTGGCCTTCCACCATCCTCACCCGTCCCACGCTCTGCACGTCCTCATCGTGCCCAAACGCGAGATCGGCAGCCTTACCGACGTCTCACCCGACGACACAGCGCTGCTGCGGGAGCTGCTGGAAGCGGCGCAGCACCTGATCGCAGCCTTCCAGCTGGAAGAGAGCGGCTACCGGCTCATCACCAATGGCGGCGCCTACCAGGAGGTGCCGCTGCTACACATCCACCTGATCTCGGACGCGCCCTCGGAGCCAAAGACTAACTGACCATCCGACTATCAGATCAATGGACCATCCTAGGAGGTAACGTGATGTTTGAATCGTTCGAAGAAGCGGTTGCCTATACCGAGTCGCACGCCATCGCCATGATCGATCTCAAATTCTCCGATCTCTGGGGGCGCTGGCACCACGTGACGCTGCCCGTCAGCCAGTTCACGCCCAAGCTGATGGAAAACGGCGTGGGATTCGACGGCTCCAGCGTCGGTTTCAAGACCGTCAGCGCGGGCGACATGGTGCTGGTGCCTGATCTCTCCACCGGCTTCGAGGACCCTTTCTGGGAGCTGCCGACGCTGAGTTTTATCTGCTCGACGTTGGAGGCGGATACGCGCCATATCTTTCCCTACGATCCGCGCAACATCGCGTTGCGTGCCGAGGCGTACCTGCAGGAGACGGACGTCGCGGAGTGCAGCCTATGGGGGCCGGAGTTCGAGTTTTACGTCTTCGACGGTGTCTCCTACCAGAATGGCATGAACGTCGCCGCCTACCGCGTCGACTCCGTCGAGGCTGACTGGCAGAGCGAGCAGATGGGCAGCGGATACACGATCCCCCGACACGGCGGCTACCATGCGATCCCACCGCAGGATCACCTCTTCAATCTCCGTGCCCGCATCAGCGAGCACCTGGAGTCGATGGGGGTTGAGGTCAAGTATCACCACCACGAGGTGGGCGGGCCGGGCCAGTGTGAGGTAGAGACGCCGCTGCTGCCGCTGCTCAAGGCGGCGGACGCCAGCTTGCTTATCAAGTACATCACGCGGATGACGGCCTTCGAGCTGGAGATGACGGCGACCTTCATGCCCAAGCCGCTCTACGGCGAGGCCGGCTCCGGCATGCACTTCCACCAGCACATCTGGCGCGGCGACACCAACCTCTGCTACGACGGCGAGAAGTACGGCTGCATCAGCGACATCGGGCGCTACTACATCGGCGGCCTGCTGAAGCACGGCGGCGCGGTGATGGCCTTCACCAATCCCAGCACCAACTCCTACCGCCGGTTGATCCCCGGCTACGAGGCGCCCATCAGCGCCATCTACTCGCTGGGCAACCGCAGCGCGGCGATCCGCATCCCCAAGTACGCCAACCGGCCCGACACGGCGCGCTTCGAGTTCCGTCCGCCGGACGCCACCTCGAACCCCTATCTGGCCATGGCGGCCCAGCTGATGGCAGGCATCGACGGCATCCGCAAGCAGATGGATCCCACCGAGCTGGGCTACGGCCCCCTCGACGAGGATATCTTCGCCTGGCCCGCCGAGAAGCGCGCGCAGATCAAGGCGCTGCCCACGTCACTCTCGGCGGCGATGGACGCGCTGGAAGCAGATCACGAGTTCCTGCTGGCGGGCGACGTCTTCAGCGCGGACTTGATCGAGCGCTGGATCACGCGCAAACGCTGGGAGGATCGCCAGGTGCGCGACCGTCCGCATCCGTATGAAATTGAGTTATACTACGACTTGTAGAGAGGATGAGCGGCTAGCGTGGTGCGTATTGCGTGTTGCGTGAAGACCTGCTTAGCAAAGCATCACGGAACACGCACCACGCAACACGGAGCGGCTTACCAATGCTTCCGGCGATGTGAAACGTGAAGCGTAAAACGTGAGACCCTGGCAAGCCAATCATCACGCACCACGCAACACGCAGTAATTATACAAGCCATGCACTTAAGGAGGACTCATGACGATTAGTTTTGGCACGGACGGCTGGCGCGCCGTTATCAGTGATACCTTTACCTACGACAATCTCCGACTGATCGCCCAGGCTATCGCCGACTACGTCTGGTCGGTTGCAGAGCGGGATGAGCCTGAGACGGTGGTGGGCTTCGACACCCGCTTTCTCTCCGACCGCTATGCCCGGGAAGTGGCCCGCGTCATGGCCGGCAACGGCATTATCGCTCACCTGACCCGCGCTGACGCGCCGACGCCGGCGATCTCCTACGCCGTGGTCGAGAAGGGTGCCGAGGTCGGCGTGATGATCACCGCCAGCCACAATCCACCCCGCTACAACGGTCTGAAGCTGAAAGCCAGTTTTGGCGGCTCCGCTCTGCCGGAGCAAGCAAAGCTGGTGGAAGCGCGCCTGGCACGCAACCAGCGCGAGGCGCGCGGCCCCAACCTGATGGATTTCGAGCAGGCCGTCGATATGAACCTGATCCGGCTCTTCGACCCGGCCTGGGCCTACTATCAGCATCTCTCCACGCTGCTGGATCTGGACGTGATCTCCGGCGCGGAGTTGCGCGTTATCGCCGACGCCATGTACGGCTCGGGACGAGGAACTTTCCGCGACCTGCTGCGCCGCTCGCGCTGCACGCTGCACGAGATCCGCAGCGAGATGAACCCCGGCTTTGGCGGCATTCATCCGGAGCCTATGGGCCACTACCTGCAGGCGCTCAGCGCGGCGATCCAGGCTAACCACGCCGACGTAGGGCTGGCGACTGACGGCGACGCCGATCGCATTGGCGCCATGGACGGGCGCGGCAACTTCGTCGATCCGCACCACATCTTCGCGCTGACGCTGCGCTATCTCGTTGAGGAGCGAGGCTGGACCGGCGCCGTCGTCAAGACGGTCTCCACCAGCCGGATGATCAATCGGCTGGCGAAGCGCTACGAGCTGCCGCTGTACGAGACGCCCGTTGGCTTTAACTATATCGCCGACTACATGCTCAACGGCGACGTGCTGATGGGCGGCGAGGAGTCTGGCGGGCTCTCCATCAAAGGCCACATCCCGGAAGGCGACGGCATCTTGATGGGCATGCTGCTGCTGGAAGTGATGGCGTCGTCCGGCGTGCCGCTGCACGAGCTGGTCGAGGATATTCAGCGCGAGGTGGGACCGGCGACCTACGCGCGCACCGACATCCCCCTCAAGCGACCGGTGCCCAAGCCGGAGATGGTGAAACGGCTCTCCGAGCAGGCGCCCGCCGAGCTGGCGGGACAGTCGGTGGTTGAAATCAGTACCGTGGACGGCGTCAAATACATTTTGGCGGACGACGCCTGGCTGCTGATCCGGCCCTCGGGCACGGAGCCGGTGCTCCGCGTCTACGCCGAGGCGCCCACCGACGACGAAGTCAAGGCGCTGTTGGCTTACGGCGAGGAGGTGGCGACGGGCTGAGGCGAGCGTTTTCAGCGGCAACGTACAGGGCCTGGTCACGGTTGCGCAGCCCAGGGGCTGCAAGATCCAAGTGAGCATTCGTGAGCAGGTCCTTTGTCGTGGGGCGTGCGCAGTCTGAAGCGGGCAAATCCGCCAAAGAGAGAGCGGTGCAGTACTTGAGTGGGGCGAAAGTAGTAGTTGCTACTGGTAGATGACGAAGACAGGGCGCGGTTCGAGGCCCAGGACTTGCGCGGGCGTCATCAGCGGGAAATCGTACTGGTAGAAGATCTTGAAGCCGCCATGCTCGAAGCCGGGCTCAGCGGCGTACTGGCGGTAGTCATCGATCTTGGGCGACGGTGGGCCGAAGCCATCGGCGTCCCAGATGAGGTCGACGTGGGGATAGTCGATGAGGGCGTCCTTGCCCGACATCATCCGGTCGTTGAACTGGTGGACGACGAAGAGCTTGCGCTCGCCGGTCTGCGCGGCGAGCTCGTTGAGCCAGGCTTGCACTTCGTTGAGCTGCGCGCCGGTGATGTGGCCCAGGTCGGTGCCGGGGATGTCCACGGTGTCGCTCATGACGAACTCCGGGTCAAGGGCGAGGTGGACGGTGGGCTCGCGCAGGTATGGCTCGAGGTAAGCCAGTTCGTCGGCGATGGCGCTGTGTCCGGGCTGGAGATCGAGGATGCTCCAGACGCCGTTGGCCTGCGCCGTGTCGATCCACAGTTGCAGGGTCGAGGTGGGGACGCGGTGGCTGTAGGTCTCGTCCTCGCCCGGGTAGCCATCGGCGATGGTAGCAACCATGTGAAGGGCGGGGACGACGCGCACGTCGGGCAGCGCGGCCTGGTACGCCGCCGCGCGGAAGAGTGTCGCGGAGATGGTCCGGTGGACGTCGGTGCGGCCTAGGATGCCGAGGCCCCTTCCGCCCGGCGTGCCGTAGAGCCCCACCATCAGGTGACCGGGGAAGGGCGACTGATCGACGGGGAAGGCGCCGACGGGTGTTAAGGTATCCCGCGCGGCTTGCCAGCCCCAAGTCGCCAGGGTGTAGGTGAACGCGTAGGTCTGGAAGGGCAAGGCAGGCGCCGCCTGTGCGCTCGCGGGCGTTGCCGTGGGGAGCGGCGTCGCCTCGGCGGTCGGCGTCAGGGGCACCGTCGCCGTGGGCGTGACGGTGGGAGATGCTGTCGCGGTGGGCGTCAGCGTCGCGGTAGCGGAGGGCGTGGCGCTGGGTGTCTCGGTCGGCGACGGGGTCACGGTCGGCGTCTCCGTGGCGGTGGTCGTCGCAGTGGCGGTCGCCGTTGAGGTCGCGGTCTCTATCGCCGTCAGCGAAGGCGTCAGGGTCGGGGTCGTCGAGCGGACCAGGCCCCGTAGCCGGCCGTTGCCGACAACGGCAGAGAGCGCGATGAGTAGCGCAATGCCGCCTATCAGGACCCACGTTTGTTTCGGTTTCATGGTGATAGATTATACCACACTCGGAAAACCTTCCGGGGAGGTTGGTAGTAAATTAAAAATCATCCGGGAAGCTCAAAGCTTCCCGGATGGTAAGCCAACATCCAACCGGATTAGGCCAGCGGGTCGTTATCCAGGATTGCCTCAATGCGCGCCTGGACGTCAGCTGAGAGCTCGACGCCGGAGGCCTCCACGTTATCGCGCACGTGCTTCACCTTGGTCGCGCCGGTGATAGCAGCGCTGATCTCCGGGCGGCGTAGGATCCAGGCCAACGCCAGCCGGGCCATGGTGACGCCCAATTCGTCGGCGATGGCGGTGAGCTGGCGCACTTTCTCGACGTTCTCCTCGGTGAGGTCGTTTTTCAGCCAGTCCGTCGTAGCGGCGCGACTGTCCTCGGGGATGCCGTCGTTATACTTGCCTGTGAGCAGGCCCTGGGCCAGGGGGCTGAAGACGACGAGGCCCATGCCGTGCTCAGCAGCTTTTGGCATGATGGCGGGCTCGATGTGGCGGTCAAGCATGTTGTAGCGCGGCTGTTCCACCTGCGGACGGTAGGCGTTGACGAGCTTCGCCGTGCCCACGGCGTCCTCGAGTTGGGCCGCGTTCCAGACGCTGGTGCCCCAGTAGAGGATCTTGCCCTGGTGGACAAGGTCGTCCATGGCGCGCACCACCTCTTCGACGGGGGTGTTGGCGTCGTAGCGATGGCAGAAGTAGAGATCAAGGTAGTCGACGCCCAGGCGCTCCAGTGTGCCATCGATGGACTCCATGATGTGCTTGCGGCTCAGGCCTCGGTCATTGATGTCGTCGCTCATGGGCCAGTAGACCTTGCTGGCGATGACGAGGTGCTGGCGATTGAGGCCGAGGTCCTTGATGGCGGTGCCGACGGCGCGCTCGGCGTCGCCGCCGGCGTAGACGTCGGCCAGATCGAGGTAGTTGACGCCGTGATCGACGGCGGTCTTGACGCACTTCCGTGTGGTCTCGATGCCTTCCGATCCACCGTAGGTCAGCCAGGCGCCCAGGGCGATTTCACTGACTTTGATGCCGGATGTTCCTAAGTTTCGGTAGTTCATCTGTGCCTCCTTAAATGTGAGTTGCAGGTTGCAAGTTACAGGTTGCAAATTTAGCGGCTGAAGGTGCCCATGAGCTCGGTCTGGGCCAGGACGTGGCCTTCCATGGCGTTGAGCACTTTCTTTTTCTTGGCACCGGGCTTGAGATCGAGGGTGGTATCCAGCGCGTAGAGCTTGAAGACATAGCGGTGCGTGCCGCCCGGTGGGCATGGGCCGCCGTAGTCATTGCGATTCCAGCCGTTTTGACCGTGCAAACTGCCGTCACCCAGTTCGTTCTGAGCGGGCACACCCTCAGGCAGCTCACGGGCGTCAGCGGGAATATTGTAGAGCACCCAGTGCACCCAGGTACCTATCGGTGCGTCGGGATCGTCGGCGATCAGGGCGAAGCTCTCGGTGCCCTCAGGCGGATCGCTCCACGAGAGGGGCGGCGAGATATCTTGCCCGTCACACGAGTATTTCGCAGGAATGTTTCCTTCATGCTCAAATGCAGAACTGGTCAAGTCAAAATCCATCGGTTCCTCTCCTTCCTCCGCCGGTGGTGACGTGGGTGCGGCTGTAGGCGTCGCACCGGCACCGCAGGCGGAAAGTACTATACCTGCCACGATCAAAAGCAAGAAAACTGCTTGTTTCACCACGTCCTCCTTTCAGACCAACGTGCGAACGTTTTAACGTTCCAACGTTCCAACGTTGAAAATATCCAGCAGATCACGCAGCATGGTCGCCGCCGAGGGGATCGGCGTCGGCTCGTCGATGATGGCGGTGAGGGTGCCGTAGATGTCGGTGGTGTAGACGATGCCCAGCTGCTTGGAGCCCAGGCGTCCCAGCGGATGGTCGGCGGACAGCGCGGTGGGTGTCACGGAGAGGGCGTAGGTGCCGTCGGATTGGCGGTCGGCCCGGGCCAGCAGCCGGTAGCGTTCGCCCCGCGCTCGGGTCGCGCGCAGTTCGTCGATGTCCACGTCGATGACGCTGACGCGCGGCACGTCCGCCATGCGAGCCGGACAATCAAGGACGGCGTTGGCGAGGATGACCAGCTTCGCCGCTGCGTCCCAGCCTTCGAGGTCCCAGCGTCCGTCGCCCTCCAGGACGCCTTCCTCACAGGCGCGGTTCCGTGCCTCATCCCAGGTCGTGCCGGCAGCCAACAGGTCCATGACGTAGCCGGTGGTGAGGTTGGGCACGGTCTCCAGCCGCTCGATGGTCGCGCCGCGCAGGTCGCGGGCGCCCAGGTTGATGGCGGGCAGTCCGCCGGCGACGGTGCCATCGAAGCGCAGTTGGACGCCGTGCTCAGCAGCCAGTGCGTGGAGCTCGTCGAAGGCGACGACCAGCGGTCCCTTGTTGGGTGTGGCGACGTGCATGCCGTGCTCCAGCGCCGTGCGCACGCAGGTCAGGCCGGGTTCCGCGCCCTGATCGAGGTTGACGGGCGAGGCTTCCAGCAGGATGTCCGCGTCGGCGTTAGCGACGAGCGCGGGGCTGTCCCAGTCGCGGCGCCCGGCTTCGGGATCGTCGGCGACCGTCCCGCCGGTGGTCTTCAGCCGCACGACCTCGTTGAGATCCAGGCCCGCTGGATCGTAGGCGACGCCCCGGCTGTCGGCAGCGCCGACGACGCGCAGGGCCAGGTCGTAGCGTTGGCGGAGCTGCTCGTCTTTGGCAAGCAGAATCTCGCAGAAACGGCGCCCCAGGTTGCCCAGGCCAACGAGGACGATACGCACCTCTTGCACAGTTCCCTCCCAGGTCGTTAGAATTTAGTAGATGGACACCTATATTATAAACGAGATTGGAGTGTTGCAATGTAGTCAGGTCGTTGGGTCGTCAGATGGTTGCGTGGTCGTTATAAGGCGTCGAGGCGGACGGCGAGCAAGGGCACGAGCATTTCGGTGGCGGTGAGGCCGCCGTGCCGACCGCGCAGGTGGTCCAGGTTGTCGTGGTCGCGCGCGAAGGCGACGTTGTCAAACATGAGCCCCACCAGGTCGCCCAGACGATGATCAACCTCTTTGTAGGGCTTGCCGGGTCCAAGTAGGCCGTTTTCCAGTACCTCGGCCTGGTCGAGGACCATCATCTGCTCCGCAAAATGGCCCGCCAGATAGGCGCGAACCTTGTCTAGATAACCAGGGCGCGCGTAGAAGAACGGCGCGCGCGATTCTCCCAACGTCGGCAGGCGCAGCATGTTGTTTAACGCCGGATGGTCTTCGAGCGCGATGCCCCGCTCTGGCGGTGTGGTGATATGCCCGTGGTCGGCCAATATCAGCAAGAGCGTCCCCTCACGATCCGCCGGCTCCAGTTCATCTAAGAACAAGGTCTCCAGCAGATACGAAAGCGCGCGTACTTCGTTGAGCGCGGTCGCGTGATCTGGACTGTTGTGATGGCCCAGCGTATCGACGGCGCTCCAATAAGCCGAGAGCAAGAAGCGGTCACCGCGATGGGACTGCAGCGCCTCTCGCACCGTGTACCAGAAGTCCGAAGCGAAGATGTGCGGATAGACCTTGCGCATGCCCCGGAAGTACATCTGGCTGAGCGCGCCGTTCATGATGTGCTTGGCGATGATCTGATAGGTGAGCACGCCTTGCACCGAGAGAATCTGAGCCAGCGACGGCACGGGCAGGAAGGATTCCGGCTCCAGGCCCCAGTCCTCAAGCGCCGCCGAACCGCGATCCACGACGGGCGAGAAGGAGATACACTCCACCGCCATCTGCCACTCGCGGAGATAGAGCTCGTAGGCCAGCAGTCCGTGCTGAACGGGCGGCGCACCGGTGCGCAGCGTGGATAGAACGTTGTTCGTCGTTGAAGGGAAGACCGTGGTCAGCGGCAGCAGGCGTCCGCGCTCTGCTAACCGGTGGAAGACCAGCCCTTTGTCCTGTGCCATCATGTGGTGCAGTTGTTCCCAGCCCAACCCGTCGACGAGCACCAGCACGATGTGGCGCACGCCGTCGGTCAGTCCCTCAAGCAGATCCTCGCGCAGCGGCGGCAGCAGATCACGCGCGCCTGTTCCCAACAGAGACGCCACCGTGTTGGGAATATTGCCCACGGAGAGGCCCTCGTAGCGGGGCCAGACGAAATTCTCGGGTAAGTGTTCAGAGCCGGCAGGACGGTAGGTACGGAGGTTGTGTTCCAGCGCACGGGTATTCATGGATTCACCTCTTGAGCGTCAATAGACTGTTTACCTGTTGGGAGTTGCAGGGTACAAGTAATGCATAGAAGCAGGCTATCTGTCATCGGATGATGCCTTCGATGAGATAGCCGGTGATGACGTAGAGACCGGTCAACAGGTGCACCTGGATGGTCAGCGCATTCGCCGGACGCAGTTGAGACGGCTCGTCGCAGTGACGCCGGGCGATGCGCCAGGCGCGCCACGCCAGCGGAAGCGGTAATAGGCCAAGGAGCGTCCAGGTCGGCCCGACGCCGGTGAGCACGTTCACGCCGAGGGCGAGATAGGTCGCCAGGAAGAGCCCGCCGTAGATCAGCAGCGCGCGCCGTCGTCCCAGGCGCACGACCCAGTGGCGCTTGCCGACGGCATCGTCGGCGGGCGCATCGGGGAATTGGTTGATCCAGAGTACGTTCATGATGAGAAAGGCCGCCGGTAGCGAGGCCCAGATGGGGTCCCAGGCGGGGCGGCCCGTCTGTACCAGCCACGCACCCAGCACCATCAGCGGGCCGAAGTCAAGGAAGAGGAAGAACTCGCCCAATCCCGCCGGGGCCAATGTCGCCGTGTAGAGATAAGCGGAGAGGATGCCGGCAGCGCCGACCGCCAGAATCCACGGCGAGGCGCGCCACGTGAGATAGAAGCCGATGGCAGCCGCTACGGCGAAGTAGGCCAGCGCCTCGTTGCGCACGCGCTCTGGCTCCAGCAGGCCTAGCCTGAGCACCGGGCTTCCGCCGGTGAAGGGCGTGATAGCCTGACGGTTGCGCCGGTCCGCGCCGCTGACGTGGTCGAAGAAGTCGTTAATCAGGTTGGCGCCGGCCTGAATCAGCACGCCGCCGACGAGCGTGAGCGCGAAGTGCAGCACGTGAAAGCGCCCGGTGCGCACCCACGCCAGAACGCCACCCAGCACGATGGGGATCACCGTCGCCGTGAAGAAGGGCGCGCGCGTGCGCACCATCCAGCCGGGCAGCCCCTTGGTCGGCACAGATGCCTGTTTTTCCATACTCGCTACCCTTCTCCGATGACGCGCGCCAGGATCGGGCGCAGCGCCTGCGCCGCGCGGGCACGGTGGCTGATACGATTCTTGGTCTCGGCCGGGAACTCCGCCATGGTGCGCTCGTGGGAGGGCACGTAGAAGACGGGATCGTAACCGAAGCCGCCGTCACCTGCCGGTTCCGAGGCGATGACGCCCTCGCAGACACCTTCCGTCGTAAACTCGCGCCCGTTGGGCAGCACCAGCGCCGCGATGCAACGGAAGCGCGCCGTGCGCTCTGACGGAGGCACGTCCTTCAGCGCCTCCAGCAGCGCCCGGTAGCGCACGCGATCCGAGCCTAATGTGTACCGCGCGGAGCGAATGCCCGGCGCGCCGTCGAGCGCGTCCACCTCCAGGCCGGAGTCGTCGGCCAGCGTGGGCATCTCCGAGGCCGCCGCGTAGGTCCGCGCCTTGAGCCGCGCGTTTTCGGTATAGGTCGTGCCCGTCTCCTTGACGTCCAGCATGAGTCCCACGTCGGCGGGGAGCAGAATCTCCACGTCCAGACCGTCCAGCAGCGCCCGCCATTCGCGGCGCTTGCCGGCGTTGTGCGTGCCCAAGAGCAATCGGAACACCATCACTACACCTCGCAGCGCTGACCGTTGCAGCGCTCGATCTGCGCGCCCAGCGGACGCAGTTTGTTCTCGATGCGCTCGTAGCCCCGGTCGATCTGGCGGATGTTGTAGATGGTGCTGGTACCCTGGGCCGCCAGCGCCGCGACGAGCAGCGCCATGCCCGCGCGGATATCGGGGCTTTCGACCTCGTCGCCGTGCAGCGGCGATGGCCCGTAGATCAGCGCCCGGTGCGGGTCGCACAGCACAATGCGCGCGCCCATGGGGATGAGCTTGTCGACGAAGAACATCCGACTCTCGAACATCTTGTCGTGGAAGAGCACCACCCCTTCGCACTGCGTCGCCAGTACCAGGGTGATACTCATCAGGTCGGCGGGGAAAGCGGGCCACGGCGCGTCGGAGATGCTGGGAATCGCGCCGCCCATGTCGGGTTCGATGCGCAGCGACTGCTCCGCCGGCACAATGACGTCGTCCCCATCGATCTCGAAGACCACGCCCAGCCGCTCGTAGACCATGCGCACCATGCGCAGGTACTCCGGGCTGGCGTTGCGGATGCAGAGATGACCGCCGGTCGCTGCCGCCATGGCGATGTAGCTGCCTACCTCAATGTGATCGGCGCCCAGCGTGAAGTCCGTGCCATGTAGCCGGTCCACGCCGTGGATAACCAGCGTGTTGGTCCCGATGCCTTCGATGTCGGCGCCCATGCTGTTGAGCATGCGGCAGAGGTCCTGCACGTGCGGCTCCGACGCCGCGTTGCGCAGAATGGTCGTGTCGTCGGCCAGGGATGCCGCCATGACAGCGTTCTCCGTCCCGGTGACACTGGCCTCGTCGAGCAGAATATCGGCGCCGTGCAATTGCTTCGCCCGCACGCCGTAGACGCCGTCCTCCTCGACCTTGGCGCCCAGCGCCTCGAAGGCCAGGAAGTGCGTGTCGACGCGCCGGCGACCGATGACGTCACCGCCGGGCGCGGGAATCGCCAGCGTGCCGAGCCGGGTCAGCAGCGGGCCGGTGATCAGAATCGAGCCACGGATGGAGCGGAAGAGGTCGTTGATCGCGTCCGAACCCCGTGGCGGCGTGATGTTGCGCGCCCGCAGCGACCACGTGTGCGCGTCCAGATATTCGACCTCCACGCCCAGGGATTCCAGCAGCTCGCCCATGGTCGCCACGTCACGAATGGCCGGCAGGTTGCGCAGCACCACCGGCTCGTCGGTCAACAACGTCGCCGCCAAGGCCGGCAGCGCCGCGTTCTTGTTGCCGCTGGGATAGATCTCCCCGCTAAGCGGACGTCCTCCCTCAATCACAAAATAGTCAGGCATACACAGTCCTTTCGTCAGATAGTCAGATAGTCAAATGGTCTGATCGGGCGTCAGTCGATAAAGACGCTGACCGTATCGCCAACGTGAACGTCGAGCGTGTCGCCGCCGTGCCCGTGGGAGATGGCGAGCTCCAGCATACCCTCGCTGCCGATCAGCGCCAGGGGGTCGCCAGGCTTCACTTCGCCGTAGGTGCGGCGGATGGGACCGAGATCCCGGTCAGCCGCGCGCACGTTAACGGCAGAGGCCCGCAGCATCAGTGGCTGTCCCGCGCCGAAAGCCGTGTCCAGGTGCAGATAATCGCCCTCCCAAACGAGCCGCCCGATGCTGGTGACGACGTTGCCGAAGTGATCAATGTAGAGCACTTCGCCGTGTAGCGCGCCATCGGTGATGTCCAGGCGTGGGAGCGGCAGCCGTACGGGGTCTTTGACCTCCGCGCCGAACTTGGACAGGGGCACGCCGGCAGCGAGATAAGCGGCCGCGGGCGAGAAGATATCGCGCCCGTGAAAGGTCGCGCTTACCGCGCCCAGTTGATAATCAGCTGAGGCCAGCTCGACGATCATCTCTGGGGGCGCCGCGTGCCAGACGTAGGAGAAGACGCCGTTATCCGGCCCGACGAGCAAGCCCCAGGGCGTCTCGGCTGCGATGGGCCGTCGGGACGTCCCCACGCCGGGATCGATGACGACCAGGTGCACGCTCTCCTCGGGAAAGTAGGGCAACATCGTCCACAAGACGTAGGCCGCGCTGCGCACGTCCTGGGGCGGAATCTCGTGGCTGATGTCAACGAACGTCGCGTTTGGCGCGATGCTGGCCATGACGCCCTTCATAACGCCCACGTACCCATCTTGCGTTCCAAAATCCGTGGTCAGACTGATGACAATCTTGTCGGACATTCTGGGCCTCCTGATCATGAGTTTATTTAGCTTTCGCTATCGTTTGCTGCTATGTGGTGTGTGACGCGTGATGATTTGTCTGGCTACTTTTGCACATTTGCTTCGCTCGATATGTGGGCCCGGTCTCCGGTCGTCCCTGATCAGTCTGCCAAGTCTCCAGAGCGTATGCAATCATCTTGTGAATCCTGTTAAATTGGCACCGGACGGCCGACGATGCGCCGGATGGCCACCTGGAGCTCGTCGACGCCCAGCCACCACGCAAAGGCGACGTAGATGCCGACGCCCAGCGTCACACCGCCAGCGCTGCGCATAATATCGCCCACCGGCGCGATCCATAGCCAGACGAGCAAGGCGGTGGCCATCGCCAGGGACGCCCCCAGCGGGCGGAGCAGCCAGCGCAGCGCCTTCCCCAGGCGCAGGCCGTGGAGCTGCCGCTCCATCACCAAGATCAACGCTACCATCTCAACCAACGCTGCCAGGGCGTTCGCCAGCGCCAGTCCTCCGACGGGCAGCCAGCCGAAGCGCGCGAATACGCCGGGCAACGTCAATCCCAATATGAGATTGAGCAACATCGCGCCCACGGCTGCCACCGCTGGCGTCCAGGTGTTCTGCAGCGCGTAGAAGGCGCGCGCCAGGATCTCAATGAGCGCATGGCCGATCAGGCCGAGGGCGAAGAAGGCCAACGCCCAGCTGACCTCCCGCGTCGACGCGGCGGTGAAGGCGCCCCGCTCGAAGATGGCGCCGATGAGCGGCTGGCCCAGCACGATGAGCCCCGCTGTTGCCGGCAGGACGATAGCGACCAACGTCCGCATCATCGCCATGAGCGTCCGGCGCAGCTCCGCGAACTCACCGCGCGCTGCCTGCGCCGAGAAGGTGGGAAAGACAGCCGTGCCGACGGCCTGCGCGAAGATGCCCTGCGGGAGCAGCATCAGCCGCCAGGCGTAGTCCAGCGCGGAGATCGCACCCGGTCCCAATCCCGAGGCCAGCCCGGTGGTGATGACCATGTTCAGCTGAACGGCGGCGACGCCCAGCACACGCGGCGCCATCAGTCGGCCCACGGTGCGCACGCCGCCATCGCGTAGGCCCAGGACGGGTGTGTAGCGTGCGCCGCGCCGGAACAACTCCGGCAGTTGGACGCCCAGGTGCAGGCAGGCGCCCACGACCATGCCGATGGCAGGTCCCATGGCGCCCAACTCGGTTAAGCCGCCCCAGATCGCGCCGCCGATGATGGCGACGTTGTAGAGAATCGGTGCCAGCGCAGGTAGCAGGAAGTGCTGGTGTGCGTTCAAGATGCCCATGATCACGCCGCTCACGCCAAAGATCGCTGTGGAGATGAGCATGACGCGCATAAGCGCCACCGTGCGCTGCTGGATCACCGGAGCGAGCGCCGGCGAGATGACCGTCCGCACGATCCACGGCGCGAGCAGCATCGCCAGCAGGCTGACCGGCACGATCACGACCAGCAGTAGGTTGATCATAGCCGATGCCAGGCGCCAGGCGCCCGCGTGATCGTCGTGCGCCAGCCGAGCGGTGAAGACGGGGATAAAAGCGGAGCCCAGCGCGCCGCCGGCGATGACCAGAAAGAGCATATCTGGGATGCGCAGCGCCGCGACGTAGGCGTCCATCTCCGGCCCGGTGCCAAAGTAGAGACTGAAGACGATCTGGCGTACCAGACCGAGCAATCGACTGACGGCGAACGCCCCCATTACCAGGGCAGCGGCCCGGGTCACTTGACCTTGGTTGGTTTTCATCACAAGGAGATTATAGCACGTGTTCCTAAATTTCGCGGATGTAGGAGCGCGGCATTTTGATCTGCAGTCTTCCCCACGGCCAGCCATCCACGACGAGCGTTGTGCCTTTTCGTCTCCGCCACGTCCGTGCTACTCACCGATGATCTTGACCAGCACGCGCTTCCGGCGACGTCCGTCGAACTCACCGTAGAAGATCTGCTCCCACGGGCCGAAGTCCAGCCGGCCCTCGGTCACCGCCACGACGACCTCGCGGCCCATGATCTGCCGTTTGAGATGCGCGTCACCGTTGTCCTCGCCGGTGCGGTTGTGCCGGTACTGGCTCACCGGCGCGTGCGGCGCCAACTCCTCTAGCCACTCCTCGTAATCCTGCAGCAGGCCGCTCTCGTCATCGTTGATATAGACCGAGGCGGTGATGTGCATGGCGTTGACGAGACAGAGTCCTTCCCGGATCCCGCTCTCATGCAGGCATTCTTGCACTTTGGGCGTGATATTGATGAAGGCGCGGCGCGTCGGTACCTGGAACCAGAGCTCTTTGCGGTAGCTTTTCATGCGTACGCTCCTTTCGGACATAACTCAAAAGTCAGAAGTCAATAGTCATGAGTCAGGTAGTCAGACGGTCGTTTTTTGGGTCTGACAGCCTGAGCACCTTAAGTATAGGGCATTTGGGTGATTCGGCAATGGCGTCAACGGGCGGGCAAACGAAGCAGTTCCAGGGTGGCTCAAACGTCATAGGCGGCTTTCCATCATGTTTCCCTCCCGCATCAACCCCGGCTTCGTTTGCCTTGCCTTCGCCTACGCAGGTTCTACGGTACGGAGGGCGTTTTCACCAGCAGCCTCGCTTCGAAATCCCCGGGCAGAGTAATCGCAGGTAGATCTTGAAGCCACTTTACGAGCTTTGCCCTGGCCCAGAGACCCAGTGGCCGGGGAGTGCCTTGAATTGCGACTTCAGTCGTGTATTTAGGCCTGGCGAAGCTTTCATAACGATTATCTTTACAGGAAGAATGCCAGGTTTTTGATGCGATTGCCCTGTAATCACCGGTGAAAAAATCCTGGTCTTTGGCGTCTAGTGTGGTATACTAAAAGTGCCTGGTCAAGAACCAGGCCCCACATAAAGACAAAGAAAGGACTTCTAACGTGAACGATCATGATGGTGGATCGTCGCTTTCGTCTACCGTAAAGCGACATTTGAAAAACCTCGATTCTATGAATCCCCGGCAGCGTTCGCACGCCGCCAGCGAGTTGGGCAAGTGCAAGGACGCTCGCGATCACGTGGTTCCCGCCCTGAACCAAGCCCTGGAAGCGGACGTTAATACCTACGTGCGCACGGCTGCAGCCGAATCCTTGGGTTATCTGGGTGACGAGCGGGCCATTTTTCCCTTGATGGATGCGTTACGCGATCCTTGTTCCTTCGTCCGACGCGCCGCTGCGATTGCGCTGGGTCAGTTGCATGCCAAGGAGGCCCAGGTCGCGCTGCTTCACGCGCTGGACGATTCCAACTACTATGTCCGCCGGGCGGCTATCAACGCCATCGGCAAACTGGGCATTCAAGACCTTGGGAATGTGCTGGTGCCGCTGCTGGACACAGATGACCCTCGTGTCCGCCGTACGACTATCACCTCGCTGCAGCGGCTGGGATACCGCGAGGCAATACCGGTGCTGATCGAGATGTTGAACGAGTACCTTGAGGAGCCTTGCAAGCGCGACCTGCCCGTTGTCAAGACCCTGGTGGTCGCGCTGGGCAGATTACAGGCCGAGGACGCGGTGCCGGTTCTGATCCGTGTCTTACGCGGTTATGTGGGCGCACGATCTGTGGCGGCAAAAGCCCTGGGTCATATCGGTGAGCTGGCTGCCGGTCCGGCGCTGGTTGAGGCGCTGCGCGCGCGCAGCGCCGGTCTGCGTCTTGCGGCGTTGCGCAGCTTACGTGAGCTCGGCTACGCGGACGCTGCGCCGCACGTGCGTAAGTTCCTTGACTCCCCAGACCCGCGTCTGCGCCGGGAAGCAGCGTTTACGGCGGCTAGATTGGGTGACGGGCAAGCGATCCCCCATCTGCTCAAAATGGTGCGCGAGGATGCCAGCCCCCTGGCGCGGCCGGCTGCAGTAGAGGCGTTGGGGACGATGGAGGACGCTGATATCCTGCCCCAGCTGCTGCCGCTGGCGGAAGATGTGAATGCCTACGTGCGGGCGGCTCTGGCGCCGACCTTGGTCGCGCTCCACGATGACTCCCCCGAGGTTCGTCGGGCGCTGGCGCGGTTGGCCGATGACAAGGTACATCACGTGGCGAAGGCCGCTCAGGAGGCGCTTGCTGAGCTAGAGGCCAACGACGGTGGAAAGGCGCTGGTCAAGGAGCCGTCTCTGGCCGCCAGAGTGGGCAAGGAACTGGGTCGTCTCCAGAGGCTCCTGACGGGCGATTGACCTGCGGATCGTCAGGGCGTTTTCACCGTGGTGAGCAGCGCTCCCGCGTGCCAGATCTGGAGTTGCCACGCTCCCGCTGTGCCCGCATATTGGGTGCGGAAAGGTTGCTCAGGCCCCAACGTGTCGAGGGTCCACGTTGTACTCTCGGTACCGTCCTGCCATAGGCGGAGTGAGAGATCGCCGATGCGCCGGGGCGCGTAGAGGCCCACCTCGACGCCGTCCCCTGTCGGTTGGAGCGCGGCGGCGAGATGAACGCCGGCCCAGCTCAACGTGCCGATACCGTGCGCCGGATACCAGCGCTCTTCCCATGCGATGGTCGCCCCGGGTTGCAGCGTGATGTCGTCCTCCGGGAAGAAGGTGCGGTTCAATCCCCCCCAGAATTCGAAGTAGCGGCTGTCGCCGTCGGTGTAGAGGTCGGCGGGCAGATCGCCCAGGCAGAAGATCTTCACGCCCCGCGCGGTCCCTGGCGGATAGGTGCGCACCAGCCCCTGATCGGCGGCTTCGTCGTAGGCCCCGGCGGCGCCCTGGGGCTCGGTGGCGAAGAGCCCCAGGTACTGGCGCCACTCACTGTACCGGCCGAAGTCGCGGCCCGCGTGCACGGGCCAACTGATGAGGCTGCGGGGTCCCGGCAGCGAGCCGTCGCCGGTGGAGTGGACCATCATCGTCTCCGTGGGGACCCAGAAGCGCAGCGCGGGGGACGGCGCGTTGTTGTCGGAGAGCGTCAGCATGGCGTTGATCCAGAACTGGAGCGCGTGCGGTTCCTCTGTCGGATTGGTGAGACGCGGCGCGATGACCAGCGCGCTGGAACCCGCGCTGATCCGCAGCGTGACGGCGATGGTCATGCCGGTGCGGTCGTCGGTATCCCAGACGCGCACGCCGCGCCAGCCGTCGCCGGAGAGTCGCTCATGCTGCCAGGGCCGGTACTCGTTCAGCCCGTGTTCGTTGACGGGGAAGGCCCACTCTAGCCCGCCGGTGGCGAGCCACCATCCACGGTAGCCCCAGCGCGTCGGCTTGACGACCGGATTCTGATATGTCAGGCGCCGTCCAGTGGTCTTATCGTCCCAGCGGAGCACCCGTCCGCCCAGCGCAGGTACGATGGTGACGCGGATGTAGGCGTTTTCCAGCACCAGCGCCTGATACGTGCGCGGCGCAGGCGGCGAGACGGCGTCAAAATTGAGGGCCGGGTAGGGGTGGAAGGGCTGATCGGGCGTCGACGGCGCCAGCGCCTCCTCCCAGCCGTAGCTCTGCAGCGTGACCGTCGTCTCGTAGAGCGCCAACGCCTCGTCGGAGGGCGTGGGGCTGACCACCGTCGTTGGAGATGCCGTTGGCGCAGATTCGGTGATGACGGGGGTGGTTGTTGGATGGGCGGTCGCTGTGGGCGTCGTCGTCGGTGTTGGCGTTTCCGTTTCCGTGGCAGTCGGTGTGGCGGTCACTTGTGGTGACGTGGGCGTGGCGGTTGGCGACGAGACCGTTGTAGAGGTAGCGGTGGGCTCGCTCTGGGTCGCCGTTGGTGCTAGCAGAGGCGTGGGCAGCGTGCACCCGATTATCACCAGCAGCAGGCTCAAGATCAACAACCAGCGTGGCGCTTTCCGCGTGTTGGGCACGTTACCCTCCTTCTCTGGTTTTCAGGTATCCCTTCACCGTACACACACTATCATGCCACGTCTGAGCGTGAGCGCAAGCACACAAAACAGGGAGACCGATCAGGTCCCCCTTTCGTGGTCTGAAACACAATGGCTATTGCAGGATATTCAGTGCCCAGTCTCCGATGAGCCAGTAGCGGAAATCCTCGCCGCTGTTGCACTGAATGCCGCCAACCGTACCGTAGATCACGGCAATGAGGGGGAAGAGCGCCAAAAGTAAGGTGGCAACCAGCGCGAAGGGGATGAGTAAGATGCCCACGATCAGGGCGCTAAGAATGCCGACGAAGCCCCAGATCAGGCCGATAAACACGCCGCCGCCGGCCCAAAAAATAGCCTGGAAGATCAGCGCCTGGAGAGATTGATATGCAACGTAGCGCGAGCGATCCCGGTAGACCAGATAGATGATCAGGGCCGCCGCAACGCCCAGGAATCCGGTGACGAGGTTGAGCAGGACGCTGAGATGCGCGAGCATGGCCCAGAGACGTTCATCGGCCGGTGAGAGCGGTTGTGGGGGCGTCGGGGGTGTGGCTGCCGGGGGCGGTTCAGGTACCGGTTCTGGCGACGAAACCGGTTCGGGTTCCGGCATGGGTTCTGGCTCGGGTTGGTGCTCGATATATTCATTTTCTGTGTTCATTGTGCCTCCTTTGCACTGCTATTCTTCATGTTCTGCGTTTCTCTATGTTTATTACGCAGACACCGGGCAAAGGTTGCACAGAGGCCTCAGTTGATTTCTTTGAACTTGTCCACCTGGTAGGTGTCGATCTGGACGTCGGGTTGGCGCCACGCATCTGGAGGAAGCCCCGCCTTATAGCACAGGTTGGCCAGAAACTCCTGCGGTTGCGGCAGTTTCTCCCACACTTGTGGCAAGAAAGTGGCGCGTCGCCCCCCCCGCTTGAGGACGACGCCGTCAACGTGGGGCCGGAGCTTCTGTAGGAGGTCTGTAGCGTTATCGTAGGTCAGAGGCTCAGGTGCCGAGAGCACGGAGACCTCGACGGTGAGGGCTTCCAGTTCCGCTTGGCGAACCGGTGGGAAGCGGGGATCCTGGAACGCGGCGGCCCGCGCATTGTGATGCACGTCGTGGGCCAGGGGGCGTTGCGCCTGCAGTGAACCGATACAGCCTCGTAATTGTCCCCGTTTGGTCAGGGTTACGAAAGATGCGCCCTCCAGCCGTAGACGCGGGGATAGATCGGCCAGCGCCGGTGGGCGGGACGGCGGATTTTCCAGCCGGTCTTCGATGGCGTTGCGCGCCAGGCGCAGGAGTGTCTGTTTTTCCTCCTCGTTCAGCGGTCGATGTTGGTTCACGGCTTCACTCCTCGGTGTAAGCGATAGCGGCATATCCGACGACCTGATTTGTGTTGCCCGACGTGTCGCCAGAGTTGCGATAGTCCAGAAGCTGAGGCTCCCAGCCCTTGGATTCAGCGATAGTCATTAAACTGAGAATAGGTGCTTGACCGCAGGCCTCGCCCTGCTGGACGCGGCGCTTGTCGCTGTGCAGCACAGCGTCAATAAAGGCGCGGTCGAGTCGTTCTGCCTGCTGGTACGGATGATAGTGGCTCAAATCGGAGCTGACGATGACGATGTCGGTCTTCTCTAGGTGCGGCGCGAGCGCTTCGCCGGCGTGGATTGAGTCGATCTCTCCGAAGAGCATGGGCACGATGGAAGCCTCCGACAGCGCGGTCTGGAGGAAAGGTATCTGCACTTCCAGGCAGTGCTCGCCGCCATGTGCGCGGGGCAGTAGATGGAAAGATGATCCGTCGTCAGCCAGTTGCCTGAGGAACTTGCGATCCACCGGCACCTGGCCCAGCGGCGTCTCGAAGGCTTCGTAGTCACCCAAGGCTGCACCCTGAAACCAGACCCGGTGGGCTGGCCCCATCAGCACAGCTCGTCTGGGCGGAGGCGCTTGTGCACCCAACAACTTGTAGCCAAAGGCGGCGATGGCACCGGAGTAGACGTAGCCGGCGTGTGGTACGATCAGCGCGCGTACTTCGGTCAATGCTGGTGGGCTTGCTTGCTCAAGATAGCGGTCAATCATGTCGCGTAGTTTCTTTGCTTGCGCAGGATAGAACGATCCCGCAGCGGCGGGAAGTCTTACGTCTTTGCTTGACATGTTACCTCCTGAGAACTAAAGGTCGGACATAGAACACAAATGTTCAAGACCAGATACCTGGGATGTCGGCACCACAGCTGGGGCAGATGCCCCCGGTCTCCCAGGTCGTGCGGGTGCTGTACCCCGTGCGCTTGATCAACAGGCTGTCGCACGCATGGCAGTAGGTATTCTCGCGGGTCGCGTCTGGGACGTTGCCCACGTAGACGTGCGCCAGCCCCGCCTTTTTGCCGAGGTCGTAGGCATGCTGCAGGGTGCTGGGCGGCGTGCGCGGACGATCCTGCATGCGATGTGTGGGATAGAAGGCCGTGACGTGCCAGGGGATCTGGGGATCGGTCTCGGCGAGCCACGCGGCGATGGCGTACAGCTCCTCGTCGGAATCGTTGAGGTCGGGGATGACCAACGTCGTGATTTCTACCCAGACGTCCGTCTCCTGGGCAAGATAGGTGATGTTGCGTTTGACCGGCGCCAACCGTGCTCCGACGTAGTCCTCGTACAGCGCGTCAGTGAACCCTTTGAGATCGATGTTGATTCCATCTAGATAGGGTGTCAGCACGTCCAGCATCTCCTCAGTCATGAAACCATTGGAGACGTAAACGTTCTTGAGGCCGTGTTCGTGGGCCAGTTTTGCAGTGTCGTACGTATACTCGAAGAAGACGGTGGGCTCGTTGTACGTGTAGGCGATAGTTGGGATCTCGCGATCCCGGCAGATGTCCACGATCTGTTCAGGCGAGAGATCGTCCGCGCGCGGTGCATGAGGCTCGCGCTGGCGGACTTGCGAGAGCTGCCAGTTCTGGCACCACTGACAGGTGAAGTTACAGCCGTAGGTTCCCACGGAGAATGCGCTGGTGCCGGGCTGGAAGTGGAACAACGGCTTCTTCTCAATGGGATCGATGTGAGCGGCGATGGCTTCTCCGTAGACCGTCAGATATAGGGTCCCGTCGCGATTGACGCGCACACCGCACTTTCCCCAATCCTCCGGCTGTAGCGTGCAATAGTGCTCGCAGACGCGGCACTGGACTGTCTGGTCTTTCAATGAGCGTGTCAACTGTGCTTCGTGAAGCATAGAATGCTCCTTTCTGCTTCTTCCTTGACTTTGATCGCCTGGGCTCGCTTCATCTGATCTTGCAGACGCTGCGCTGTGTCAGTCTGCGCTGTCAGTCGTGCGATGATATCTAAGCTCGCACCGCAGGTCTGACAGAGTGTCTCCCCCGTCCAGTTCTGCGCACCGCATTGAGGGCAGCGTGTTGTCATCCCTAGTCCACAGTTTGAACAGCTGGTTGGTGGCTGACTGGGGTACGTGCCGCATTCCGGACAGAGCCGGTTACGCAAGTGCAGCATCGCCTCGCATCCGGGACAGGTGACGTCGACTGTGCCGTTGTCAAGGTCGATGCTTGTGCCGCAGACTGGGCACGTCGTCTCCGGAACCAGATAGCGTGTCATTACGTACTCCGATTCTTCTCAGATTCTATCATCTGACTGCGCAGGGCGGCGGTCAAATGGATTATCGTGGTTTGAAGAAAATGATCTTACCCGATGGTCAGTTTGCTTTCGAGTTCGTTTGTGATTGGCATGTACATAGTCTGATACTTTCATCGACACGCGTAGACCAGCAGAAAAGCAGAGTCCAACAGGATACTTCTATTATAGGCTCCTTCGTGGGTTGTGCAATCATCTTCTCAATAAAAGATGACTTTATGAACGGGATGTACTAAAATGATAAGAAAGGTTGTCATTCTTCCCCGTGCGGCTATACTAAAGCATGGTAATCGGATAGCAGTTGACTATTTCACGGAGCGAGGTTCTATGAGCCGTATTTACGTACGCATTATCATGATCATAGGGTTGAGCGTGCTACTCCTGGGATGTACGCTGGTCGCGCTACGTCCGGCGGAGGAAACTAGCTCGCCAACGCTCCCTGCGCCATCGGCGACCCCCGCTCCGACTAGGACGCTGGCGCCCACACCGACGCCCTCGCCGCTCCCTTCGCCCACACCTGACCCGTGCCCGGCACAGCAGTCGGTCGCCTTCCCGGATCGGCCCTCGACGTTTCCCGACGCCTACGTCGAGGCGCTGCGCTCCTACCTTGCTCAGGGCGGCGACCTGGTACAACTGCAGGCGGGGTTGCGGGAATGGGATGTGCTGCCACCAGAGCCAGATAGCGGCCCGCTGCGGGGCGATCTGACAGGGAACGGCGTGACCGAGACCGTCGCTGCCTTTATCAACGCACAGGTCGAAACCTTCCCGCCGCCGGGCGCGCTGGCGATTTTCACCTGCCGCGATGGCACGGTCGAGACGTTGATGTCTTACACGCCGGGCATGGCGAGATTCACGTGGCCTCTGGGCATCGCCGATCTGACGGCGGATGCAGTCGCGGATCTGGCCTTTGCCGACGTCAATTGCGGCGCGCACACCTGCTGGTTCACCGTCCGCGTCTGGGCATGGGCCGATGGTGAGTTCCAGGATCAGATGGACGGGGAGTTCTCGCTGCCTTACGCCGTATTCAAGATTGAGGATGGGCAGATTCATGGCTACAGCGCCGGTATGGGATCGGTGGGCGCCGGGCCGCAGCGCCCCTACACGGAGACCTGGCGGTGGAACGGTGAGGTCATTACTTTTGCCACCGAAGGAGTTGGGCCGCCTCGGTTTCGCTATCACGCTTTTCAAGACGGCGACCAGGCGCTCTACGCCGAGGATTACGATGCGGCTTTCGATGCTTATCTCCAGGTGATCAACGACGATGATCTGGATCCCTGGGCCGGTCTCTACGATGCCTACGAGGAGCGGCGGTGGCTGACGGCGCTGGCGCAGTGGCGTTTGCTCACAATGGGCATGCACCTGGGCAACTTCCCTGACGCCGAGATGCGGTACGAGCGCTTGCAGACTGACTATCCGGTGGATACGCCCGGACATCCGGTGGCGGCGCTGGCGGAGCGCTTCTGGACCCGTTACCAGGAGACCGGCAACGTGGCCTACGGCTGCATCGAGGCGGTGAACGCGCCGGAGGTCGAGGCAGTGCTCTCTTTCCTCAACAGCTTCGGCTACGCTAATCCTATCTACGCCGCCGAGGATCTATGTCCGTTCCTGACGCCGTGACCACGCTGAGACAAGCGCAGTCGCGCGATACCTTCGAGTGGCAGCTGCGGGAACTGCCCGCCTTCCGCGCGCTGTTACGCTCTGTGGAAGCGCGGTTCTACGCGGATCTGCCCATGCCGCACCCCGTGCTCGATCTCGGCTGCGGTGATGGGCACTTCGCCGAGGTCGCCTGGCCCCAGGGCGTCGAGGTAGGGCTCGATCCGTGGTGGGCGCCGTTGCAGGAAGCCCGCGAACGCGCTCACCACGCGCTGCTCAATCAAGCCGACGGCGCGCGCATGCCCTACGCTGACGGCTCTTTCGCCGCCGTCGTCAGCAACTCCGTGCTGGAGCACATCCCCGACGTGGAGCCGGTGATCGCTGAGGTGGCTCGCGTCCTGCGTCCCGGTGGCTGGTTCCACTTCTGCGTGCCGGGTCCCAACTTTCGACGTTTCCTCTCCGTGGCGCGGGCGCTGGATGCGCTGCGGCTCAAGGGTCTGGCGGAGGCGTACCGGCGGCTCTTCGACCGCATCTCGCGCCATTACTACTACGATGATGCCGAGGCGTGGACGGCGCGGCTTGCATGTCACGGCTTGCGCGTGGCGCGCTACTGGTCGTACTTCTCCCGGCGGGCTCTGGCGGCGTTGGAGTGGGGCCACCCGCTGGGGCTGCCTACCGTCATCGCCAAAAAACTGACCGGGCGTTGGCTCCTGGTGCCGCGACGCTGGAACCTCTCCCTGACGGCGGCTCTTCTCCGCCCTTTCTACGAGGAACCGCTGCCGGAGGAGGGCGTCTACCTGTTCTTTGTTGTGCGAAAAACGAGAAGGTAAGGAGTAAGGGGATGACACCTATCGTATAGGATTTGCTAGCCACCCATAAAGTGACACCGCATCAAGCATCAAGCTTCCAGCTTCCAGATCTTGAGGTACAATCACATCGTGATGAAACGACGTCGCATCTTGGCTGTGCTCTTCCTTCTCATGGGCTCGGTGAATCTACTCAGAGCCGGGCTGGTGCCGGAAGCGCTGACGGTGTTGGAGCCGGAGATGCTCTCGCTCCCCCTTCCGCTGCTGGGCGGGCTGTACGGCCTCTTCGGTCTCGGATTCATGGTGCTGGCGATTCCGGTTTGGCTGGGTCGTGCAATGACATGGGCTTTTCCGTTTGCAGTCGTCTATCAACTGGTGCTCTGGATCATCCGTTTCATTGGCTATCGTTCACCCTATGCGCAATCTTTGTGGGCGCGAGATTTCTTATTGACGATGGTCTTTCTCGTCGTTGTCTTTGTCCTGACCAGAACCGGTCAGCGACCCTCAAAAAGCAAAAACCAATATCCGATATAGCATCGTGGAGGTAAGCATGACATACGAACCACAACCCTGGACGTTGAACGATCTGTTGCCTGAACCGGGCACAGCCGAACAGGTGCGGTTTATGGAAGATGTCGAGGCGCAGCTGGGGCAGTTTGAGGCGCGCCGCGAGGATCTGGCGTCCGACATGTCTGAATCGACCTTTCTGGAGATTCTGGGGGAATACGAGGCGCTCTACGCGGAGGCTTCGCGCCTGGTCGGCTACGGTTATCTCTATTTCTCCGAGAACACGGCTGATCAAGACGCCCTGGCGTTCCGATCCAAGGTGCAGCAGTTCGCCGCCGATCTCAAGAACTGTACGCTCTTCTTCGATCTCTGGTGGAAGTCGCTGGACGATGAGGCGGCGGCGCGGCTGATGGAGAACAGCGGCGATCTGCGCTACTTTCTGGAGAGCCTGCGGCGCTTCAAACCGCATACGCTCAGTGAGCCGGAGGAGCGCGTCATCAACATCAAGGACGTCAACGGCATGAGTACGGTGCTGACGCTCTACGACATGATTACCACCGGCTTCACTTATCATCTCACGGTGGACGGTGAGGAAAAAGAGTTGACGCGCGGTCAGCTGATGACCTTTGCCTTCAGCCCCGATCCGCAGCTGCGCAAAGCCGCCTATCAGGAGCTCTACCGCGTCTACGAGGAGCAAGCGGACGTGCTGGCGCAGATTTACGCGGCGCGTGTGCGCGATTGGCGCGCAGAGAACGTGGAGTTGCGCGAGTTCGCCAACCCCATCAGCGTGAAGAATCTGGATAATGACGTGCCCGACGAAGTCGTCGAGACGTTGCTTCAGGTGATCCGTGAGAACGTAGATCTCTTCCAGCGCTACTTCCGCTTCAAAGCCGACGCGCTGGGCATGGAGCGGTTGCGCCGCTACGATATCTACGCGCCGCTCACCGAGGCCGAGAAGACCTATCCTTTTGACGAGGCCGTGCAGATGGTGGATGATGCCTATCGCGCCTTCTCGCCGACGCTGGCAGATCGCGCCATGCGCATCATCGACGAGCGGCACCTGGACGCCGAGGTGCGCCCGCGCAAGATGGATGGTGCCTTCTGCTACACCGTGCTGCCTACCATCACGCCCTGGGTTCTGGTGAACTACAACGGCAAGATCAACGACGTGGCGACGTTGGCCCACGAGTTGGGACACGGCGTGCATGGGCAGATGGCGTCGGAACACTCGCCGCTGACCTTTCACTCGGCGCTGCCGCTGGCGGAGACAGCCTCGGTTTTCGGCGAGATGCTGCTTACCGACAAGCTGTTGAGCGAGGAGAAAGACGTCGAGGTGCGGCGCACGCTGCTCAACAATGTGCTGGCGGACGCTTACGCGACCATCGCGCGCCAGGCCTACTTCGTCATCTTCGAGAAAGAGGCCCATCAGATGATCGAAGAGGGCGCCAAGCCCGACGATCTGAAGGCTGTGTACCTGGAAAACCTTGCGGAGCAGTTTGGCGACGCCGTTGAGATCAGCGAGGATTTCCGGCTGGAATGGATCGCCATCCCGCACATCTTCAAGACGCCGTTCTACTGCTACGCCTACGCCTTCGGCAATCTGCTGGTGCTGGCGCTCTACCGCAAGTACAAGGCCGTGGGCCGTGAGGACTTCGTGCCCGACTATCTGCGCATCCTTTCCTACGGCGGTTCCGCCAGCCCGGAGCACATCATCAGCGAGGCCGGGTTCGACATGGCGTCGCCTGAGTTCTGGCAGGGCGGCTTCGACCTGCTGGAGGAGATGCTCGACGAGCTGGAGAGTCTGTGACCTATCGTTTGTTAACGTCCGGCAAATCCGTTGATCTGAGGAGGAACTATGACGTCTGAAGACGAGAAGATTTTGGAAGAGAAGCAGCGCTGGCAGGAGAGCACACTCAAGAAAGTGACGGATCGCTACCCAGAGCGCCAGGCGCAGTTCGAGACGCTCTCCGGCATCCCGGTCGAGCAGATCCTGACACCGCCCGAAGTCGACGTTGACTATCTGGAGGATTTGGGGTTCCCCGGCGAGTATCCCTTCACGCGCGGCGTCCAGCCGACCATGTATCGCGGTCGGTTCTGGACTATGCGCCAGTACGCGGGCTATGCCTCGGCCGAGGAGTCCAACGAACGCTATCGCTATCTGCTGGAGCAAGGCCAGACCGGGCTGTCGGTGGCTTTCGACCTGCCTACCCAGTTGGGCTACGACGCCGACGACGAGATGTCCATCGGCGAGGTGGGCAAGGTCGGCGTCTCCATCACCTGCCTGGACGATATGCGCACGCTCTTCAACCGGATTCCGCTGGATAAGGTCAGCACGTCGATGACCATCAACGCGCCAGCCTCGGTGCTCTGGGCGATGTATATCGCGGTGGCTAAAGAGCAGGGCGTTGAGCCGAAGCAACTGCGCGGCACCATCCAGAACGACATTCTCAAGGAGTACGTGGCGCGCGGCACCTACATCTTCCCGCCGCGTCCCTCCATGCGCTTGATCACCGACACGTTCCGTTACGGCGCCGAGAACGTCCCCAAGTGGAATCCCATCAGCATCAGCGGGTATCATATCCGCGAGGCGGGCAGCACGGCGGTGCAAGAAGTGGCCTTCACGCTGGCGAACGGCATCGCCTACGTCCAGGCTGCGTTGGACGTAGGCCTCGACGTGGACAGTTTCGCGCCCCGGCTTTCGTTCTTTTTCAACGCCCATAACAACTTCCTGGAAGAGATCGCCAAGTTTCGTGCCGCGCGGCGCATGTGGGCGCGTATCATGAAGGAGCGTTTCGGCGCGGAGAACTATCGCTCGTGGCGGCTCCGTTTCCATACGCAGACCGCCGGCTCGACCTTAACGGCGCAGCAGCCTATGAACAACGTCGTGCGCGTCACGTTGCAGGCGCTGGCTGCCGTTCTTGGCGGAACCCAGTCGCTGCACACCAACTCCATGGACGAGGCGCTCTGGCTGCCCACCGAGAGCAGCGTCCGTCTGGCGCTGCGCACACAGCAGATCCTGGCCCACGAATCTGGCGTGGCTGACGTGGTCGATCCGCTGGCTGGCTCTTACCAGATTGAGCAGCTCACCAACGAGATCGAGGCTCGCGCCTTCGGGTACATCGACGAGATCGACGAACTGGGTGGCGCGGCGTCGGCGGTGGAGCAGGGCTACATGCAGGCGGAGATCGCCGAGGCGGCCTACGAGGCGCAACGCGCTGTAGAAAAGAGGGAAAGCGTTATCGTTGGCGTCAACGAGTTCCAGGAAGAAATCAAATCCGACGACCTGGAGCGCCTTGAGGTCGATCCATCCATCGAAGCGGGGCAGCGTGAGCACCTGGCGCAACTCCGTAAGAAGCGCGATAACGTCCGCGTCTCCGCCATGCTCGACCGCATCCGCGAGGGCGCGCAGGCTGAGCGCACGCCTATGATGCCGCTCTTCATCGCTGCCGTCGAGGCCGATTGCACCCTGGGCGAAATCTGCGGCGTCCTGCGCGACGTCTGGGGTGAGTATCAGCCCAAGGTGATGCTGTAAATTCTGGATTGGGCGCGGTCCTCTGTTAGATCGCGCCCAACTTCACATCGGAAAACGTGCTTTGTTTGATGATTTACAAGATTGTGGTATGATTTAAGTATAGTCAAAACTTTACAAGCTGATAACTGTACCAGGGGAGCCTGAGGAACCAGGCTGAGAGGGTGCCTAAACCGGCGCCGACCCTTGAACCTGATCTGGATCATGCCAGCGGAGGGAGCGTCTGAAATTCAACCCCGCTGAGCCTTAGAGCCGGCGGGGTTTTTCGTTTAGCAAGGACTACTTATGCGCATTGTGATATTTGCGAACGGCATCCTGGAGGATCCGGCGAGTGAGATCGCGCGCTGGATCACGTCGGATGATCTGCTCGTGGCCGCGAACGGCGGCACGCAGCACGCGCTCGACGTGGGCCTCGCGCTCAATCACGTCATCGGCGATCTCGACTCGCTCTCTTCGGAGACCATCGAGACGTTGAAGGAGGCGGGGACGCGCATTCACGCGCATCCGCCCGCTAAGGACGAGACCGATCTGGAGCTGGCGCTGCTCTGGGCTGCCAATCACGAGCCTGAAGCCGACATCGTCGTGCTGGCAGCACTGGGTGGACGACCCGATCAGGCGCTCGCCAACCTGCTGCTGCTGGCGCTGCCGGAGCTCGAAGGACACGACGTGCGCATGGTCGGTGGCGCCTGGGAGATCCGCCTGATTCGCAGCGGGGAGATGCTGACGCTGCGCGGACGGCCGGGCGAAACCGTCTCTCTCGTCCCGCTGGGCGGCGACGCTCGCGGCGTGACCACGTCCGGTCTGCGCTATCCGCTGGACGGTGAAGTGCTGCACTTCGGCCCGGCGCGTGGCATCAGCAACGTGCTGGAGAGCGAAGATGCTACGGTGATAGTGGATGAAGGATGGTTATGGTGTTTTCACAAACGGGATCGTGTTGCGTGATGCGTG
>CAYVKR010000006.1:0-35527 GCA_964452025.1 uncultured Anaerolineales bacterium
GGCCCTTCGGCTATGCTCAGGGCAGGCCCTTCGGCCATGCTCAGGGCAGGCTTCCGTGCCAAAAATCGACATTCCGAGCGGAATGACGGAGAAGAGGATGGTTTTAGCAATCAAAGTGATAGGTAGCTAGATCTATCCTTAACAAGAGGGATATGATGATGCGTAGTGCATGTGATGTGATCATCCGTGCATTACGCATTTTGTCTACTACTATTCCTGGTATGTTTCTTGCTTTCCCTATCGCGCCGCGATAGGGTAGGTCTGATACGCGGTACTTTGAAGAAGATCCTCGGCTCCGGGGACGGGGTCGAACGGATGGGTGGGGCCCACACATCTGCGTCCCCATCTCAGGGGCTTTGAGCCTTTGAAAGGAACGTTTTTTTTAGACTCCTGATACCAAATTGAACTCAGAGATTATTTATTAACGTAGGAGGAAGCTTATGCCCCCAGTTTTGGAGCTCAAGGGGATTACCAAACGCTTCCCGGGCGTGCTGGCCAACGATCACATCGATCTGACGCTGCACGAAGGCGAGGTGTTGGGCTTGCTTGGCGAGAACGGCGCCGGCAAGAGCACGCTGATGAACGTGCTCTATGGCCTCTACACTCAGGATGAAGGCGACATCTATATCCGGGGCGAAAAGGTGGATATTCAGGGGCCCAACGACGCCATCGACCTGGGCATTGGTATGGTCCACCAGCACTTCATGCTGGTGCCGGTGCTCACGGTGGCGGAGAACGTGATGTTGGGCATGGAGTCCATTAAGAACGGCGTTTTCTTAGATCGCAAGGATGCGGCAGATCGCATTCACGAGATCTCAGAGCGATACGGCCTGGGTGTTGATCCTGAGGCGCTGGTCGGTGAATTGCCCGTCGGCCTGCAGCAGCGTGTGGAGATCATCAAGTTGCTCTATCGCAACGCCGATATTCTGATTCTGGACGAGCCAACGGCCGTGCTGACGCCGCAGGAGGTGGAAGGTCTCTTCGAAGTGATCCGCTCCCTGGTCTCGCAGGGCAAGTCGGTGATTTTTATCTCCCACAAGCTGAAAGAGGTGTTGGCGCTCTCTGACCGCATTGCCGTGCTGCGTGATGGCAAGATGGTCGGGACCGCCGATCCCGAGACCAGCACGCAGCGCGATCTGGCCTCACTCATGGTCGGGCGCGAGGTGATCCTGACCGTCCCCAAGGAGCCGGCGGAACCTGAAGAGCCGGTGCTCAAGGTCGAAGGTCTGCAGGCCATGAGGGATCGCGGCGGGATGGCGGTGAAGGGCATCTCCTTCGAGGTGCGGGCAGGGGAAATCGTGGGGGTGGCGGGCGTGCAGGGTAACGGTCAGACCGAGCTGGTCGAGGTGCTGACCGGTTTGCGGGAGGCCGTCGGCGGCACCGTCCAGCTGTTAGGGAAGGACGTGACCAACGCGACGCCGCGCATCATCACGGAGACCGGATCGGCACACATTCCCGAGGATCGTCAGGCCGATGGTCTTGTGCTCGGCTATCCTATCGCCGATAACCTGATCCTCAACACGTATTACTTGCCGCCCATCGCGCGGGGCATGGTCATGCGGGCAGAGGCGATCATGGATCGCGCAGAGATGCTGGTCGAGGAATACGACGTGCGCACGCCCAGCATTATGACGCCGGTGAGCAATCTCTCCGGCGGCAACCAGCAGAAGGTCATTGTGGCCCGGGAGTTGAGCCGCGACGTGAAATTGGTCATCGCGTCACAGCCGACGCGGGGCTTGGACGTGGGCTCTATTGAGTACATCCACTCGCAGTTGGTGCGGAAACGCGACGAGGGCGCAGCCGTCTTTCTGGTCTCGGCGGAGCTCGATGAGGTGCTCTCCCTGGCGGATCGCATTGTCGTCATGTTTGAGGGAGAGATCATGGGCGTGATGCCCACAGAAGAGGCGACGAAGGAAGAGATCGGCCTGCTGATGGCTGGGATCCAAGCTGGAGACGAAGCGCCAGCGCAGATGGGGGAGGTAGCATGAGCGCAGAGGCGAAAGCAAATAACAGATCAAAGACCTGGCTGGATGTGGTAAAGGGCGCCTCGCGCGAATTGCTGATCCCGCTGTTGGCCATTGTGAGCGCGATGATTCTGGGCGCGCTGCTCATCGCGTTTACCGATGAGCAGGTGCTCGCCGCTTTTGGTGAAGGGGTGGGGCCTGGCTTGCGACAGGCGTGGGAAACCATCACGCTGGCCTACGGCGCCTTTTTCGTCGGCGCCTTTGGGAATGTCTATCATATTACGGAGACGCTGCGCATTGCTACCCCGTACATCTTCGCCGGATTGGCGGTGGCTATCGGCTTCCAGGGCGGTCTCTTCAACATCGGTGCAGAAGGTCAATACTTCATCGGTGGTCTGGCCTCTGTTTTTGTCGGGTACAGCATCACCGGCTTGCCCTGGTTTATCCATCTGCCCCTGGCGTTGCTGGCGGGCATGGCCGGAGGCGCGATCTGGGCCGGTATCGTTGGTGTCCTCAAGGCCCAGACAGGGGCGCATGAGGTGATCAACACCATTATGATGAACTACATCTCCTATCGCCTGGCGGAGTTTATGCTGGACGTTGGCGGCCCCATGGCGCGACCGGGGTTCCGACCGGTCAGCCCGCAGGTGCAACCGACGGCCTATCTGCCGCAGTTCTTCCCCAACGATCCCCGCATCCGCTTCAACGCGGGCTTTTTCCTGGCGCTGGCGGCGGCCGTGATTGTCTGGTGGCTGTTGTACAAGACCACGCTGGGCTACGAAATTCGCACCGTGGGACAAAGCCCTAACGCGGCGCGTTATGCCGGCATCAACGTCCCCGGCACCATCGTCATCACCATGGCGTTGAGCGGGGCGTTGGCGGGCCTGGCGGCGCCGGCGGACATTCTGGGTGTGATTCGCTTTATGCCCAACGCCTTTTCAGCAGGCTACGGCTTCGACGCCATCGCGTTGGCGCTGCTGGGTAAGAGCCACCCTCTGGGCGTCGTCTTGGCCTCGCTGCTCTTCGGTGCGTTGCGCGCCGGGGCGACGAATATGCAGGGCGTGGCAAAAGTACCCATCGATATCATCTCAATTTTGCAAGGGCTGATCATTGTCTTTATCGCGGCCCCGGAGATTATCCGCAGCCTGTACCGTCTGCGCGGGCTTGAAAAGGGCGAGGAAATCGTCCTGACGCGCGGCTGGGGCCAGATGTAGGAGGTATGCCATGACAGATAGTGTTAAATACGCGGAGCGCAAAGCACGCGGCATGGGGATCGCTTTCTTGATCTTCGCCCTTGCGATATTGGTGCTGTTCTTGCCGGGCACGGAAGTGGGTCAACAAACCACATTCACGCTCAACGTGACGCGCGGTGAGATCGCTGAGTTGCCTGATCTAGTCTTTTCTACACGCGTCGGGGTGCTGCTGTTTGCCGGGCTTGCCGCCTTTCTGGGCGTCTGGCAGCTGGTGAAGCGCTTCAAGCGCGTCAATCTCGTGCTGGGCGCGGTTGTAGGCGCTTTTGTGCTGGCCTTTCTCACGTGGGCGGCGCGGGGCAGGTCGATGAATCTGGCGGGCATGATCGGTTCGACGTTGCTCCGCGCTGTGCCCATCACGTTGGCGGCGTTGAGCGGCGTCATGTGCGAACGGAGCGGCGTCGTCAACATCGGCATCGAAGGCATGATGCTCTCGGGCGCTTTTCTCTCCGCACTTATTGGCAGCGTGGCGCAGAGCCAATGGTGGGGGTTGCTTGCTGCGCTCTTTGCCGGCGGTTTGATGGGCGCGTTGTTGGCGGTGCTCGCCATCCGCTATAAAGTCGATCAGATTGTGGCCGGGACGGCCATCACCATTCTGGCGACCGGTCTCACCAGCTACTTCAGCTCGCGGTATCTTCAGAAAAACGCCGCGCTGAACAGTCCCCCGACCTTCAGATCAATTCCTCTGCCGCTGTTGAGCCGGATTCCCATCATCGGGCCGGCGCTTTTCGACAACACGTTAATCGTCTATCTCATGTTGATCCTGGTCGTGGTCATCACCGTGATGCTCTTCCGCACCCGCTGGGGGCTGCGGACGCGCGCTGTGGGCGAACACCCTCGCGCGGCCGACACGCTGGGCGTCAACGTCTTCAAGGTGCGCTACATCAACGTCATCCTCGGCGGGATGATCGCCGGGCTGGGCGGCGCGTACTTGGTGCTCAGTTCGGTGGCGCGCTTCGACGAGCTGATGACCGCCGGTAAAGGCTACATCGGCCTGGCCGCCATGATCTTCGGAAACTGGAACCCCGTCGGTGCGTTGGGCTCCTCGCTTATCTTCGGCTTCGCCGACTCGCTGCAGACCAAGTTGGCAATTCTGCGGGTGCCCATCCCCTCGCAGTTCCTGCTGATGGCGCCGTACCTGGTCACCATGGTCGTGCTGGCCGGCGTCGTCGGGCAGTCGCGTCCGCCCGCCGCTGACGGTCAGCCGTACGAGAAGGAGTAGGCATCGGTCTTGATCTTCCGGGATGCGGCTGCATCCCGGAAGTTTTCTTGTGAGGAGGCGCGTGTGAAAGGTATCTCCCATTTCGCCACGGGCGTGGCGCTGGCGACCTTCTTCCCGGAGGTTGTGGCAGCTGGCGCTGCCGGTCTGTTGATTCCCATGTTGGGTGGCATTGGCGGCATTCTGCCGGATACCCTCGATTTCAAGTTCGCCCGCTACTTCGAGACGTACGACGTGGAGATCGATCCCGGCGTTGACCCCGACCCGGAGGCGGTCGCCGATGCGCTGGTAGCCGCGATGCGCCGCGCCTACGAGAGCGGCGACGATCAGAACGTGATGGCGCACACCATCCGCCTGGGGCCGGACCTCTGGCGCGAGTACAGCATTCGTTTCGATCCCGAGGCCGGCGAGGTGGCGGTGCGGGTGGGGCCGTTGGTCAACACCGGGCAGGTGCCCTACGCCGGTACAGAGCCCGAGGCTAGAGCGGAGGCGCGGCGTAAGGTCGGCGTGCCGCTGGTTCACACGTACAGCGACGAGTACAAAATCAATATCTTCAGCGGACCGTCCTTCCGCTTCGCCCGGAGCGAAGATCAGCTCTACGTCCACTTTCTCGACTGGCACCGGCGCTGGTCGCATAGTCTGACGTTGGCGCTCGTCGCTGGCGTCATCTTTGGCCTGCTCTTCGGTCGTTGGGTCGGGGTAGTCGCAGGCGTGGGGTTCGCCGGGCACGTTCTGGAGGATCAGCTGGGCTACATGGGCAGTAATCTCTTCTGGCCTTTCACGAAGCGCCGCGCGCCTGGTCTGGGTCTGGTGCACTCTGGCGACGCCATCCCCAATTTCCTCACCGTCTGGACGTCTGTGGCGCTGATCCTCTTCAACCTGGATCGATTTGCTGCTGCGTCATACCTGCCGGCTGGCCCCTTTCTCTGGGGCACGATTGCGCTGCCGTGGCTCGTCCTGGGCGGGTGGTACGCCTGGCAGACCTTCGTGCCTCGGCAGACTCTGGTTGATCATGAGGCGCTTCGACAGGCCGACATCGTCGCTGAATCTGAGTCGGGCTGAACTTGTTGGTGCTGTTTGCGGACCTCGTTCCACTGCGTTTGTTCGCCCCTGGTTCCATAGATAATTATCTTGTTTTTCGTGGCGTCTGTGGTATACTCTTCGACTGTGGATATGCTAAGGAGACGGGGGCTTGGACGGCGCGTAGCACTGCTGCTACTGGTCTTAGCGTTAGGAGCGGGGTGTGGTTCGGTGATTACGCCGCCTCCACCCAAAGTGACCGGGACGTCGACAGTTCCTCTTCCGGGGACTGCGCCGGCCATCACGCCGACCGATAACGCGCAGGCCGTGCCTCTGACGCCCATTCCGCCGACGCCTACGTTCACACCCACGCCCTCTCCGACCCCGGTGATTCACATCGTGGGAGCGGGGGACACGCTCTTTGGGATCGCCATTGAATACGGTGTGGCGTCGGAGGCCATTCAGGAGACCAACGGCCTGGACAATCCCAACGCGTTGAGTATCGGACAATCGTTGATCATTCCCATCGGTGAGGATGAGGGTGAATCGGCGGTTGCGGACCCGCAGGATATGCTTCTTCTGCCTACGCCGACGCCTGTGCCGTTGGACGTGCAGGGTCTTGCGCTTTACCCCACAGCCGTGGGCGGGGTCTGGTGCATGGGCGAGATCCGTAATACCACTGCCGTGCCGGTGACAAATCTTCAGGCCCGGGTGACGTTGGTGAACAAGGATGGGGTCAGGGTAGCTTCCGACATCACGCTGGCGGCGGCGGATTACCTTCCGCCGGAGCGAACGGCGCCGTTCCACCTCCTCTTTTCCGAGGAGGTGCCGGAGGACGCGGGCGTGCAGGTTGAACTCCTGCGGGCTGAAAACGTGGGCGCCATCACCGCTGCCTTTGTGCCGCTGCCGGTTCAGGGGACAGAGGGAGCGTTTGCCGGGCCACAATACCGCGTCAGGGGGCGCGTGGTCAACGAAAGTGGCTATGCATTGGCACGCATCACGGTCGTGGTGACCCTGCGTGATGCAGAAGGGCGGGTGCTGGCTTACCGTCAGGCGGTGCTAGAGGCCGACGAGCTTGGAGGCGCAGCCACGTCGTTTTCGGTCCTGCTGACGCCCCGGGGTGAGAGCGAACCGGCGGCCTTTGACGTGCTTGCGTGGGGGCACAGGGCCAATTGAGCCGCCGCCGTGCGCGTCGTCAAGATGCAGTAACCCGATTGCAAAGTGAGGATGTTGTCAGACCATGGACAAAAAATATCGACGGGTTCGTGTTGCTTCGATTGTTCTCTTCCGTACACTGGCCCGCTTGCACGTCACAGGGCTTGAACATATCCCGGAGACAGGGGCGTTCTTGCTGGCGACCAATCATATCAGCCGGTTAGACACCCCGCTGTTAGGTGCGACCTGTCCACGGCAGGTGCATGCGCTGGTGGCGGCAAAATACCAGGACTACCCCTTCTTCCGTTGGTTCGTGAACACGGTGAGTGGTATCTGGGTCCGGCGCACAGACTTCGACCGGGAGGCGTTGCTCAAAGCGGTGCAGATTCTGCGTGGAGGAAAGGTGCTGGGCGTTGCGCCGGAGGGCACACGTTCAGCCACGGCGGATCTCCAGCCAGGGCGACCGGGCGCCGCGTTTCTGGCCGCGCGGGTGGAGGTCCCCATCGTCCCTGTGGGGATCACGGGAACGCAGCAGATGTTGCCTGAACTTCGCCGCCTACGGCGTCCAGAACTGCGGGTTGTCTATGGCGCGCCCTTCTATCTGCCGAAGATGGGGCGACTTAACTCTCAGGAGCTGACAGAGGCGACGGATCTCATCATGCGACGGATCGCAGCCTTATTGCCGAGATCGTATCAGGGCGTCTACGGGTTACCGGAACCGCAGACAGCCTCCAGATGAGCTCCAACGTTAGCAGTTTTTGTTGGTGATTGCCCACCTCTCACCGCAGAGCCCGAGGCGGGCACAGAGAGAAAAACCAGGGTCTTTCTCTGCGTATTCAGCGCTCGGGATTTCGAAGCGAGTCTGCTGGTGAAAACGCCCTCTGTACCGTAGAAACTGCGTAGACGAAAGCAAGGCAAACGAAGCTGGGGTTGATGCGGGGGGAAACATGATGGGAAGCTGCCTATGGTGTTTGAGCGACCCTGGAACTGCTTCGTTTGCCCGCTCTCTGTGGTGAAGAAACAAGGGACTCCGTGGACAGCAGCGGCCTTATGGGAAATCCCGGAAATTTTGACGTTGTAGGACAGTATGTTATAATACTCTATTGGCTTTTCGTGGATAACTATGATTTGGGCATTGCCTCCGTCGAGGTAACAGGAGGGATGGAAAAGCCATTGGACATGGAAAAAGGAATACCGGTTGAGTGAGGTTAGGCCCGTAAAAATAGGAGTTCCCGTCGCTGTCAAGCCGACACGCCAGAGATCAAGGGAATTGAGGCTTGTGGCAAGGGCCTTCCGCGAATTCTCTGGATGACACTTTTAGAGCTGTTTCAGGAGTCGGGAAGTTATTCCCTTAGTGCAGTCATAAGGCACGTCATGTCCATTGGGCGCTCCTGCACAGGAGTCGCCTGACTGTTTTTCGCTGAAGCGGGCGTCTAGGCCCTGCTTCACTTTGTTGTTTTCGTCTGGCTTATTGCGGAGGTGCGCGCTCCCGGAAGGGAGTGATCGCAGAAGACTCCAGGAGGAAGAAAATTAGCATGCGAGATACCGACCTGGGTATAAAGTCATACGCGCGGATTTCCAGTGTACTGGATTTGCCGGGTCTTGTCGAAGTCCAACTGAAATCGTATCAGTGGCTCCAGGAGGAGGGAATCCGACACCTTTTTGATGAGATATCGCCCGTGGAGAGCTACAACGGGCAGTTGAGTTTGTATCTTCCCGGAAAACGAGCGGAAGAGGCGGAGTTTGATCTCTCCTATCGCTTCGACGACCCCAAACACACGCAACAGGAGTGTATCGACCGCGACTTGACCTATTCGGTGCCCCTCTACGTGGACGTAGCGTTGGTGAACCGTGAGACCAGCGAGATCGTCCAGCAGGAGATTTTCATGGGGGATCTGCCGTTGATGACAGAGAACGCTACATTCATTATCAACGGCACCGAGCGAGTGATCGTCAGTCAGTTGATCCGCTCGCCGGGCGTCTACTTCGATATCGAAGAAGATGGTCGGTACCGTCTGGCGACGGCGAAGATGATTCCGGATCGCGGCGCGTGGATGGAGTTTGAGACCCGCAAGTCGGGGTATCTCACCTTGCGCTTCAACCGGAAACGCATCATCCCCGTGACGCTCTTTCTGCGAGCGTTGGCGGCTGTCGACGACGAGTTGCACAGCGACGTCTTGCAGGAAGGTACCGACGAAGAGATCACGGCGCTCTTCGAGGAAGCGGACAATGACCCCAACAATCCTTGGGTCCTGACCACGATTCGACAGGAGCCGGAGCTCGACCTCAAAGAAGGGCATACCATCGCCGAGGCGGCGTTGGTAGAGTTTTACCGCCGCATGCGACCGGGGGATCCCGCGACATTGGATAACGCGCGCGAGTATATGATCTCTCAGATCTTTGATCCGCAACGGTACAACCTACAGCGGGTGGGGCGCTACAAGCTGAACCAGCGCATGGGATTAAATATTCCGCTAGGAATCCAGACGATTACTAAAGAAGATCTGGTAGCCTTCGTGCGCCGCATGATTCACATCAACAACGGTGTCGCCGGCCCGGACGACATGGATCATCTGGGCAACCGGCGGGTGAAGACCGTGGGCGAGTTGGTGCAGGCTAAGCTGCGCATCGGCCTGGTGCGGATGGAGCGCGTCGTCAAGGAGCGCATGAGTATCCGCGACGAGTCGCCAACCCCGGTCAGCCTGATTAACATCCGCCCGGTGGTGGCGGCGATGCGGGAGTTCTTTGGCTCCAGCCAGCTCTCGCAGTTCATGGAGCAAACCAATCCGCTCTCCAGTCTTACACACAAGCGCACGCTCTCTGCGTTGGGTCCTGGCGGTCTCAAGCGTGAGCGCGCAGGCTTCGACGTGCGTGACGTTCATCACAGTCACTATGGGCGCATTTGCCCCATCGAGACACCAGAGGGGCCGAACATCGGCCTGATCGGGCGGTTGGCGGCCTACGCGCGGGTCAATGATCTTGGCTTTATCGAGACGCCCTACCGGCGCGTGTTGCGCGTGGTCCCCAATAACGCCGAGGAGCTGGAAGGCGAGACCTTGCGCGAAGACGTGCAAGACCCCGAAAGCGGCGACGTGATCGCCGAGAGCGGGACTGTGGTGGATCGCGAGTTGGCCGAACGTATCGCCGAGCTCGCACTCACGGAGCCGGTCAAAATCGTGCCGAGAGTGACCGACGAGGTCATCTATCTATCGGCGGATCGTGAAGAGGCCTACGTTATCGCACAGTCCAACACCCCCTTCGACGTGGATGGGCATTTCATCGAAGAGCGGATCTCGGCGCGCCAGCGGGGCGAGTTCCTTTCGACGTCGCCCACGCGCGTGGACTTTATCGACGTGGCGCCTATTCAGATCGTAGGCGTCTCGGCCTCATTGATCCCTTTCCTCTCGCACGATGACGCTAACCGTGCCTTGATGGGCTCTAACATGCAGCGCCAGGGCGTCCCCCTGGTGAAGCCCGAGGCCCCCGTGGTCGGCACCGGCATGGAGGGGCCGGCAGCGGAGAACTCCGGGTTGGTCATTCTGGCGCGGCATCCCGGTGTGGTGCTCAACGTGACCGGGGAGTACATTAACGTCATGCGTGACGATGGGGAGATAGATGTCTACGAGTTGCGCAAGTACACCCGCTCCAATCAGAGCACCTGTTTTGACCAGCATCCCATTGTTCAGAAGGGGCAACGTGTCGAAGCTGGGGACGTGCTGGCAGATAGCTCTTCAACTGAGGGAGGTGACCTGGCGTTGGGACAGAACGTCCTGGTGGCGTTCATGTCCTGGGAGGGCGGCAACTTTGAGGACGCGATTCTACTGAGCGAGGGGCTGGTTCGTCACGATAAATATACCTCGGTGCATATCGAGGAACATGAGCTGACGGCGCGCGATACCAAGCTGGGGCCGGAAGAGGTCACACGGGAGATTCCAAACGTCTCGGAGGAAGCGCTGAGTGACCTTGATGAGACCGGTGTCATTCGCGTGGGCGCCGAAGTCGGCCCCCTCGATATTCTGGTCGGCAAGATCACGCCCAAGGGTGAGAAGGAGCTGACGCCTGAGGAGAAGCTCTTGCGAGCGATCTTTGGCGAGAAGCTGCGCGACGTCAAGGACACCAGCCTGCGCATGCCGCACGGCGCGCAGGGCAAAGTCGTTGACGTCAAGGTCTTCTCCCGCGATGAATACCGCGATCTGCCTGCCGGCGTGGAGAAGGTGGTGCGCGTCTACTTGGCGCAACGCCGTCCCATCACCGAGGGAGACAAGATGGCGGGCCGTCACGGCAACAAGGGCGTCATCTCCAAGGTCGTGCCGGTGGAGGATATGCCGTTCCTTGAAGATGGACGGTCCATTGATCTGATTCTCAACCCGCTGGGTGTGCCGGGTCGCATGAACATCGGTCAGGTATTGGAGACTCACCTGGGGTGGGCCGCCCAACGCCTGGGCTTCCGTACGGTCACGCCGGTCTTTGACGGGGCCAACGAGGAGCAGATTGCAGCAGAGCTGGCGCGCGCCTGGCTCATCGACAAGGCCTGGGATGAGGTCATGGAGCGGGCCTGGACGTGGCTGAAGGCGCAGGAGTATGACCTAGAGCAACTGCTAGATGACGATGAGGCGCGTCTGCTTTACATCGTCGCGTGGCTCTCACGGCTCGGGTATGACGTGGATCGCTTGCGCGATGATGATATCTACGCGCGGCGCGCGGTGCTCACAGAGTGGTTGCGCGAACTGGGCTACGACCCAGCGGATCTCCTGGTCTGGGAGCACGACGAACGCAAGCCATCGGAACAGGAAAGGGCGGATCGGAAGGCGCAAGTTGTCTGTCTGAAGCTCTGGATGGAAGAGCAGGGACAGCCGACGGACGATCTGCCAGAAGAGGAACTGCCTGTAGCGGCGACTCGATACAGCATCGAAGCGAACAAACCGCTGCCCACGCTGGGAAAAATGCGGCTCTATGACGGCAAGACCGGAGAGCCTTTCGATCAGCCCATCACGGTGGGATATAATTACATGCTCAAGTTGCATCACCTGATCGAGGATAAGGTGCACACCCGCTCGACGGGGCCCTACTCGCTGGTCACACAGCAGCCCTTGGGCGGCAAAGCCCAGTTCGGCGGTCAGCGCTTTGGTGAGATGGAGGTCTGGGCGCTGGAGGCCTACGGTGCGGCGTACGTCTTGCAGGAGATGTTGACCATCAAATCGGATGACGTGCAAGGTCGCGTCAAGGCCTACGAGTCTATCGTCAAGGGCTTGCCCATCGAGGAGCCGGGCATCCCGGCGTCTTTCAAGGTGCTGGTCAAGGAGCTGCAGAGCCTGGCACTGTCGGTTGAGGCGATCACGGACTCCGGTGAGGTCTTGCGCTTCACGCGCGAACGCCGTCAGGCCAAGATTCCTAAGTTGGGCATGGGGTTACTGGGGCTGGCGCCAGAGCGTCGTCGCTAGCCTCCTGAACCGGGGCATCCGGAGAATAGACCGGTTTCCAAGGATTTTACACACGTAACCCGTTCGGCGTCGGGTGCGAGGCCATCGTACTCGACGCCGGATTTTGTGGAAAGTTGGCTGGGGGCATAGTGGTTTGCCAGCGCATTGCACCTCAACCTTGAAGAGAACAGAGCTATTTGGTTGACGATTTTGGGCTTTATGGTAGAATTCACTTTCGCAAGAGGGAGACTGTCCAGGTTTCTCGATAAGTTAAAATGAGAATTGGTTCGATAGAGGTCGCACATCAGAGGCCATCCATATCAGATGGCCTTATTCACTGGATTTATCAGGAGGGAATACGTGCCCACGATTAATCAGTTGGTTCGCAAGGGCCGCGATCGTAAAAAGCGCAAGTCCAAGGCGCCTGCCCTACAGTACAATTATAACTCATTGAAGGGCAAGCGGGTGCGCGTAGACGGCGGAAACCCACAGAAGCGTGGCGTCTGCACCATCGTGCGAACGACGACGCCCAAGAAGCCGAACTCGGCGCTGCGGAAAATTGCGCGTGTGCGGCTATCCAACCGTCTTGAAGTGACAGCGTACATTCCGGGGGAAGGTCATAACCTCCAGGAGCACTCGGTGGTGCTGGTGCGTGGTGGGCGTGTGAAAGACTTGCCCGGCGTACGGTATCACATCGTGCGCGGGACCCTGGATGCCAGTGGGGTTGAAGGTCGTTCGCAACAGCGTTCCAAGTACGGGACGAAAAAGTCCTGATAAGCTGAGGAGTCTACTATGCCAAGAAGGTATCGTCCACCTAAGCGGGATATTACGCCCGACATTCGTTATGACAGTGTGCTGGTTGAGAAGTTCATCAACCGGATGATGTATGGGGGGAAAAAGAGCCTGGCGCGCCAGATTATGTACGATGCGATGGATCTGATTGAGGCGCGCACGAAGAAACCGGCGTTGGAGGTCTTTGAGGAGGCCATGCGTAATGTGAAGCCCTCGGTCGAGGTAAAGCCGCGGCGGGTGGGTGGTTCGACGTATCAGGTGCCGGTGGAGGTGCCACCCTATCGCCAGACCTCGCTGGGCATTCGCTGGTTGCTTGCCTCGGCGCGCAATCGTCACGAGCGCGGTATGGTCAACAAGCTGGCGGCCGAGCTGATGGATGCGGCTCAGGGAGCAGGTGCTGCGGTGCGGAAGCGCGAGGAAACCTACCGCATGGCGGAATCCAACCGTGCCTTTGCACATTTAAGGTGGTAATTTGGCAGCCGATTAGTCGCATCGTGGGACGGATGCTTCGCCGGACGAGGGGCTAAGAGGCTTAAGACGTTATGTCTAACGCACATTTACTTTCGAATATTCGTAACATCGGTATCATTGCCCACATCGACGCGGGCAAGACGACGACGACCGAGCGCATCCTCTACTATACCGGGCGGACGCACCGCATGGGGAACGTAGACGACGGTACGACCGTCACGGACTGGATGGCGCAGGAGCGTGAACGTGGGATCACTATCACGTCGGCAGCGGTGACTTGTTTCTGGCAAGATTCGCAGATCAATATTGTGGATACGCCGGGGCACATCGACTTTACCGCCGAAGTGCAGCGCAGTTTGCGAGTGCTGGACGGGGGAATCGTCATTTTTGACGGTGTTGCCGGCGTGGAGCCGCAGTCGGAGACGGTGTGGCGTCAGGCGAAGAGCTTTGGCGTCCCGCTCCTTGCGTTTATCAACAAGATGGACAAACTGGGTGCGGATTTTGCGCACGCTATGGGGACCATGCGCGAACGTCTGCATGCGAACCCGGTGGCGATTCAGTGGCCCATCGGCGTGGAGGCGAGATTTCGTGGCGTCGTCGACCTGCTGGAGTGGAAGGCCATCGTCTGGGAAGGCGAGTTGGGTGCCACGCCAGAAGAGATTCCCATACCAGACGACGTGGAGGAAGACGCCAGCGCAGCGCGAGAGTGGATGATTGAAGCTATCGTTGAGACGGATGACGCGCTGATGATGCGTTACCTCGACGGTGAGTCGATCCCAGCGGCGGATTTGCGCAAGGCATTGCGCGCTGCGACGATTGCGGGCGATGTACAACCGGTCTTGTGTGGGTCGGCGTTGCGCAACAAAGGCCTTCAACCGCTGTTGGACGCCGTGGTGGAGTATCTACCTGCGCCGACGGACATTCCGCCGGTGCAGGGGAAGACCAAGAAGGGCATTGAGGAGCGTCCGGCAGACCCATCGGCGCCCTTGGCCGCCTTAATCTTCAAGATTGCGACCGATCCGTACGCAGGGCGCTTGGCCTATTTTCGCGTTTATTCAGGCGTTATTCGGCAGGGACGGGTTGTCTATAACGCGGGCAAACATGCGCGCGAGCGCATCTCGCGGTTGATGCGGATGTTCGCTGATCACCGTGAGGACGTAGACGAGATTTGCGCTGGTGACATCGGGGCAACCGTCGCCTTGAAGGAGAGTTTCACGGGTGATACGCTGAGCGCGGTCAACGCGCCCATCGTACTGGAGAACATCGATTTTCCGGAGCCGGTGATCTCCGTGGCCGTGGAGCCCAAGACGTTGGCGGATCAAGATCGCCTGAATGAGGCGATGGATCGCCTGGCAGAAGAAGATCCGACCTTCCGCATCCGCTACGACGAGGGAACAGGTCAGACCATCATCTCTGGGATGGGGGAGTTGCACCTGGAGATTTTAGTGGATCGCATGTTGCGCGAGTTCAACGTGCAAGCCACGGTGGGGCGACCAAGAGTCGCCTATCGTGAGACCATCACGGAGAGAGCCTCGGCAGAGGTCGTCTTCAACCGGATGCTGGCGGGTAAGCCTCAGTATGCGCGGGTGGTGCTGGAGGTCGTGCCGACAGAAGATAGCACCGAGATGCGTTTCGATAACGAGGTCGATACGTTGACTCTGCCCGCCGATTTTAGGGATGCCGTGCGTGCTGGTGTGCTGGAATCGATGGATAGTGGTTTTCTAGCGGGATACCCGCTAGTGGGATTGGTGGTCCGGCTGGTTGATGCGAGTGTCGATGAGGAGCGGTCTACGGAGATGGCTTTTAAGGCCGCCGCCGCTCAGGCATTGCGAAGGGCCATCGAAGCCGCTTCGCCGACATTGCTGGAACCGGTCATGGATCTGGAAGTGGTTGCGCCGGAAGACTTCGTCGGTGATGTGCTGGGTGACCTCAACATGCGAGGCGCCAGCATTCAGGAGATGAAGCCGCGCCCAGGAGATGTCCAGGCGGTGCGGGCGTACGTGCCCTTGGCGCAGATGTTCGGATATGCTACTGACTTGCGAAGTGGAACGCAGGGGCGAGGGACATTTACCATGGAGTTCGATCATTACGAGCCGGTCGATTCTCGCAAGGTGAACGAGATCCTCTACGGTAGTTGAAACACAAAGTGGTATGGATTTATAATCAGGTAAAAAGGAGAGAATGCAATGGCTAAGGAGACTTTTGAGCGGACTAAGCCTCATGTCAACGTTGGCACGATTGGTCACATTGACCATGGCAAGACCACTCTGACTGCGGCTATTACCAAGACCCTTTCATTGAAGGGTTGGGCGGAGTACCGTGGGTATGATGACGTCGCCAAGGCGGATGCGAAGATGTTCCGTCGTGATGCGTCCAAGATTTTGACCGTCGCTATCTCCCACGTGGAGTACGAGACGGAGAACCGTCACTACGCACACGTGGACTGCCCCGGTCACCGCGACTACATCAAGAACATGATCACCGGTGCGGCCCAGATGGACGGCGCGATTCTGGTGGTCTCAGCAGTTGACGGCCCGATGCCGCAGACGCGCGAGCACATTCTGCTGGCTCGTCAGGTTGAGGTGCCCGCCATCGTTGTCTTCCTGAACAAGGTTGACTTGATGGATGACCCGGAGTTGTTGGAGCTGGTTGAGCTGGAGATCGCCGAGCTGCTGGATTCCTACGGCTTCCCCGGCGATGAGACACCCATCGTGCGCGGTTCCGCTCTCGAAGCGCTGAACTGCGAGAGCGACGACCCCGATGATCCGACCTATGCGCCGATTTTCGAACTGGTGCGCGTGGTCGACGAATACATCCCCACGCCGGTACGCGATGAGGACAAGCCGTTCCTCATGCCCATTGAGGATGTCTTCTCCATCAAAGGCCGTGGTACGGTGGTTACCGGGCGTGTTGAGCGTGGGTCAATGGAACCCAATACCGAGGTTGAGCTGGTTGGTTTGAGCGACGAGCCTCAAAAGACGGTTGTGACGTCCATGGAGATGTTCCATAAGACGTTGGAAAAGGTTGTGGCTGGTGACAACGCCGGACTGCTTCTCCGTGGTGTGGGCAAGGACGAGGTGGGACGTGGTATCGTCGTCGCCGCTCCTGGCTCCATCCAGGCGCGCAAGCGCTTCAAGTGCGAGGTCTACGTGCTGAAGAAGGACGAGGGCGGGCGACATAAGCCCTTCTTCTCCGGCTACAAGCCACAGTTCTACATCAACACCATGGATGTGACGGGCGAGATCACGTTGCCGGAAGGCGTCGAGATGGTCATGCCCGGCGACAACACCGAGATGCAAGTAGAGCTGATCTACCCCGTCGCGCTGGAGCGAGGTTCTCGCTTCGCTATCCGCGAGGGTGGCCTGACGGTTGCCTCTGGTGCCATCACCAAGGTGTTGGAATAAACGAGTGTATAACGAGCTAGGTGGTCTATGAGCAAACAACGCATTCGAATTCGACTCAAAGCCTACGATCATCGAATCCTCGATGAGTCAGCACGCCGAATTGTGGAGGCGGCGGAGCGGACGGGCGTGGCAGTTAAAGGCCCGGTCCCCTTGCCCACGCGCATTGAGCGATTTACCGTGCGGCGGTCGACGTTCATCGATAAGGACAGCCATGAGCACTTCGAGATTCGTACCCATAAGCGGTTGATTGATATCGTGGAGCCGGATTCGAAGACCATTGATACGTTGATGCGGCTGAATATGCCGGCGGGCGTGGATATCGAGATCAAGCTCTAATTTCACAGCTTGACCACTGGCTGACAAGCACACGAACACCCCCCCTGGTGGCCTGGACTATGGGGCGCAAAAAACCGGGGGGGGTGATGTGGGCCAGACTGAGGGATGATGCGGTGGCGTGTGCGGATTGGACGCCCTGGCAGTCCCAAGGAGATGTGGAGAAAGATGAAAGGTATTTTAGGTAGAAAAGTTGGCATGACGCAAGTCATCCTTGATAACGGCGAGGTTGTTCCCGTGACGGTTATTGAGGCCGGCCCCTGCTACATCACGCAGGTCCGTACCGAAGAACGTGACGGTTACCGCGCCGTGCAACTGGGATTTGAAGAGACAAAGCGTAAGCACCTGACCAAGGGACAGCTTGGGCATCTTAACAAGAATAACTTGCCGCCCTTGCGCCATCTTAGGGAGTTTCGTCTAAGCAGCAGAGACGAGACCGATTATGAGATTGGGGATATGATCAAAGCGGACGTGTTCGAGCCCGGTGAACGGGTTGACGTGGTGGGAATTTCCAAGGGACGCGGCTTCGCTGGCGTTGTGAAACGTTACGGCTTTGCCGGCGGCCCGGCTACGCATGGTCAATCTGATCGCCATCGCGCGCCCGGTTCTATTGGCGCGTGTGCCTCACCCGGTCGCGTTTGGAAAGGTATGCGAATGCCTGGTCACATGGGCGCTCGTCGCGTGACCTCCCAAAATGTGGAGGTCGTGATCGTGGATCCTGAGCGCAATCTCTTGGCGATCAGCGGCAGTGTGCCGGGATCGCGGGGCGGGCTGGTGCAGGTGAAGCAGGCCCGCAAGCAACGGGTGCGAAAGGGAGGTAGGTAGAGATGCGCGCTCCTGTATTGAATGTCAAGGGCGAGACGGTCGGTGAGATCGACCTTCGTCCGGAGATTTTTGAAGCATCGGTGAATGTTCCGCTGATGCACCAGGCGTTGGTGCGCCAGCTTTCGAACGCGCGTCAGGGTACGCACAGCACGAAAACCCGTGGCGAAAACAATCGCTCGAAGTCCAAGTGGTATCGTCAGAAGGGCACTGGGCGGGCACGTCACGGCAGTCGCAACGCTCCCATTTTTGTGGGCGGCGGTATTGCACACGGGCCACGGCCCCATAAGTACCGCAAAAAGATGCCGCGCAAAATGCGCCGCGCCGCGTTGCGGTCCATGCTCTCTGTGCTGTTTGCGGAAGAGCGGATCATTTTCGTCGAGGATTTGACGTTATCAAAGCCGAAGACCAAGGAAATGGTGAAGATTCTGGAAAGCCTGCGGGTTGATGGCAAAGCCGTGATATTGCTGGCTGAGCGAGATGACGTCGTTTATCGCGCCGCTCACAATATTCCCGGTGTCTTGACCTTGCGCGCCAGCTATCTTAACATCCGCGATGGCTTAGAGGCAGATTACGTCATCATGCCGTTGAGCGCGTTGGCGGTCATCGAGTCGATCCTGGGGAAACCGGGTGTCGGCGAAGTCATTCCCGCCGAAGCCGCGGACGACGTTTCGTAAGCAGTGACGGAGACGAGAAATTATGGATATCTATGATGTGATTATTGAACCGCTTCTCACAGAGAAATCGGAACGCATGAAGTGGGAAGAGGGGAAATACACGTTTGAAGTTCACATGAAAGCCAACAAGATCGAAATTAAGCGGGCTGTTGCAGAGATCTATGACGTGGATGTGCAAAAGGTTAATACCATGATCATGCCCGCGAAGTTCTCTGGGCTTCCTGGTCGCCGCCGCTCAATTCGGGATAACGTGTGGAAGAAAGCGATCGTCACGTTGGCGTCAGGACAGCGTATAGCTGAGTTGGAGGCCTAGATATGGGCATCAAGAAATATAAGCCGACGTCGCCCGGTCGCCGTTGGATGACCGGACATACGTTTGAAGAGATCACGCGGACCGAACCGGAAAAAAGTCTACTCCGTCCTCTGAAGAAGAAGGCGGGACGCAATGTGCACGGACGTATCACCGTTCGGCACCGGGGCGGCGGGCATCGGCGCATGTATCGGCTGATTGACTTCCGCCGCGATAAGTGCGGCATTCCGGCGCGCGTGGACAGCATCGAATATGACCCGAATCGCTCGGCGCGTATCGCCCTGCTGGTCTATGCTGATGGTGAGAAGCGTTACATCCTTGCGCCCCTAGGGTTGAAAGTAGGCGATGAGGTGATCAGCGATAAGGAAGACGTGGAGATCAGCGTGGGAAACGCGATGCCCCTGGATCGCATTCCGCCGGGTACCATGGTTCATAACGTGGAGCTCTATCCAGGCCGTGGCGGTCAGATGGTCCGTGCGGCCGGCGCTGCAGCGCAGATCTCTGCCAAAGAAGGTGGCTACGTGACGCTCCGCTTGCCCAGCACCGAGCTGCGCAAGGTTCGTAAGGAGTGCATGGCTACCATCGGGCAGGTGGGCAACGTGGAGCACGCCAACGTCAAGTTGGGTAAAGCCGGTCGAAAGCGTTGGCGTGGCTGGCGGCCGACCGTGCGTGGTTCTGCAATGAACCCGCGCGACCATCCCCACGGGGGTGGTGAGGGGCGTTCTCCCATCGGGTTGCCGGGGCCGAAGTCGCCCTGGGGCTGGTATACGCTGGGTCGGAAGACGCGCCACAATCTGGCTACGGATAAGTATATCGTTCGCCGTCGTCGGACCGGACGGAAGAAGAAGTAAAGGGAGGTAAGATATGTCGCGTTCTCTGAAAAAGGGACCGTACATTAGTCCTAAGCTATTGGAAAAAATTGAAGATATGAATCGCGCCGGGCAGAAGCGGGTCATTCGCACCTGGTCGCGGGCTTCCGTGATATTCCCGCAGATGGTGGGGCATACCATTGCGGTGCATGATGGTCGGCGTCACGTGCCGATCTACATCACCGAAAATATGGTGGGCCACCGCTTGGGTGAGTTTGCGCCTACTCGGACGTTCCGTGGGCATGTGACGAAGGAAAAAAAGTCTCGTATTACCACGGGACGTGAGGAAAGAGGAGCGTAGTCATGGGTGAGACAGCAAAAGCCCAGGCGAAACATGTGCATGTGGCACCTCGTAAAGTGCGACGCATCTTATCGCCCTTCCGGGGCATGAATGCACAGAAAGCGCTGTATATGTTGGATGAGCTGCCCCAGGCGGCGGCGGTTCCTGTTGCTAAGTTGGTGCGCTCTGCAATTGCCAACGCCGAGTACGAGGGTTTGGACCCGGACAGCCTCTACATCATCAAACTGGTGGCTGATGAGGGTCCCGGCGTGATGCCGGGCAAGGGGTGGCGTGCGCGTTGGGGAGGCCGTGGTCGGTACCGTCCTATCCGCAAGCGTTCCTCTCATATTACCGTCGTTCTGGAAGAACGACTCGAAGAAGTGTAAGGAGGCGAATCTTGGGTCGCAAAGTTCATCCTTATGGGTTTCGTTTAGGCGTCATTCGAGATTGGAAATCCCGCTGGTATGCTGAGGGGCGCGATTACGCCGACTACCTGGAAGAGGATCGCAAAATTCGTGATAAGGTCTATAGCGAGATGCGGGAGCTTTCACGAGACGGACAGTCCGCGGTTTCGCGCGTTGAAATTGAGCGGTTCCCGCCCAATCAGGTCTCGGTCATTATCTGGACGTCGCGTCCTGGCGTTGCCATTGGTCGCAAAGGCGAAAATGTGAAGAGCCTGCGTCGAGATCTGGAGACGCTGACCGGCGGAAAGCGCGTCCACGTGGATGTGCAGGAAGTTGAGAATCCTGATCTAGACGCCAAGCTGGTCGCCGAGAACATCGTTGCGCAGCTGGAAAAACGTATCTACCACGCGCGGGCGATGAAGCGTGCGGTCCGCCAGGCGATGCGCGCCGGTGCCGAAGGCATCAAGATCATGTGCAAAGGGCGCCTGTCTGGCTCAGAGATGACCCGCACTGATTGGATGCGTGAGGGCCGTGTGCCCCTGCAGACGCTGCGCGCCGACATCGACTACGCGATGGAAGAAGCGCGTACCATGTATGGCCGCATCGGCGTCAAAGTCTGGGTTTACAAAGGCGATATTCTGGACCCCGATTCCCTGGGCGAGAGCGCCGAAGGTTCGCCCCACGGTCGACGCTAGTAGGTTGGAGGTTTTGGAATTATGTTAATGCCTAAACGAGTTAAGTACCGCAAACAACATCGTGGGCGGATGAAGGGCAAAGCCAGTCGAGGTGTTGAAGTTGTATTTGGTGATTACGGCTTGCAGGCGTTGGAGCCTGCCTGGGTGACCGCCCGTCAGATTGAGGCGGCCCGCCGTGCCATCGTGCGTCACATGCGCCGTCGTGGAAAGTACTGGATCCGTATCTTTCCCGACAAGTCTGTGACCGCGAAACCCGCCGAGTCCCGCATGGGGCACGGCAAGGGTATGGTGGAGAAGTGGGTGGCAGTTGTGCGCCCCGGTCGGATCTTGTTCGAGGTCGGAGGTGTGGACGAGGAGATCGCTCTCTCGGCGCTGCGCCTGGCTTCGCACAAGCTGCCGATCCGTACCCAGGTGTTGACGCGCTTGGAGCCGGGTGAGTCCACAGGAGAATAGGCAATGAAGGCAAGTGAGTTGCGTGAACTGACCAACGAGGAGTTGCAGACTCGCCTTCAAGAGACCCGGCGGGAGCTCTTCAATCTGCGGCAGCAGTGGTATGCTGGCAGTTTGATGGACGCTAATGTCATGACGTTCGTTCGCAAGGATATCGCTCGAATCTTGACCGTTCTCCGAGAGCGCGAACTGGCGGCAGAGATGGAGCAAGCCGGGAAAGGAGTCGAGGCGTGAAAGAGCAACGAAAACGCTTGGTAGGTGTTGTGACCAGTGACAAGATGGACAAAACTGTCACCGTGGTCGTTGAGCGTCAATATCGTCATCAGCTATATGAGAAGGTCATTACGGCCTCTAAGAAGTATATGACGCATGACGAAGAAAACGCTTGTAAGATCGGGGATAAAGTACAGATCGTCGAATCCCGCCCCAGAAGCCGTCGCAAACGGTGGGACGTGGAGAAGATCCTGAGACGAGCTGCGTGAAGGAGCTGAACCATGATTCAAAGGGAAACGCGTCTCAAGGCAGCCGATAACACTGGCGTTCAAGAGCTTCTTTGTGTTCAGGTCCTTGGTGGCTCACAGCGACGATATGGCTCAATAGGCGATACGATCGTAGCGACCGTCAAGGTGACTAGTCCGAACGCCTCGGTGAAAAAAGGTGAGGTTGTTCGTGCCGTAGTCGTGCGGGTTAAAAAAGAATACCGTCGTGACGATGGCTCATTCATTCGTTTTGATGAGAACGCCGCAGTGATCTTGGACAAGAAGGGGATAAATCCTCGTGGAACCCGTGTTTTCGGCCCTGTGGCGCGAGAACTTAGGGAGAAGGGGTTTACGAAGATTGTGTCTCTGGCGCCGGAAGTGTTGTGAACAGAGACAAGGTGGTTGAAGATGAATCGGATAAAAAGTGGTGACAAGGTAGAGGTTATTTCTGGGAACTATCGTGGCGTGCGAGGTAACGTTATGCGCGTCCTGCCCAAGGAAGACCGTGTCGTGGTCTCCGATGTCAACATCGTGACCAAGCATCAGCGCCCGGTGCGTGCCGGTCGTTCACAGGTGCAGGCTGGGCGCATCCAATTTGAAGCGCCGATTCACGCTTCCAACGTAATGCTCGTCTGCCCACAGTGTGACGCTCGAACGCGAGTTGGCTACAAAAAGCTCGAGAATGGTCGAAAAGTTCGTGTCTGTCGCAAATGTGGCGAAGCGATTGACTAGGGAGTGGTGAAGTATGCCTAATTTAAAAGAATGTTATCGTGAAGAAGTGGTGCCCGCTCTTATGGAAGAGTTCGGCTATGACAATATCATGCAGGTGCCACGGGTCCGCAAAATCGTACTGAACGTAGGTCTGGGCGAGGCGCTGGACAATCCTAAAGTTGTTGAACATGCCGTGCGTGACCTGGCGACCATCGCCGGGCAGCAGCCGGTGGTGACGCGAGCGCGCAAGTCCATCGCCGCCTTCAAGCTGCGGGCCGGCGCGCCCGTAGGGGCCAAAGTTACCTTGCGTGGGAACCGCCTCTGGGCGTTCTTGGATCGTTTGATCAACATAGCGCTGCCGCGCACCCGCGACTTTCGCGGGGTTCCGACGAAATTCGATGGACGCGGCAACTATACTCTCGGTCTAAGAGAGCAATTGCTCTTCCCCGAGATTGATTATGATAGCATTGACAAAGTGCGTGGTTTCGAAGTAAGTATCAACACCACCGCGGAGACGGATGAGGAAGCCCGACGGTTGTTGGAACTGTTGGGCATGCCGTTCCGCCAGCAGTAGGAGTAGAGGAGCGAATTTATGGCAAAAACAGCGATGCCGATTCGAGAAGAGCGACGTAAATACGAGGTGCGAGTGCGCAACCGCTGCAGTCGTTGTGGCCGTCCACGTGGTTACTACCGTCGTTTTAGCCTATGCCGGATCTGCTTGCGTGAATTGGCGCTAGAAGGCAAAATTCCCGGCTTGCGGAAATCAAGCTGGTAAAGAGGGTGGAATCATGACGGATACAATAGCTGATATGTTAACGCGGATTCGTAATGCGCTGATGGCGCGCCATCAGACAGTTGCGATTCCTTCGTCGAAGATGAAGATTTCCATTGCGAAGATACTCAAAGATGAGGGGTACATCGACGATTACAAAGTTGTCGAAGAGGGCATTCAGCCCCTGTTGCACCTCAAGCTCAAATACATCGGTGAGCGCAAATACCAGCGTTCGGTTATCACCGGCTTGAAGCGGGTGAGCAAACCGGGGCGTCGGGTCTATACTCCCGTGGATGAGATCCCCTGGGTACGCAGTGGTATGGGGATTGCTATTCTTACCACGCCGAAAGGCGTACTCACCGGACAGCAAGCACGTCGCTTGCACGTTGGTGGGGAAGTTATCTGTTACATTTGGTAGTCGATGACTTGATAGCTTGGCAGACGGGCAGTTTCAAGTTGAATAAGAATCTGCTCTGACGCTCCAGTGGCTCATCGACATACATCGGAGGTGGAGAAGTGTCTCGGATTGGAAAGATGCCAGTCCCGGTTCCATCCGGGGTTGAAGTAAATATTGAGGGTCGCCGCGTGACTGTGCGCGGCCCTAAGGGTGAGCTTGCCCAGACGTTTTCCCCCAAGATGGACATCGTCTTGGAGGATAATGAAGTGCGCGTCATGCGTGCCGATGAAGAGCGAGAGACCAAAGCACTGCATGGCCTCACCCGCGCCCTGATCGCAAATATGGTACAGGGGGTGCTTGAAGGATACAGCAAGACACTGGAGATCCATGGAACTGGGTACCGCGCTGAACTGCAGGGCAATAAATTGGTGATGATCCTGGGATTTTCGCATCCTGTGGAGATCATGCCCCCTCAGGGCATCAACTTTGTGGTGAACCCGCGCGCTAACACCATTGTCGTCGAAGGGCCGGATAAGCAGTTGGTTGGACAGACCGCTGCAGAGATCCGCGCGTGGCGACCGGTGGAACCTTACCAGGGTAAGGGTGTGCGTTACGCGGGCGAGAGAGTACGTCGTAAGGCTGGCAAGGCTGGTAAGGCTATCTAGCCCTGCCTGTGCGTAGGACCGAGGGTGAAAAGAGAAAGAGGATTGAGAGATCATGAAACCAGAAGTAGATCGTCGTAAAGCCCGAGAGCGGCGTCGTAAGCACGTTCGTAAGTACGTGTCTGGTACGCCAGAACGTCCACGCCTGAATGTCTTTCGTAGTTTGAATCATATCTATGCTCAGATTATTGATGATACCCAAGGCCATACGTTGGCCTCGGCCTCTACCATTGATACGGAGATCCGAGAGCAGATGGATGGCAAGACGAAGACGGAGCAGGCGCAGATTGTGGGGCGGGTGGTAGGTGAGCGCGCCCTGGAGAAGGGAATCAAGCAGGTAGTTTTTGATCGTGCTGGCTATAAGTTCCACGGTCGCATAAAAGCGTTGGCCGAGGCCGCTCGTGAGGCTGGCCTGGACTTTTAGGGCGCCTCAAGGAAACGGCAGGAGGAAAGATGAATCGACGTAATCGACGGGATGAAAGGCAAGAACTAGACGAGCGCATCGTCGATATTGCGCGGGTCTCTAAGGTTGTCAAGGGCGGACGCACGTTTCACTTCCGCGTGGTTGCTGTTGTCGGCAATAACCACGGTGAGGTGGGCGTAGGTATCGGCAAGGCGCCCAAGGTGCCCGAGGCCATTGGCAAAGCGACTAGTCGTGCGCGGCGTGATATGGAGTCCGTAGTGCTGGAAGGCACAACGGTGCCGCACAAGGTCGTCGGACGCTGTGGAGGCGCGCGGGTGATGTTGCGCCCCGCGACGCCTGGTACCGGCGTGATCGCTGGGGGCGCGGCCCGCGCCGTTTTGGAGGCCGCTGGCGTGCACGATGTGCTGACGAAGTCCCTGGGCAGCGCGACCCAGATCAACGTGGTGCAGGCGACCATGGATGCGTTGAAGCAGATGCGTTCTGTGGAACAGCTGGCCCGCGAGCGCGGTGTGCCGGAAGCGCGCGTGATGCCCTTCTGGCGAAGGAGATCCTCGTGATGGCCAAGAAACTGCGCATCAAATTGGTCCACAGTCCTATCGGTCACTCTGTGCGACAGAAGCGCACAGTGCAGGCCTTGGGATTGCGTAAGCTGAACCAGGAAGTCATGCGGCCCGATAACGCTGCTATTCGCGGCATGATTGACAAAGTTATTCACCTGGTTGAATTTGAAGAGATTGAGGCACCTGAGGCATAACTCAGGATGGATGGAGGAGATTGTCATGAAATTACATGATTTACGGCCCGCCGACGGCGCGAAGAAAAGCAGGAAGCGCGTGGGGCGAGGTATCTCTGCGGGGCAGGGCAAGACCGCCGGGCGGGGGACCAAGGGACAGAACGCTCGCAGCGGCGGTGGCGTGCGACCGTACTTCGAGGGCGGACAGTTGCCGCTTGTGCGCAAGCTGCCTTTCGTGCGCGGGCATGGTTTCTTTGATCCCTGGAAGGTCGAGTTTGCGCCGGTGAATATTGATCAGCTGGACAACCGTTTTGAGTCGGGCGACGTTGTCTCTCCGGAGACGCTGGTCGAGGCCGGGTTGCTTCGCCATGCGACCGACTGGATCGTTGTGTTGGGGCGCGGTGAGACCGAAAAGGCGTTCACTGTGCGCACGCACCGTATTTCTAAAGGCGCCCAAGCGAAAATTGAAGCAGCAGGTGGCACCGTTGAAATGTTGCCCTGGAAACGGGGCGGTCATCGTACACGATAGCCTGCTATTTAGGGAGGGAAATCCATGATTGAAGCCCTGCGCAACGCACTGAAGTTGCCTGATCTGCGCCGGCGATTGCTGTACACACTCTTGATCCTGGTGATCTTTCGCCTGGCGTCCAATATTCCGGTGCCCGGTGTGGATCGCACGGCTCTGCAACAGCTGCTCAGCGGTGGGTCCGCGACGGGACAGCTGTTGAGCTTGCTGGATATGCTTTCCGGTGGCGCGTTGGCCAATTTTTCCGTGCTGGCAGCCGGTGTCTCGCCTTACGTGACGTCGTCCTTGGTGCTCCAGCTGCTCGTTCCCATCTTCCCGAGTCTAGAACAGATGCTTGAGGAAGAGGGGGAAGAGGGTCAGCGCAAGCTCAACCAGTGGACGTTCTTCTTGACCGTTCCGCTGGCGTTGCTCTACTCCTTTGGCTTGGCTCAGTCCTTGACGGCGGCGACGCAGGTTCTGCCGGACTTTGGATTTGGGCCGGGACAGCTTCTGCCCACCATCACCGTCTTGCTTACCATGACCGCCGGGACCATGTTTGCCGTCTGGCTGGGTGAGCTGATCACCGAACAGGGCATCGGCAATGGCCTTTCCCTGATCATCTTCGGCGGCATCGTATCGCGCGTTCCATCCAACTTGGCCCAGATTTGGGCTGCAGAGAACCGTATTCTGGGCTTGATCGTCTTCCTGGTGCTCACCATTCTGACCATTCTGGTCATCGTCTTTGTGCAGGAAGGTGAGCGTCGTATCCGGGTGCAGTATGGCAAGCGGGTGCGTGGCATGAAGGTCTACGGCGGGGGCAGCACCTACATTCCGCTGAAGGTCAACACGGCTGGCATGATCCCCTTGATCTTTGCGCAGTCGATCCTTTCGTTCCCGGCGGTGATCGCGCAGTTCTTTGCCTCTAACTCAAACCCTCGAATTCGCGACATTGCCACGGCGGTGATGGGCTTTTTCAGCGGCAGCAATGGCTGGTACATCCCGCTGTACTTTGCCGCAGTCGTGGGGTTCACCTACTTTTACACTGATGTGATGGTGCAGCAGCAGAACCTGCCCGAGACGTTGCAGCGCCAGGGAGGTTTTATCCCCGGTGTGCGTCCCGGACGGAGAACGCAGGAATTCATCAACGGCATCTATCGGCGGATCACACTGGTGGGCGCCCTCTTCCTGGGGATTGTGGCGGTATTACCTTACATTTTGAATCAGGTGATGACCGTCAACGTCATGGTTATTGGCAGTTCCGGCCTGTTGATCGTGGTGGGCGTTGTCGTGGACACCATGCGTCAGCTGGAAGCACAGCTTCTGATGCGGCACTACGAGGGATTCTTGCGGTAGTTTTGAGCGAAAAGACGATCAATAACTTGCCAAATCGGTAGAAAAAGGTATCATCGATCGTTGGCATTTGTGCAATTGTTTCAAGTAGACGTAAATACCTTCGCAATCTGAAGGAGGTTGAGATCATGAAAGTTTCACCATCTGTGAAACGTCGTTGTCCAAAGTGCAAGATTATTCGGCGGCGTGGGGTTGTTCGGGTGATTTGTGAGAATCCCAAGCATAAGCAGCGCCAGGGCTAGGCGGCGCTGGGTATTGAAGAGGGTGGAGGCATAGTATGGCACGTATCGCAGGCGTAGACCTGCCCCGCGAGAAGCGCGTAGAGATCGGACTTACCTACATCTACGGCATCGGTCGGGCGACAAGCAACGATATTCTGGAAAAAACCCAGATTGATCCTGACAAACGTGTGCGTAATCTCACTGAGCATGAGGTCGCGCTGCTGCGCGAGGTCATTGATCGGGAGCACGTCGTAGAAGGTGACCTGCGTCGTGAGGTGCAGCGCAACATCAAGCGTCTCATTGAGATCGGCAGCTATCGTGGTATACGGCACCGCCGTAATCTGCCAGTACGGGGTCAACGCACGCGGACGAATGCGCGCACGCGCAAGGGGCCGAAAAAGACGGTCGCGGGTCGTGGACGCAGCCGTGGTGTGAAGAAGAAGTAGCGCGCATCTGCGCGTTTAGCGACTCGTCCGGCACTGGCCGGCGGGGTCATCGAGCAAAGGTATACGTAGGAGGATTTATGGCAAAACGTCGTGCACAGCGTTCTTCAAAAAAATCACGTCGTGTGAAGCGCACAGTGCCTCGAGGCCAGGTGTACATTCATACAACTTTTAACAACACCATCGTCACAGTCACCGATTTACAGGGGAACGTTGTTCGGTGGAGCAGTGCTGGCAAGATGGGATTCAAAGGCACGCGCAAGAGCACGTCTTTTGCTGCGCGTCTGGCAGCGGAGAACGCGATTGAAGAAGCGATGTCAAATGAGGGATTGCAGGAAGTCGATGTCTTTGTGAAAGGCGCGGGACCGGGTCGCGAGGCCTCGCTGCGTGCCATCGCAAGTGCCGGCGTCCGTGTGCGGTCGATTGTGGATAACACCCCCATCCCACACAACGGTTGTCGTCCCCCGAAGAAACGTCGCATATAGAAAAACGGAATAAGTGAGGGGTTTATGGCAAGATATGTAGGTCCTTCGTGTAAGTTGTGTCGTCGTGAGGGCCAGAAGCTTTTCCTGAAGGGCCAGAAGTGTTATTCTGAAAAATGCCCGTTTGAGAAGCGCTCGTACCCTCCGGGGCAGCACGGGCGGGCGGCTTCGTTCCGCCGCCGCCGGGCCTCGGATTATTCATTGCAGCTGCGCGAAAAACAGAAGACGCGCCGGATTTATGGAGTATTGGAACGGCAGTTCCGACGTTACTTCCACGAAGCCGAGCGTCGCGGCGGCATGACCGGTGAGAATCTGCTGGTTCTGTTGGAGACGCGCTTGGATAATACAGTGTATCGCTTAGGTTTTGCCGATTCCCGCGCTCAGGCGCGGCAGTTGGTGTCGCACGGGCATTTCATGGTTAACGGCCGCAAGACCAACATTCCATCGTACGGGGTGCGGCCCGATGACATTATCTCTGTTCGACCTGAAAGCCGGCGCAAGACCTATTTCAAGACGCGGAAAGAGCTGTTGGAAGATGGCGCTGTTCCCGCATGGCTTAGTCTCGACGCCGACGAAATGGCTGGGCGCGTGCTAAGCGAGCCGATGCGAGATGAGATTGACGTGCCGGTGCAGGAACAGATGATTGTTGAGTTCTACTCACGCTAAGCGTACGGGAGGCGACGTGGGTTTGACAGCGCCAGTACTACCAAAAGTAGAGGTGGACGTCACCACCGAACAATACGGACGTTATATCATTGGTCCGTTGGAGGGTGGGTACGGGGTCACGTTGGGCAATTCGCTGCGCCGGGTTCTGCTCTCCTCACTGGAGGGAGCGGCGATTACGGCGATGCGGCTGACCGATATGCCCCATGAGTATTCGACCATCCCCGGCGTTCGTGAGGATGTGCTTCAGCTGATGTTGCGCCTGAAGCAGGTGCGTCTTGTCCTGCAGGGCGAAGGCCCTCAGTACATGACCCTGCGCGTTGAAGGCGAAGGTGTTGTGACGGCCGGCGATATCATTGCACCGCCGGAGATAGAGATCGTCAACCCTGATCTCTATCTTTTCACCGTTGATGACAATGACGTCCAGCTGGATTTTGAGTTCACCGTGGAGAAAGGCCGTGGCTATCTGCCGGCGGACGAACATGAGCGCATGCCTATTGGGCATCTGCCAGTGGACGCCGTCTTTGATCCGGTACGGCGTGCTACCTTCCGGGTCGATCCGGCCCGTGTTGGACAGCTCACCGATTACGACCGGCTGACCATGGAGATTTGGACCGACGGGCGCGCTGAGCCGCTTGAAGCGCTCAAGGAATCTGCCCGTGTTCTGGTAAAACACCTCAGGCTGATCGCCGGGGCAGAGGTGGAACTGGAAGAGATCACCGTGGAAGAGGAACCGGAAGAAGAAGCCGTCTCGCAACGGGCTTACGCGACGCCGATTGAAGATCTGGGCCTGGGTGTGCGGGTGTACAATGCCCTGAAACGGACCGGAATCTCCAATGTGGGACAGATTCTGGAGATGTTCCAGCACGGCGGAGATGATGCCCTGCTCGCCATTCGCAACTTCGGTGTGAAGTCTCTTGAAGAGTTGAAAGAGCAGCTCGTGGAGAACGATTTCAGACGAGCTAGCGAAGAGGACGCGGAAGCTGAAGAGGCGGAAGCTGAAGAGGTGGAAGCAGAAGAGGCGGAAGCAGAAGAAGCGGAAGAGGAAAAAACGGAAGAGGAAGACCAAAGGAACGGCGAGGAGTAATTTCCACGCTTGTGAAGTGAAGGGGCTTGTTTCCAGCGCAGATACGTCACCGCTGGAAAAGGCCCCCTGATATTGAGGGTAGGAGGTTGATGATGCGACATCGTGTCGCTGGAAAGAAACTGGGTCGTTCGACGGCCCATCGAAAGGCGCTGCGCCGCAATATGGTGATCGCGCTCTTCCAAAACGAGCGAATTCGTACTACGCGGGCAAAAGCCGAGGCGATTCGCGGACAGGCAGAAAAACTTATCACGCGGGCCAAGCGCGGGTTGGAGGCAGAGAAGACGAATCCTGCAGCGGGCGTGCATGCTCGCCGGGTGGCGGCCTCGCGGTTGAACAATGACCGCAAGATTGTGCAAAAGCTCTTTGATGAGATAGCGCCTCGATACGTAGATCGGCCCGGTGGCTATACGCGGATGCTCAAATTAGGCATGCGAAAGGGCGATGCCGCGGAAATGGTGCTCTTAGAGCTGGTGGAGGAGTAGGCCGAGTCTGGTGCGGGTAAGAGCCGTCGTTGCGTATGATGGGACAGGGTATCATGGTTTCCAGCGACAGGCGGACGTTCCTACGATTCAAGAGGATCTGGAGGACATTTTAGGAGAACTGACCACCGTCTCGACTCGCGTCACCGCCGCCGGGCGTACCGACGCCGGTGTGCACGCAAGCGGGCAGGTGATCGCGTTCCAGCCGGTCTGGCACCACGATTGGGAGCAATTGCAGCGTGGCATGAACGCTTTGCTCTCCAATCAGATTGCGGTCTATGCATTGGAGTCGACGACAGACTCCTTTCATCCGCGTTTTGACGCTCGAAAACGCTGGTATCGCTATCTGATCTATCGGGGCGACATTCGCAATCCAATGGTAGATCGGTATAGCCTGCATATCAATCGCGATCTATCGGTCGAGGCAATGAACCAGGCTGCCCATACGTTGGTTGGAGAGCACGATTTTTGGGCTTTTGGCTCGCCGCCCCAGGGTGATAACTCGGTGCGCCGGGTCTTTAAGGCGGAATGGCAGTCAGCAGCGTCGGATTGGTTGCTCTTTGATATTCACGCCGATGCGTTTCTCTACCGGATGGTACGTATGCTGGTAGGGACCCTGCTCCGGGTGGGGTACGGTGCGTTGACGGTAAGGGAATTTGAGGAGATTTTGCGGACGCGAAATCGTGCCGAGGCTGGCCCAGCGGTGGCAGCCAAAGGTCTAACGCTGAAAAGCGTCGCCTACAAAGATTGGGAGTCCGCTGGTCTCAGCCAGGACATTGGCAGCGTCTGTATTTGTTGTTAAGGAACTTGATCAAATCAAGCTGAAAGCAGGGATGATATCCCTAACGAGGAAGTATCTGGATTTTCGGCCTTAAAGGGAGTGAGATTACAGTGAATAACGTAACCATTGATAAGACGTATATGGCAAAGCCGGGTGAGGTTGCCCGCAAGTGGTACGTCGTGGATGCCGAAGGGCAGACATTAGGACGTCTGGCGACCAGAGTTGCTACTCTGCTGCGCGGAAAGCATAAGCCAGAGTACACGCCCCACGTGGACGTTGGCGACTTTGTGATCGTCGTCAATGCGTCCAAAGTGGAAGTCACGGGGCGTAAGATGGATCAGAAGCACTATTACCAGTTCAGCGGCTACCCTAGCGGCTTGAAGTCCAAGACGCTGCGGGACAAGATGGAGACAGCTCCCACGGATGTGATCAAACACGCCGTCAGGGGGATGCTACCTCACAATCCGCTGGGACGCAAGATGTTCAAGAAACTTAAGGTGTATGCGGGGCCTGAGCATCCCCATCAGGCTCAGCAGCCTCAACCATGGGAGTGGTAAGGAGTCAGGTATGGCAGATTTACGCTATTATGAGGGCTTAGGACGCAGGAAGCGCGCGACGGCGCGGGTTCGGATCTATCCTGATGGTGAAGGTCAGGTGATCGTCAACGGCAAGCCCTATCGCGAGTACTTTGGGCGTGAGCTGGATTGGCAGCACGTCACCGCGCCCTTTGAGGTCACCCAGACCGAAGGGCATTTCGACGTCACGGTGGTCGTCAAGGGTGGCGGTATCACGGGCCAGTCGGAAGCAGTGCGCCTGGGCACAGCGCGAGCACTGCTCGAGTACAATCCGGAGTTCCGACCCAACTTGCGCAAAGTGGGATTCCTCACGCGCGATCCGAGGGAGAAGGAGCGGAAAAAGCCGGGTCTACGGCGCGCGCGCAAGGCGACACAGTACACCAAGCGCTAACCCTTCCTGGATTTGGGCCTGAGATCAAAAAAGTACCTTTTATAAGAGCAGGTAGCCGGATATTCGGCTGCCTGCTTATGCTTTGAGTCGTTGGCTGCCCTGAAAAAAGGGTCAGCCCAAAAATATGGTATCCCTTTCTCTACTGCCCCCTTTTTCAGGTGAGTCAGTCGTTTGGAGATTGTAAGAACCATGGCAGAGATAACGATAGTTGGTCTGGGCCCCGGCGCGCCGGGACAGCTGACGCGGGAGGCCTGGCAGACTCTTTCCGACGCTGAGACCGTCTGGTTGCGCACGGTGCACCATCCAGTGGTTCCGCACTTGCCGACATCGGTCACGCTACGCTCCTTTGATGATTATTATGAGGAAGCGGACTCTTTTACCGATGTCTACCGAGCCATCGCCGAACGTATCCTTGCGCTCTCCCGCGACGGTGACGTCGTCTACGCGGTGCCGGGCCATCCGTTGGTGGGAGAGTCCTCGGTCCTGCAGATTCTCGAAAAAGCGCGCCAGGAGGCCATCGACGTCCGGCTCGTGGAGGGTTTGAGCTTCATCGAACCGACGTTGACGGCGCTCTCGGTGGATGCCCTGAACGGCCTGCAGATCGTGGACGCCGTTGAGGTGATGGCGCTGCACCATCCCCCTCTCAACCCCGATTTCCCGGCGCTGATCGGACAGGTCTACAGTCGCGCCGTCGCCTCGGAGGTCAAGCTGACCTTGATGAATCAGTATCCCGATGAGCATCGTGTGGCGCTGGTCCAGGGAGCCGGGACGCCGGCAGAAGCCGTGACCTGGCTGCCGCTCTACGAGATGGATCGTCGAACTGTGGACTTGTTGAGCTCGTTATATGTCCCACCGTTGCCGCGCGCCGGTGGTTTCGAGCGCTTCCAGGCGACGGTCGCGCGCCTGCGCATGCCCGGTGGCTGCCCCTGGGATCGGGAGCAGACGCACGAGAGCCTGCGCGACAATCTGCTTGAGGAGACCTACGAGGTGCTGGACGCCATCGACCGGGGGAATCCTGATGCCCTGCGGGAGGAGCTCGGTGATTTGCTCTTGCAGGTGGTCCTACATGCGCAGATCGCCCTCGAGGAGGGGGAGTTCAGCATGGCGGAGGTCATTGCGGAGATCGATGCCAAGTTGAAGCACCGCCATCCCCACGTCTGGGGTGAGTTGGCGGTGAGAGACGCTGAAGAGGTCACCGTCAACTGGGAAGCGCTTAAACGCGAAGAGCGTGCCGCTCACGGTGAGGCGGAGCGCTCGCTACTGGATGGTGTGCCTGCTGCGCTGCCCGCGCTGGCTCAGGCCTATGCTTACGCGGGACGTGCCCGGCGTGTGGGGTTTGATTGGCCCAACCTGGAGGTTGTGGTCGATAAGGTGCACGAGGAGCTGGCAGAGCTTGAAGCGGCGGAGACGGAGGCCGAGATTGGCGCTGAAGTGGGCGACCTGCTATTTGCCCTCGCCAATTGGGCGCGTTGGCTGGAAGTGGAGCCGGAGAGCGCGCTGCGTGAAGCCAATGTGCGCTTCGCACGACGCTTTCGCATCGTCGAGACCCTGGCGTGGGAGCAGGGCGTCAGCCTTGATACCCTATCTGTTGAAGCCCTGGAGGCGCTGTGGCAGGCGGCGAAAGCGGGCAAGGAAGCATCGGCGGAGACGTGATATAGTTCCGTGCCCCTACCATATAAACGGCCCACCAACAAGATATAGTGGGCCGTTTGTGGTCAACAAGGCCGACGAAAGCAGGTGCGGTACAAGCGATTACAGATGTTCCTTGATCTCGCGCTTCAGCGCGCGCTTGGAACGATTCCCCACAACGCGCATCACCTCTTCTCCATCCTTGAAGAGAATCATGGTTGGGATGTTCAGGACGTCATACTGCGCCGGGATCTCAGACTCTGTTTGAACGTCCAGCTTCATCACGTCCAAATGATCTTTCATCTCCTCAGCAACAGCTTCCAACGTAGGCGCCAACGCGCGGCAGGGCGGACACCAGGAAGCCCAGAAATCCACCAGCACGGGCCGTGAGGCCTGCAATACTTTTTCCGCGAAATTCTCGCTGTTCAATGCCTCTAAATCTGCCATCGCACTCTCCTTTTTTCTCTGCCAGCATTATCGCATGAGGCAGAATCAGTGTCAAGTATACAAGAGTAGGGCAATCGCATCAAACATCGGGCTTTTATCAAACGCCGAAACATGACTGCACTGAAAAAAGTGTTTCAGTGGTACCCTGTGTTTCTCTCTGGCTGACCCTTTTTCTAGGACCCCAAACGTTGGGGCAGGCGAGGCCCAGGTGGCATCGTTTCCAACGTGGCAACAGGAAGGGTGGATTTGCGCGATCCACCGCGCACACGTGATAGGATTGGATCGACCAAAGGAAAAACCTCCCAAGCATCGAGCTTGGGAGGTCGTGCTTATGAAGTCTACCAGCGGCGCAGCAGCTCGATGAAGAGCCGGACGCCGTAGGCTGTTAGCCGTACCCCTCGAAGAGGGATAGGGGCCAGACGTGCTCGTAAGCGCTGCCGGCACGTCCGAAAGGAAAACCGAGGCCAAGAGCAGCAGCGCGACGACGGTGATGAGCACGGTTAGCCCCCAGGTCAGGGCGTTCTGCAGGCGGGAGTTGCGCCATTTTCCCATGATCTGCTCGTCGTTGGCCAACTTGAGTACCAGGAGCAGCAGGACGGGCAGCAGTAGCGCGTTGAGCGTCTGCGAGAGCCACATTAGCGGGAAGAGGGGGATACCCGGTACCAGGACAATCAAGACGCTGATGAGAAGGACGCCGACATAGAGGCCGTAGAAAATAGGTGCGTCCTCAGAGCGCTGATTGAGGCCCCGCTCCCAACCGA
>CAYVKR010000007.1:0-34436 GCA_964452025.1 uncultured Anaerolineales bacterium
AACCAGACCGGCGGCACACTCACCAACCTGGTCATCAGCGACACGCTGCCCATGAGCGCCACCTACGCAAGTTCCGACCCCATGGGCGGCTGGGACGACGCCATCCACACCATCACCTGGACCGCAGGCTCCCTGGCGCATGACAACGTCCTGAGCTACACCCTGGTGGTCACCGCACCGGATGCGACGACGACGCTGATCAACGACGCCTACGTCGCCTACGCCACCGAATGGACGACGCCGACCACCGGCGCACCCGCAGAAACCTTCGTCAGTGCCTGTGGTACCATCTACGACATTCAGTACGTTTCTGATCCTGGAACAGATGACGCCTCCCCATGTGAAGGCCAGGACGTCACCGTGACCGGCATCGTCTACGCCAACTACGGCAACGGTCAATATTTTATCGCCGACGCGGCCGGGCCCTGGCACGGCCTTTACATCTATAACGGGAGCAACGTCTCCATCGGGGATGAGGTCAAGGTCACCGGTGAAATTCAGGAATGGTTCGGGGTTACCGAGCTATATGCGGATAGTGACTTAGTTCTGAGCAGCGATAATGCCGTCTACGGCCCGAGCGTCGTGACCGCCGCGCAGATTCCCGTCACCGACACGGCGACCAGCGAGGCCTACGAGGACGTCTTCGTCGAGATCCGCGACATCACGGTAACAACAGGGATAGATAGCCACGGTATCTGGTCCTTCACCGATAGCAGCGGCGGCACCGCCAAGGCGGATGACTGGGGCTATGACGCTGATCCCGCCGTCGGAGATACCTACGCCGTGTTACGTGGCGCATTGGTCTACAATTACAGCGAGTATAAGGTCCTGCCCCGCACCGCCGACGACGTCATCGGCTACCAGATGACGCTCAATAAGACCGCACCCGCCAACGTCAGCCCGGGCGCCCTCTACACCTACACCCTGACGGTCGAAAACTACACGGGCGTCGATCTGACCGACGTCGTGCTCACGGACACGGTGCCCGCCAGCACCACCTTCGCCTACGCGCTGGACGGCGGCGTTCAAAACGGGGATGTGATCAGCTGGATGACCAGCACACTGGATCACCTAAATAGCTTCACGGTCCAATTCGCCGTGACGGCGACCACCGACAACGTCTTGATCTGGAACGACGACTACGCAGTCGATGCGACCAACTACCCGACCCCCACCGCCGGCGCCCCCGTCATGACACTGGTGGGCGACGAACTCTCTATCCACCACATCCAGGGCGATGGGATGACCTCTCCGCTACTAGGGCAAACTGTAACCGGCGTTGATGGCATTGTCACGTCTGTCCACGCTGAGGGCTTCTACATGCAAGAGCCTAATCCCGACGCCGATCCTCTGACCTCTGAAGGCATCTACGTCTACCTCGACGCAACGCCAACTGTCAGTGTCGGCGACATCGTGGACGTGGACGGTGTGGTCGACGAATACTACGAATCCACACAGATCAAAAACGCCACCGTCACCGACACGGGTAGTGACGGCACTATTCCTGCGACCCAGGTTACCCTGCCCGAAACCGTCGACCGCGAAATTGAACGCTACGAGGGCATGCTGGTCACGCTTCCACATACCATGACGGTGGCACAGAACTACTTCCAGGGACGCTACGGGCAGGTGACGCTCTCCACGGACGGGCGGATGTATCAGCCCACCCACATGTACGAACCAGGAAGCGCGGCATACGAAGCATTGCTGGACGAAAATATGCGCCGCATGCTGATCCTGGATGACGGCAGCAGCGAACAGAACCCCGACCCCATCCCCTACATCGGCCTCAACAACACGCTCCGCGCCGGCGACGTTGTCTCTGCCAACTTGACTGGCATCATCGACAACGGCCCCATCAACTCCAGCTCCCCACCCACGGTTGATTATCGTCTGCATCCCACTGAGGATGTAAACATCGACCGCACCAATAGCCGTCCGGAGTCAGCACCCGATGTAGGTGGGCGCCTCCAGGTCGCCAGCTTCAACGTCCTCAACTACTTCAACGGCGACGGTATGGGCGGCGGCTTCCCCACCTCACGCGGGGCGGATACACTTGAGGAGTTCGAGCGTCAGCGCTCCAAGATCATCACCGCCGTGCTCACCCTCGACGCGGACGTGGTCGGCTTGATGGAGATCGAGAACGATGGTTACGACGCCAACAGCGCCATCGCTGATCTGGTGGACGGACTGAACGAAATCGCCGGCTCTGGCACCTACACCTACGTCAATCCGGGCGTCAGCCAAATCGGAACGGATGAGATCGCGGTGGGTATGATTTACCAACCCGGCTCCGTGACACCCGTGGGCGACGCGGCAATCCTCGACAGTTCCTTTGATGCAGACTACATCGACACCAAGAACCGCCCGGCGCTGGCTCAGACCTTTGAGGAAAACGCCACCGGCCAGAAGTTCACCGCAGCCGTCAACCACCTGAAGTCGAAAGGCTCCCCGTGTGACGACCTCGGCGATCCCAACACAGGCGATGGACAGGGCAACTGCAACCTCACCCGCACCAAGGCCATGTCTGTGGAGGTCTCCTGGCTGGCGACCGATCCTACCGGTAGCGGCGATCCCGACTTCGTCATCCTCGGCGACCTGAACTCCTACGCTCAGGAGGACCCCATCGATGTCGCCCGCAACGCCGGTTACACGGATCTACTTTGGAGCTACGTAGGGCCCACCGCCTACTCCTATATCTTTGACGGCCAGTCAGGCTATCTTGATTACGCGATGTCGAACCCCGCTTTGACGGCGCAGGTCACCGGTGCGGCAGTCTGGCACATCAACACCGACGAACCCTCTGTCATCGACTACAACACCGAGTTCAAACCCCAGGATTTCTACACCCCATCGGCCTACCGCGCCTCCGATCACGATCCGGTGATCATCGGTTTGGATCTCGGCCCCAGACTTTACTTCCCCCTCATCTTCAAGCACGTCAACTAGCTGATCTTCAAGACACATCACCCCGGCGGGGCGGGCATTGCGCTCGCCCCGCTTTTTGGTATCCTAGCCGCATGAATAATGATGAACTGCGTCAAGAGCTCAAGCGCCTGGGCGTAGCGAAGGGTTTTCGCAATCTGCAATCCCAATCTACCCCCGCATCTGAGCACGCCAACGACCCGCTGCCTGGTGACGTCATCACCACCGACCACGGCGCCACATGGGTCGCCAAACGCACCTATCCGGGCAAGCATACCCACGGCGCCCACCGGCTCGGCGAGCTGGCCTCGCTCCCGGCGGATGCCCCGGCGCTGCTGGACGCAGCGGCTGACCTCGGCTCACGCCCGGCCTTCCTGGACACGGAGACGACGGGTCTGGCAGGCGGCGCAGGCACGCTGGTCTTCCTCACCGGCGTCGGCGTCTGGACAGGCGAGGGCGTGGAGCTGCACCAGGTCTTCCTTCGGGATCCCGATGAGGAAGGCGCCGCTATGGCCTACCTCGACGCGCTCCTGGCCGACGTGACAGGCCTGGTCACCTTCAACGGACACACCTTCGATCTACCGCTATTGGAGACGCGCTTTGTCCTACAGCGCCAATCGCCGCGCTGGCGTGCACTCCCCCACCTCGATCTGCTCCCCGTCGCCCGGCGGCTCTGGCGCGATCATCTCTCCTCCCGGCGCCTGGGGCATCTAGAAGAGGCCATCCTGGACGTCCAGCGCACCGCCGACGACATGCCCGGCTGGATGATCCCGGCGGCTTATCGGCGCTACCTGCGCACGGGCGCCACCGGCGAGATCCGCCGCATCTTCTACCACAACGAGATCGATATCCTGAGCCTGGTCACGCTGCTGACGCACACGGCGCGCCTCGTGGCAGCGCCAGAAGCCAACGAGCCGGCCGCCGGTGAGTGGGTGGGGATCGGGCGCGTCTACGAGACCGCCGAGCAGCTGGATCGCGCCGAGGCAGCCTGGCGCTGCGCGCTGGACGCCGACACCCTGCCCGAGGACGTCGCCGCGCGGCTCTGGCGGGAATTGGGCCTGCGCCCCAAGCGCGCCGAGCAGTGGGAGACCGCGCTGAAGATCTGGCGGCAGTGGGCCAAACGTCAGCCCCACGCCGTCGAGCCGCTGGTGGAGCGGGCGAAATACTTCGAATGGCAGGCCAAAGATCTGCAAGAGGCGTTAGCGACAACCCAGCGCGCGCTGGCCCGCGCCGAACAGTGGCCCCAGGGCCGTCAGCGCTGGCGCGCCATCGCCGAGTTACATCACCGCGAGGAACGACTGCAGCGCAAACTTGAATCAACGGATTCAGCGGATTGAACGGATAGTCAGGTAGCCGGATGGTCGATTAGTCACACCATCATCAAAAGCCGACGATTAATGACTTCTGACTCGTGACCTAACCTTCACGCATCACGCGCCACGTAATATTTGGCTTTTCACCTCAATTGAGTATAATGCAAGCAGCACGCACGATATATCACCGCACCCTGCACAGGAGTTTATATGGAAATCACCTGGTACGGACTTGGATGCTTTCGCATGAACGAGCGTGGCTACCCGGCCATCGTCACCGATCCTTTCTACGACCAAGACGTTGGTTATGAATTACCCCACCTCACGACAGAGGTGATCACGTTGAGCAGCCCGCTGGACAACGGACACGATGACGTTCGCTGGACGGGCATGCGCGGTCACCCTCACGTCTTCGCCAGCCCTGGCGAGTTCGAACTGGGCGGCCTTTTTATCTCCGGCCTCGCCTCCTATCGCGATAACAAGAAGGGCAGCAAGCGCGGGCAGAACATCATCTATACTTACAGCGTCAACGGTCTGACCCTCTGCCATCTGGGCGACCTGGGGCACGTGCCCAACCAGACCCAGATCGAGGCCATCGGGCCGGTGAACGTGCTACTGGTGCCTGTCGGCGTCCCCGGCGGCATGACGCCGGCCATGGCCTCGGAAGCCATCAGCCTGATCGAGCCGAACATCATCATCCCCATGAACTACAAGACGTCGGGGCTGAAAAACGTCCAGCGCAAGACCGTCGGCCGCTTCCTCAAAGAAATGGGAATGTCCAAAGAAAAGCCCCAAGAAAGCCTCAAAGTCTCGTCCAGCAAGATCCCAGACGACACGGAGATCGTGCTCTTGAAACCTAAACAGGACTGAGCGTGCCTGTACGTCAAGTCAAGGAGGAATAGAGATGAACAAACGCTTGCGGATAATAGGCGGCGCCTTGGTGCTGCTGCTGATCGTAGTGGGGTGCAGTCCAGATACACCGTCACCAGCCCCCGTCGATCTGAGCGAGATCAAAGCCCAGATTGAAGCGGGGGAATACCAGGTAGCGGCCCAGGCGCTGGAAGAGGTGGTGGCCAAAAATGAGGAGAGCGGCGAAGCCTATTTCCTGCTGGGATTAAGTTATTTCAATCTCAACCGGTATCAGGACGCGCGTGACGCCTTCAACCAGGCGCTGGAACTCGATTCAGAGCGGGCGGCGGCCATCCACCACAACCTGGGCGCACTGGCCTATCAGATGGGCGACATCGAGACCGCCGAGGCCGAGTTCAAGGCTGCGCTGGAAACCGAGCCGGACGACCCCGACACCCACTACCAGCTGGGCGCCACCTATCTGGTCAAAGCGCTGCCCGCCGACAGCCAGATGCCGGACCCGGAGATGTTGGAGATGGCGCGCGCGGAATTTGAGCGGGCGCTGGAACTGGCACCGGGCAAAGCAGAAGCGCTGGTCGGGTTGGGCAACAGCTACTTGCTGGAGAACCGGCTGGAAGACGCCGTCGAGACGCTGGAAGACGCCGTCGACGCCAACCCAGAGATGCCCGAAGCGCTCTTCGCCCTGGGGCGCGCGTACGCTCTGGTCGGTCAGGCCGAAGACGCCCGCGAGACCCTGGAACGCTTCCTGCAGACCGAACCGCCCGCCGTCTGGGCACAGCAGGCACAGCAGTTATTAGAGCAACTCGGCGAATAAGCCATTATCCTCACAGGTAGAATAAGGAGAGAACCATGAGCTATTATGAACCGCAAGGGGGCCAGCAAGCGACCAACGGAGGAAAGACCCCCGCGTTGACCATCTGGCAGCGCATTGTCTTCTCGCCAAGTATACAGACCTTCGCGAGGTATCTGCCGGAAGCAGATCTGGGACGAGCTGTCCTGTGGTTGGTCATCACATCCCTGATTTCCACGTTAGCCACAGGTTTACCGGCGTTGATCCGCCCGCAAGGACAGATGCGGGATATGATGCGCTTGTTCAGAGAGGCCCTGCCACCGGAGGTCGCCCGCGAACTCCCACCGATCATGATGCCGGGCATGGGGGGACGCGCTCTATCCCTGGGCACGATCCTATGCGGCATTCCGACAGCGGTCGTTTTTGGTCTCATCGGCGCCTTTATCGGCGTAGGTTTGATCCATCTGGCGGCGAAGTTGCTTCAAGGCACGGGCACGTACACCGAGACCTTCTTCCTCACCGCAGCCGTCTCCGCGCCCCTGGCGATTGTCACCGGCGCCATTCAGCTGATCAATGGACTGCTCGGATTGATCCCCATCCTTGGCGCCATCCTCACCGTTATTTTTGGACTGGCCTCCCTCGCGTTTAGCATCTATGCGCTCGTTCTAAACGCGATGGCGGTGGCAGCCGCCCATCGCTTCTCGCTGGGCAAGGGATTTGCGGCCGTGCTGCTGCCCGGCGTCGTCATCTTCCTGCTAATTTGTTGCTGCACCGTCATTGGCCTGACGCTGATGGGCGCCAGTCTGGCCCCTTTCCTTGAAGATCTGCAACGCGAGTTGGGGCTGTACCTGAGCATCGTAGTCTAGGACAAAATCAGATGAGTAAAGCCGTGAAATTGCTGTTGACCTGGAACGTGCGGCCTGGGCGTGAAGAGGAGTACCTGGAATTCGTCACACAGGACTTTCCGGAGTCCATGTTGGAAGCCAACCTCCAGCCCACGGAAGCTTGGTACACGGTCTATGGGGATTGGCCCGAGGTCACCATGGGCTTTATGGTCGAGAGTCTGGAGATGCTACGTGACTTTCTCAAGTCCAGAACGTGGTATAAATTGCGACGCCGTCTGAACATGTACATCGAGGATTATCACCAGAAGGCCATTCCCATTCAACGCGGATACCAGATCTAAAGCGACGCACATGTCTGCATAACAACGCGGCGGACGCCAGCTGGCGTCCGCCGCGTTGTTAGACCTTCGCCTTACTCCAAGGCCGTCTCCACGGCGCCTTGAAGCGCCTCGATGTCCGGCGCGCCCGCCTGAGCATAGATCACATCTCCGGCGCCGTCAAAGACAAAGAACGTCGGCACCCCGCGAACGCCCCAGCTGCTGGCCAGCCTGCGCCCCACGTCCGCCTTGACGTTCAGGCGCAGCAGATCGGCCTGCCCCGCGATGTCCGCTTCCAGGCGGTCGACCCGGGGCTTGGAGACCAGACAGATGCTGCACGAATTGGAGTAGAACTCGATCACCGTGGGCTGGCCGTCGGTCAGCAGCGCTTCGACCTCATCGACCGAGGCAAAGGCGTCGCCCGGCGTCCGCAAGAAGACGTAGGCGCCCGCCAGCACCAACACCACGACGATGGTCAGCCAGTTCTCGTCCCAGAACACCCGCCACTTGCTCTTCTCTTTTGCTTTACTCATGCCATTACCTCCAACAGTATCTCGTCATCTGCTAGCTTTCCCTCTGCCAGCGCCCGCAGGCGCCGCAGGTTCTCTACGTCCTCGTGCAGATCGTCGCTCTTTGGCGTCTCCAGAATACCGGGCAACCCGTCGAGCCGGGGATCTTGGAGCACGTTCCGAAACCCATCCAGCCCCAATTCGCCCTCGCCAATGTGCGCGTGCCGATCCTTCCGGCTGCCCAACGGATGTTTGGAGTCGTTGAGGTGCAGCACCTTTAGCATCTCCAGACCGATGACCTCGTCGAACACCGCCATGGTCTCCGCATACCCTGACGGGGTTCGCAGCTCGTACCCGGCCGCGAAGGCGTGACAGGTGTCGAAGCAGACGCCCACCCGCGTAGGACGGTCAGCCGCCTCCAGCAGATAGGCGAGCTGCTCAAACGTGCCGCCCAACTTCGTACCGGCGCCGGCCATGGTCTCCAACAGAATCTGGACGCTGTACCCTGACGTCTCCGCGATGACCCGGCGCAGCGAGGCGACGATGGCCCGCAGGCCGGCCTCCTCTCCGGAGCCGGTATGCGCGCCAGGATGGAGCACCAGGTATGGCACCCCCAGCGCCTCGCACCGCTCGACTTCCAGCCGCAATCCGGCGATGGAACGCTGTCGCAGCGCGGACTTGGGCGAGGCCAGGTTGATGATGTAGGCGGCGTGAGCCACCACAGGCTGAATCCCCGTCTCCTGTCGAGCGTCCTGGAACCGCTGAACTTCATCTTTTTCCAGCGGCGGCGCATTCCACTGCCGCCCGTTCTTCACCCAGACCTGTAGGGCATCGCACCCTGCCTGCTGACCGCGCTCGTAGGCGCGATACAGCCCACCGGCGACCGACTCGTGTGCTCCCAATCGCAACATCGCTCACTCTTCCTGGAGAAGCGGGGTGATGTGATCTTCCAAGAATGTTTTGGTCACCATGCCGGGCCACCTGCCCATGATCCTACCCTCACGATCCACGAAAATGGTGGTGGGTAAGCCGGTGATGTTGTACGCACCCGCCGCCTTCGCGTCATGGTCCAAGACCACAGGAAAGGAAACCGTATATTCCTCCAAAAACGCACGCACCGCGCTCTCAGAATCCTTGACGTTGACGCCAAGGATGACCAGCCCCTCGTCCTTATGATCCTGATAGTACGCTTCCAACGCAGGCATCTCATCCTGACAAGGGGGACACCAAGACGCCCAGAAGTTCACCAGAACCACCTGGCCCTTATAGTCGCTAAGGTGCAACGACTCTCCGGCGAGGGTGTCCAATGCAAAATCCGTTGCCGGGGGACGAGGAGTTGCCGTCGGCTCGCCATTTGGCGCCGGCGCGCTCGCGGCGCTCTGACAGCCGGTGAGCAGCAGCGTCAAACCCAATAAGCCCAACAGCCAACGATATAGGTTCACAGATGCCTCCAACCATAAAATCAACCATTCACTGGCCTTTTTCAAGGCAGCAAACCATGACAACGCTGACATACCCAAGAGCCCCGTTATTGCATACGGGGCTCTTGGACACAGATCGTCACGTCAAATCAACAGGACTAACTTTGCAGTCTGCCCCCAGGTTTCCCCTGCGGCGTCGGCGTCTCCTCTACCACACGGTAGCTGTTGGTGATCTCCGCAGTCTTGGAGAGCATGGCGGACGCGGAGCAATATTTTGTCTCAGAGAGCTCGATAGCGCGCTCCACCGCCTGCGCATCGACGCCTTCCCCGTGAACGACGTACTCGATGTGAATCTTGGTGTAGACTTTGGGATGCTCGTCGGCGTGCTCCCCTGAGACCTTCACCTGAAATCCGGTAACAGGTTGGCGCTGCTTGCTCAAAATCGACATCACGTCCATGCTCGTACAGCCCGCTAACCCTAAAAGGATCAACTCCATGGGCGTAGGCCCGGAATGCGTGCCAAAGATGGCTTTGTTCGAATCCAACACAATGGCCGGACCATCGTTGGCTTCACCAACCAACCGCAGCCCCGGTCCAGTCCAGGTTACTTTTGTCTCTGACATCGTCACTCCTTTTCCCCTCACATCTCCTGCAGGGGAATCACGCATATAAACTTCAGCGTCTCGTTACCCGTATTTCGATAACCGTGCACCTCGTCCGGTTCGACCAACAACGCCGTGCCGGGTCGCATCTTCGTCTCGCCATCGGGACGAATCACCACCCCCTCACCGGCCAGGACGTAGATTTCGTGCTCATAGGAATGGTGATGCGGTTCAAATTTCACGTCCGGCTCGATTTCGATAACGCGCATGGCAAAATTCGGCGCGCCATCGGGTTTTGACAACAGCCAACGAATGCCGATGCCGGCTTGGACGTCTTCCAGCGGCACGTCCGTCACGTGTTTCGATAACATCGATCAGCCCTCCTGCTCGCCTGCCGGCCCAGCAGGTTCCGATTCTGGCACAGATTCCTTGCCCAACAAGGTGTAAATCCCGCACCAACCCACGACCCCGGTGACGGTGGAAATCGCGCCCAGGATGCCCAGCATCATGCCGACGACGCCTTGCAGAAAGAGAAATCCCAGTAGCATGGCGTAGATGCCCAATACGGCCCGCAAAATACGTTCAAACTCGCTGATGTTCTGTTTCATCGCTCCTCCTTACGCCGCTTCCTCAAGCCCGCCGATGTACTCGCGGGCTGTGAGCGCTGCTTTGGTGCCATCGCCGACCGCCACGGTGACCTGCGCGACGTTGTCCGCACGCACGTCCCCGGCAGCCAGGATGCCCTCAACGTTGGTGTGCATCTCGTCGTCCGTCTTGACGTATCCCCGCTTGTTCAGCTCAACCAGGTCTCCCACAAATTCCGTATCCGGCGAATACCCCACGTAGATGAAGACGCCAGCGGTGGGCAATTCCTTCACCTCGCCGGTCTCTCGATCCTTCATCAGCACGGCCCTCACACGGTCGTCACCTTTGATCTCCGTCACCATGTGGTTGAAATAGAACGTGCTCTTTTCATGGCTCATGGTGCGTTCCTGCAGAATCTTCTCCGCCGGGGAGTACGGCAGGAACTCAATAAAGGTGATGCTCTTGGCGTAAGAAAGTGCGTGCTGCCCCTCCTGCAGACCTGAGTTACCGGCGCCGATGATCACAATATCCTTTCCGGCAAAAAGCGGCCCATCACAGGTGGCGCAATAAGAGACACCGCGCCCGTAGAACTCCTCCTCGCCGGGGATATTGAGCTTCTTCGGATGACTGCCGGTCGCCAGAACGACCAGCTTGGTTTCGTAGACAGCGTCCGTCGTTTGTACCCGGATGAGGCCTTTTCGCACCGGCTCGACGTCTGTGACCTCCTCGAACTCCTCGATTTCGGTCCCGAAGTTCTCGGCCTGTTGGCGAAAGAGATCCATCAAATCCGAACCAGCGATACCTTTGGGAAAACCGGGGTAGTTCTCAATGAGTTCAGTTGTTGCAGCCAATCCACCGGCAGCCTCTTTGTCCAGAACCAACGTCTTGAGACGATCACGCGCAGTGTAAATAGCTGCCGCCAAGCCTGCTGCACCGCCTCCAATGATCAGCACATCATAGAGTCCACCACTTGACGTCGCTTCCTGCTTCTGATCCGAAACCTTGAAATCAAACATCTCTGCACCTCCTTATTAGTCGACAGTATGTAGTTCAGAGCATACACCAAACCGGCTTCGCGGCAAGCCGCGATACTTTAACGACACATATCATGGAGATTGTTCAGGAACCCCAGACATAGAGAAAGCCAACCGGTATCCATAGAAGAAGGCCCGGCAATGTCGCATACCAGGCCTCTTGTTGTCACCAGAGTAAGCTCGTCGTAGGTCTTACGCTACCGCCTTCTTCACTGCGTCCAGAATCATCTCAGCAGGCGCGCGGCCCTCGACGCGTTCGGTGCCGTTAATGACGCTCAGCGGCACGCCCATCACGTCGTATTCGCTCGCCAAGGCCTGGAATTCCGAAGCCTCAACCACCTCGCTGCGGATCTGGGAACTCTCAACCGCCATATCATACGCCAGCGTCGCCGCGCCCGGACAATAGGGGCACGTCGGCGTGACAAAGACCTGATAGTGGATAGGCTCATCCAGATCGTGAAGATACTCGCGGGTCGCATCGTCCAGCTGCGTGGACGCGCCCGCCGCCGCCACCTGAATCCCATGCAGCAATGTCGAGAACTCGTAGTTAGCCGGAATACCGAAGAAGCGCAGCCCGTAATCCTCTGCGCCCACAATCGCTATGGCCGGAGCCTTGTCAACGTTATAAGACGCCGCTTCGTCTGCATCCTCGCTGATGTCAAAAACTTCAACCGAAAGGTCATCTACCACGTCAGATAACTCTGTGATCAGCTCAACAATCGTCTCACAGTACTCACAATCTTCCGATTTAGTGAAGATCAACAAGCGAACGGCATTGGGCAGGGTCCCCAGCATTTCCTTAACTTGACCACGAACCTCATCATTCAAAATCGCCATACGAACCTCCTTGGGTTAAGAAACCTTAAAATGACCCACTGCAGAGAATATACCATATTGTATAAAAACGTCAAGTAAATTAAATAAAAACAAAAGATCACCTAAACTCGGAGATCCATTCCTTTCCAACGGCTCTCAGAGACTCTAGAAAAGCCGAAAGGGAACCACAATAGCGATTCTCTTTGGGCAAACGAAGCAGTTGCCGAGTGGCTCAAACGCCATAGGCGGCTTCCCATCATGTTTCCCTCCCGCCTCAACCCCAGCTTCGTTTGCCTTGCTTTCGTCTACGCAGTTTTTACGGTACGGAGGGCATTTTCACCAGCAGACTCGCTTCGAAATCCCTCTTTTCAGACAGACTGCAGCTGGCCGGACGCTTTTCACTCTTTGACGGGCATCTCGCAGGCGTCCTGGCCCAGAATCTCAACGTCGATCCCTTCCAGCGTGCCGATGGTGGCGTGCACCGGGCAGTGCTCGGCCACACGTTTGATGGCAGGCACGCGCTTGGCGCAATCGCCGTGCGGCAGATTGACTTTGACAGAAACATCGGTCAAGCGGGTGGGGTCGGCGGCTTTCTCGAAAATTACATCCACCGACATATCCTCGGCGTTTATGCCCACTTTGTTGCAGTAGTCCACCACTAACGCACCGACACAGGAGCCCAAGGACGCGATGAAAATCTGAGGGGGCATCGGCCCACGATTCTTCCCCCCCATGCTTTCGGGCACGTCAATCGTCAGCGTGTGCTTACCAATCTCGCTCTCGAACAACATATCGCCTTTGTAGAACGTCGTAATCTTGCTCATTAACATCTCCTTATTGTGAAGTGAAGTGAAGTGAAGTGAATACCAGAGGCTTACAAGACACACTACCCATTGAGAAGCGTGTCCATCCCCCTCCAAAAAACCATGGTAGACTCTGATTCTGGATTGCAATTCAAAAAGCGCCTTGCATTCAGCGGTTCAACAATCGCACAATGACGTTCAGGATCAACGTCAGTAGCAGGCTGATCAGGATAGAGCTGACGATGGGCACGAAACACGAAAACCGCCCATCCTCGCTTTCGTAGCGGAGGTCGCCGGGGAGATTGCCCAGTCGATTCAGAAAGGGCACCTTGCCCAACAGCCAGAGGAGACCGCCCAGCGCCGCCAGCCCTAGGCCGACGATCAACAGCCAGCGCCCCAACGTCTCCAGCGAAAACACCGCTTCCTCTCAGCCGCCTAACCGTTCACCAACCGCCGCGCGATCTCGTTGTGGCGCTCGATCACCGGCGGCAGATCCAACGTCAACAGCCGGCCCTCGTCCACCACCACCCGCCCGTTGATGACAGAGAAGTCGACGGTGGCGGGCGGCTGACAGAAGACCGTCGCCGCCAGGGGATCGTGGATGGCGCCGCCCGCGAAGCCCAGCGTGTCCAGCCGCAGGCCGATGACGTCGGCGGCCTTGCCCGGCGCCAGCTGACCCACATCGTCGCGGCCCAACACCTCGGCGCCGCCCCGCGTGGCGATCCAGAGCGCTTCCTCGGCGCTCAGCCCGGCGGGATTGCCCATGACGCGCTGCAGCAGCAGCGCCAGCCGCGCCTCCGCCAGCAGGTGCGAGCCGTCGTTGCTGGCGGACCCGTCGACGCCCAGCGCCACGGGCACACCCGCGTCCACGTATTCGCGCACCGGCGCGATGCCTGAAGCCAGCCGCATGTTGCTGCCGGGACAGTGCGCGACGCCCGTGTGCGTCTCCGCCATCAACCCAATCTCCTCCTCGTTGATGTGGACGCCGTGGGCAAACCAGACGTCGTCGCCCATCCAGCCCAACTCCTCGGCGTAGGGCACAGGCCGGTAGCCGAACTCCGCCAGGCAGAACTCCTCTTCGTCCTTGGTCTCCGCCAGGTGCGTGTGCAGCTGCACGCCGTAGGCCCGCGCCAGCTCCGCCGACGCGCGCATCAAGTCCTGCGTCACGGAGAAGGGCGAGCACGGTGCCAGCACAATTCTCAGCATGGCGTAGGGTTCACCGTCGTGATAGGTCTCGATGGCGCGACGGCTCTCTTTAAGAATGAACTCTTCGTCCTCCACCACCTCGTCGGGCGGCAGACCGCCGTCGCTCTCGCCCAGGCTCATGGACCCACGCGCGGCGTGGAAGCGAATGCCGATCTCCTGCGCGGCGCGGATCTCGTCGTCGATACGCGCGTCGTTGGGATAGATGTAGAGGTGATCCGAAGAGGTCGTGCAGCCAGAGAGCATCAGCTCCGCCAGCCCCACCTTGGCGCTGACGTAGACCGCCTCGCTGTCCAGGCCCGCCCAGATCGGGTAGTGGACTTTCAGCCACTTGAAGAGCACGGCGTCCTGCGCGGCGGGCACGTTGCGCGTCAGCGTCTGGTAGAGGTGGTGATGCGTGTTGATCAATCCAGGCAGCACGACCATGTTGCGAGCGTCGATGACACGGTCGGCTGTCTGCGGGAGATCCGCCGTCGCCCCCACCTGCTCGATCACGTTATCTCGGATAAACAGGGCGCCGTCGGCAATGCGTCGCCGTTCATCATCCATGGTCACCAACTGATTCGCGTGTTGAATCAGTAATGTGCTCATCGGGTTCCTCCGTGGCTTTTGGCTTACGTTTTGGATAGTTTAACACAACGTTAACCATAAACAAATCATACGTCGCCGCAGTAAGAGTAGAATGAAACGTGAAACAGGAAACTCGATGCTGGGTGCTTGATACTAGGTGCTGAAGAGACACGAGGTTGAAAAGAGATGAAACGCTGGTTCTGGACGCTCATGGTTGTGGTCGCATATTTGCTCGTCCCTTGGATGGTGCTGGCTCAGTCCGACGGGCTCAATCCAACCGAAGTGCGAAGGCTCCTGGCCGACGAAGCCCATCTACCGACGATCCGGGACGTGCAAGTCAAAGGTGAGACCCTTACGGTCTGCCTGGCGGTCGACCCGGCGACGCTGCGGGAAGATAACGGCGCAGCCGTCGAGCAGATAGAGGCGGAGGTTGCCCGCGCGCTCACACCGCTGGACTGGCGTGTGCTCCACGTCCACGCCTGGGACAGGGCGGACGAGCGCTGCAAACCTCTCTCCGACTTCTTGTCTGAATCGTCGCTGGCCGCGCTGACAGTGCCGCAAGCAGAACGCATCACGCCCGCCCCGTCGCCGCTGGCGGAGATCTTCCCGCGCTCCCTGGCGGGCAAGACGGTCTACGTCAGCGCAGGACACGGCTGGGAGTGGCGCGGCGGCCCCGACTGGCGCACCCAGCGCCCGCCGTACGAGGACTTCATTGAGGATCACAACAACGCTGAGGTCGTCAACCAGTATCTGATCCCTTACCTGGAGAACGCCGGGGCCACGGTGATACCCGTCCGCGAACGCGACGTAAACAGCGCGCGCGTCGTGGTCGACGACGAGGACGCGGGGTTCAGCACAACAGGCGACTGGCACGTCAGCATGCAGCCAGGCTACGCCGACGGCGCCTACCACTTCGCCCAGACGGTGAGAGGCAACGCCACCTCCACCGCCACGTGGACGGTGGACGTCCCGGAGCGCGGCGCCTATGCCCTCTACGCCTGGAACGCGCCCGATCCCAGCCGCGCGCCCGACGCGCGCTACGTCATTCACCACGCGGCCGGAGCGTCACAGGTGCAGATCGACCAGCGGATCCGCCCGGCGACGTGGCGCTATCTGGGCGCCTTCCCCGCCTACGCCGGCCCCCTCACCGTCACGCTGGACAATGGCTCTGCCGATGCAGGCGCGTACGTCGTCGCCGATGCGCTTCGGCTGGGCGGCGGCGTCTTCGACGACCTGACCGGCATCGAGACGACCGCGCCTTTCGCACCGGACAAGCCCTGGTGGGAGACCTGCACCTTCTACTACAGCCAGTGGATGGGGATGGCGCAGCCCTACGGCGACGTGACGGCGCGGCCCACCTATGCTCGCTGGCAGCACGCTGGCGTCGACGAGGACGCCGTCTACATCTCCTGGCACACCAACGGCTACAACGGGGCCAACGACGTCATCTCCGGCACCGTCTCCTACGGGCACGACGGCTCGACCTATTCGCGCACCGTCGGCAGCCTGGACCTCCAGCAGGCCGTCCACACCGAACTGGTGCACGATATCCAGACCGGCTGGGAGGCGGACTGGGTCGACCTGGGCCAGCGGGCGCGCAACCTGGGCGAGGTGCGCATGCTCTGGGACGAAGACCCCGCCAACCGCATGCCCGGCGTCCTGCTTGAGATCGGTTTCCACGATAACGAGCACGACGCCAACGCCCTCAAAGATCCGCACTTCAATCAGCTGGCGGCCCGCGCCGTCACTCAGGGCATCGTCCACTATTTCGAAGATTTAGACGGCGTCGATCTGGCGGAAGCGCCGGAGCCGCCGACGCATCTGCGTGTGCAGAACCTGGGTAACGGTGAGATTCACGTGGCGTGGCTGCCCTCGCCCACAGACGTGCGCGGCCTGCGCGGCGATCCAGCGACAGGCTACCGCATCTACACCAGCACCGACGGCTTCGCCTGGAGTGAGCCCATCGCGGTGACCGGGCTAGAGACCACGCTCACCGGCTTCGCAGTCGGCGAGACGGTCTACGTGCGCGTCACGGCGACCAACGACGGCGGCGAGTCCTTCCCCACGGAGACGCTGGGAGCGCGGGTCGGAGATAACGTCCCGCTGCTCATCGTTAACGGCTTCGACAGGCTCCATCGCTTCGATCTGGTTGAGGAGATCGACCCCGTGGAAGGCTACAATCTCCGCCTATGGCTGCCGCAGATCAACGGGCGGGGCTACGTCGTGCACCACGGCGACGCGGTGCCCACGGCCTACGCCTGGGATAGCGCCAGCAACGAGGCGGTTGCGGATGGCCTGGTGAGTTTGGAGAGCTATGTCCTGGTGGATTGGATTCTGGGTGAAGAGTCCACGGAAGAAGATGGCACGCTTAACGCGGCGGAACAGACCGCGCTGACCGAGTTTGTGCACGGCGAAGGCGCGCTCCTGATCAGTGGCTCGGAGCTGCTGTGGGACCTGGTTGATCAGGCGAGCGGCGCTGCGTTTGCCAGGGACGTACTGCGCACCGGCTACGCAGCCGACGACGCGGCCTCCTACGAAGTAACGCCCGTCGAGAGCGGCGTCTTTGCCAAATTACCGACCTTCACCTTCGACGCACACGGTGAATACGACGCCGACGCCCCTGACGTACTGACCGCGCTCGACGGCGCTGCCCCGGCGCTCGTCTACGACGATGATCCCGACAAGACGGCCGCGGTGCAGTACGCCGACGGCTGCGAGCGCACGCTGGTGCTGGGCTTCCCCCTCGAGGTTATCCAACCGGAGGCGCGCTCCGACGTGATGGTACACGCGCTCGACTTCCTGGATGCGTGTGTCAGCCCGCCGATTGTATCCGCAGAGAGTGGGATCATCTCGCCCAACGACGCCGGTTATTTCAACAGCGCCCCGCATTTTGGTGGATGGGCGACGGGAAGCGGGCTGCGTCGCGTCGAAGGGCAGGTGCTGACCGCCGATGGCGCCGTCTGGAACGGAAGCGACTGGGGCACAGAGACGATGTGGCTTACCGCAACCGGCACCTTCAGCTGGACTTATGCTCTGCCTCCTCTCGCCGACGGTCGCTACACCCTCAGAGCGCGCGCCGTGGCGGCGACCACCGAGGATACGCCGCCCCAGGTCAGATTTACCCTGGACACCACCGCGCCGCTTACACCGACCCTCATCACACCCACACAGAACGTCACGCTCACCGGGCCGACGGCGACGCTGCGCTGGTCACCGCCGCCGGACGATGGCACGCCGCTCGCCTACGACGTGGCCCTGGACGGGATCACGCGCACCGTGGACATCACTTCGTACACGACCGGCGTCTATCATGGCGCACACCACTGGCGTGTCCGCGCCGTCGACGCGGCGGGCAACGTGGGGCCCTGGTCGGATGAGGCAAGCTTCCACGTTGAGGGCGCCGCTGTCTTCCTGCCGCTGGTGCTCCGAACCTACGTGCAAGAGGCGGCCCCGCCCCTCACCTGCGAGGTCTGGCTGGCAGAGGGCTTCGAGGAAGAGACCGACTGGGACTTCAACACACTGGCGACGCTGAGCGACGATCTGGTCCACAGCGGCGACCGGGCCGTGCGCGTCGGCATCCCGCCGGGGACAGCGGGCAGCGCTAGCTACTCCTCCATCATGCGCACGCTGGCGCTGCCCGGCGAGGCCGCTGCCATCACGCTGACGTACTGGGCCTATCCCATCGCCGAGAACCAGGATCCTGACGACTTCCACTATGTGGGGCCGCAGCAGGCGCTGATGCTGGATCGCACCGACAGCCGGGCCTGGGAAGAGCGCACCGTGGATCTCACGTCGTACGCTGGAGAGGACATCCTTTTCTTCTTTGGGGCTAAGAACGATGGGGACGACGATACGGCTGCGCTGGGCATCGACGATATCACCGTAGAGGTATGCCGATGAAACGAAGAACGGGTGACCTGAGTAGGACACAAATCACCCGTCCTTTGATCGGCAACCCGTTTCAGCTTAACTCGATGCGCCGTTGGCGACAGGCACCGTGAACGCCACCGTGGTCCCCTTATCCTTCTCACTGTGGATCCAGATCTCGCCGCCGTGTAACTCCACCAGGCTCTTGGTGATGGCCAGACCCAGGCCCGTCCCCGGCTGCTCCCGCACCTGCGGATCCTCGGAACGGAAGAACTTGGTGAAAAGCCGCCGTTGATCCTCTGGGCTGATGCCCACGCCCGTGTCCGTAACTGCGCAGCGGATCATGTTGGGCTCTGTAGCCACGCTGCCGCCCCGTACCACCACCCGCCCCCCCTCCGGCGTGTATTTCACCGCGTTGCTCATCAAGTTGATCAAGATCTGTGTCAATCGGTTGGGATCAGCGAAGACCTTGGGTAGCTCTTCCGGCAACTCCGCTTCGAATTCCTGCTGCTTTTCGTGCAATTGCTCGCCCACCGTCTGATACGCATCCTCAACAGCAGCTTCCAACGAGATCGCTTCCGGCTCCAGACGCAAGCGTCCGGCCTCAATCCGCGAGATGTCCAGCAGATCGTTGACCAGCACCCGCATGCGCTTGACGTTCCGGCGGATCACCTCCACAAACTGCTCTTGGCGGGGATTCAGCTCGCCGACGACGCCTCTAGCCAACATATCGCTGTACCCCCGGATGGACGTCATGGGCGTCCGCAACTCGTGGGAGACCAAGGAGACAAACTCAGATTTGGCTTCATTGGTCTCCCGGAGCGCTTTGTAGAGCCGGACGTTCTCCACCGCGATGGCAGCGCTGGCAGCCAGGCGCTCCACAAACTGCACCGTCTCCTTGTTGAAGGGGTGCTCCTCGGTAGCCCGCAGGTAGAAAAGCCCCACGGGGCGCCGTTCGCGCAACAGGGGCAGGTACATCTCCTGCGGCGACCACTCCACCGTCCGGCGCCGGAGCACTTGCCGGGATATCTCATCGTCGGGCGCGATTTCGCCCTGCCGTGCGGCCCAGCTCACGCCGGTTCTGCTCAACAGCGCCATGCCTCCCGCCTCTGCAGCGGATGCATCCACGGCCCACGCCACCCCTCGTCGCATCACGTGATCAAAATCCAGGCGCCCGTTGAGATCCAGCGCCATCTCCTGGAGCAACGTGAGCTCCTTGACGCGCCTGGCAAGCGCCTGATCCGTCCGGTAATGAAGATGAGCATTGGCAAGGGCCACCGCCGCCTGATTGGTGAACGCCGCGAGGAAAGACAGATCGTCGCGGGTGAAGACCCCCACCTTCGCACGATTCTCCACGTAGATCGCCCCTAGCGGCTCGCCCTGAAAGATCAGGGGCGCGCACAGGATCGAACGAAGACCGTAAGCGATGATGCTCTCACTGCCCTGGAACCGTGGATCGACCTGCGCGTTGCTGGTGAGCAAGGGCTTACCCAGCTCCAACGCCTGCCGAACGACGCTCTGGCTGAATCGCAGATCCTCCTCGGTGAACGGCTCGCCCACTGCATTGCGGGTGACGTGAGACTCCAGCTCATCATCCACGATAAGAACCAACATGCCGCGCTCAGCGCGGGTCAGGCCGATCACTGCATCGATCACGGTCTCGACCGTCTCTTCCCAATCAAGAGAAGCGTTCAACGTCTGGCTCACATCGTAGAGCAACTGCATACGCGCGCTTCTCTCCAAGATCGCCTGCTCCTGGATATTGATAAGCGCGGCTTCCAACTCTCTAAGTTGATCCGATAGCTCCATGCGCGTGAGCCTACCGGTTTCGACGGCGTGCCGCTGGATTTGAATCAGCCCAATCAATTCATCGATGGACTGGCGCGCATGATTGACGTCAACATGCAGCTTCTTCATGAACCACAACCTCCTCAAGCAGAGCGGAAAACAGGCAAGTCTGCCAGTTCCACAGCCAATAGGTCAAGCCGGCCCAGGGTTGCCAGCGTAAAAAGACCGCTTGGATTTTCGAGAGATCACCATTAGATACGTCGGTGACAGCATGCCGGTGCAGCTGACCGTGCTCTTCCAGGGGGAGATAATCATAGCGGCCCAATGCCAGCATCGCTAATCCCATGATGGAAGCGTTCATACCGGGGAAGGCGAGCAGCGCCTGCCTGACTGTCTTCAACGGCACGTCCCGACGCAAGAGCTCACGCAATGCATTCGGCGCTTCCAGAAAGCGCTGCGCCGTGGTTATGACCACCGCTCCCAACTCACTCTCCAGCACATCCTCCACTTTGGATTTACCCTTAAACACCTGCTCCGGCGTGGGGAAGGCATGCCGAGTCGGATTGGTGGCGAGAGGACTCCCCAGATGATCCACCAAGGCCGTCAACCTCTGTTGGCGCTGTATCAGCCGTCCGCCAGCCGCCTCACGGACATCGCCACCAAAGCTCAGTTCCCCCAAAGCCTCCGCATTCTGAAAGACCAAAATCTGTGCTTTGACGAGGTCTTCAAAAAAGGTCGACCCGCGCAGAAAACGGTATCCGGAAGTCAGACAGCGCGTCAAGACCGGATGTTCAGCCAGCACCTGCGAAAAGCCGGAGAAACTCTCACCCAGCCGTAGCATATACCAGACTTTTTGACTGACCTCTTCGGCTTCGGCGCCGTTCAACCGCTGATCCGATCGCAGGTAAAGGCCAGCCGGCACCTGGGTCAGCGAGATAAGTAACGTCTTCCCCGACGACAGGCATTCCACCCGCTCCAGCCGCTGCAGCCGAACAACCGAGAACGGAGGCAGTAACAGAGATTTGGATCGTTTGAGTAAGCTGCGCATCGAGAAGTCGGCTGGTACCGTCAGAACCCAATGCATAGACATGCTCCCTAATACGCTCCCAGGGCAATGGTCAACGCAATTTCGTGCTATTTTGCCTAACTAGAAGATACCACGGGGCACATGCATGGAGATTTCGAGCAAGTTACAAATCAGTTAATGGAACAGACAGCTGCAAAGAGAAAGGGGGACCCGTGTCACCGGGTCCCCAGATGTTCCGCGCAGATGCAATCAGCGATTATGCCAGACCGGCAAGCTCCATGCCCGCCTGTAGCACCGGCTGAACCCTATCCTCTTCTGTCACCTCGCAATAGACGCGGATGATGGACTCGGTGCCGGAGAAGCGAACCAGCAGCCAGCCGTTGTCACCCAGATCGTACTTGTAGCCGTCAAGCGTCACGATCTCCTTGACCGGGTAGCCGGCGATCTCCTCGGGCTCAGCAGCGTCGAGGCGCGCTTTGGCCTCCGGACGCTTCTCGTCGGGGAAACGGGTGTCGATGCGGTCGTAGTAGTACGCCTGCCCCAGCGTCTCAAAGAGCGTTTCAACCAGCTCCGAGGGCTTCTTGCCCGTGCGGACCATCAGATCCAAGAAGTAAAGATTGCCGAGAAGGCCGTCGCGCTCCGGCACGTTGCCCTCGAAGGCGTAGCCGCCGCTCTCCTCGCCGCCGATCATGGCGTCGGTTTCCAGGAACTTCGGCGCGATGTATTTGAAACCCACACCGGTCTCATAGATGGGCACATCGTACATCTGACCCAGCTTGTTGAGCATGGACGTGGTGGAGAGCGTCTTGATGATGGGGCCGCGCTCGCCCCTCACCTCCAGCAGATAATAGGCCAGCAGCGCATAGACGCGCAACTGGTCGATGAAGACGCCGTTCTCGTCCCCGATACCCATGCGGTCGGCGTCGCCGTCGTTGATGAGGAGCACGTCGGCGCCGAGCTCGACGGTGCGTTCCAACGCCGGGTCGATGTTGGGCGGGATAGGCTCCGGGCGCTCCATTTCAGGAAAGACCGGATTGCGCACGGCGTGCATCTCGATCACCTCGTTGTTGCCGCCGGAAAGCAGGCGTGGATACCAGCCAATGGCGTTGCCCCACATTGGCTCACAGAGAATCTTGAGCCCTGCGTTGCGCAGGCGATCCAGATCCACCAGCTCGCCGATGTGCTCAACGTAGGCCGGATCGGGGTCCCAGCGCCGGACCAGATCTTGCGCTTCCGCTTCTTCGATCTTCATCCGCCGGACGCCGTCCATGCCGTCCGGGATGTAGGACTCGATCTCGCGCAGGCCGTCTGGAGCGATAGCGCCGCCGTAGGGGTCGCGGACCTTGAAGCCGTTGTCGGGCGGTGGATTGTGGCTGGCGGTGATGTTGATGGCGCCGCCAGCGTTACGCTCCACCACGCTGTAGCTGATGACGGGCGTCGGCGCGTTGTGGTCCGTCAGCCAGACGGCGATGTCGTTGCCCGCCATGACCTCGGCGGCGGCCTCGGCGAAGAGATCGCCGCTGAAGCGCTGATCGTAGCCGATGACCACGCCTTTGTCAGCCAATTCGTGCGCCTTCAGATAGACAGCAAAGCCTTGCGCGGCGCGACGCACGTTATCGAAGGTATAATCCTCGGCGACGCGGGCGCGCCAGCCATCCGTACCAAATTTGATCTCACTCATACTCTATACCTCCCTCTCGACGTAAAGTGCTCAGATTGGCACCTTCCGGGAAGATGCAAAAACACCTTCCCGGAAGGTAAGCATACTATCAGACTCTGATCGCTTTCAAGAAACTTGTCCCGACCTCAGGCGGTTCCAGGTCAAAGTTCTCTGCGATGGTCGCCGCGAGATCCGCGAAGGTCTCCCGCACGCCGAGGTCGACGGCGGATTTGACCGGCTCCCCGAAGACCAACAGCGGCACATACTCGCGCGAGTGGTCGGTGCTCTCTGTCGTCGGATCGACGCCGTGATCCGCGACGATCACGCCCACGTCGGTGGCGCGCATCTCCCGTTGGATCTGCGGGATGTGCTCATCGAAGTGCTTGAGTGCGCCGGCATAGCCTTCGGGATCGTTGCGGTGCCCATAGATCATGTCGTACTCGATGAGATTCGCCAACAACAGCCCCTGGAACGCCTGCGGCAGGAAGTCGAGCAGCGCCGCGATGCTGTCGGCGTTGTTGGTGGTGTGACTGTTGAGACTGATACCGCTGTTGCCGAAGAGATCGTCGATCTTGCCCACGGCAGCCACGTCGTAGCCGGCGCCGAGCAGCTTGTTCATCACGGTGGGACGGGGCGGCAGCAGCGGGAAGTCGTGGCGGCGCTCGGTCCGCCAGAAGCTGCCAGGTTCCCCCCGGAAGGGTCGCGCGATGACGCGCCCCACGGCGTGCTCGCCCGTCAGGAGCTCACGCGCGATCTTGCAGACGCGATAGAGCTCGTCCACGGGCACGATCTCCTCGTGCGCGGCGATCTGAAAGACGCTGTCCGCCGAGGTGTAGACGATGAGTTTGCCCGTGCGCAGATGCTCCTCGCCCAGCTCCTTGATGATCTCCGTGCCCGACGCCGGACGATTCGCCAGCACACCGTAACCCGTCTGCTCCTTGAACGGCTCCATAACTTCCGGCGGAAAACCATCCGGGTACGTCGGCATGGGCGTGCGGGAAGTGATGCCCATCAGCTCCCAGTGCCCGGTGACGGAGTCCTTGCCGGACGAAATCTCGGTCATCTTACCGTACGCGCCAACAGTCTCTTCTCTGGGCGGCACGCCCTGAATATCGGTCAGATTGCCCAGCCCCAATTTCTCCATGTTCGGCAGGTTCAATCCGCCGATGGCGCGGGCGGTGTTGGCGACGGAGTTGCTGCCCATATCACCATAGACATCGGCGTCTGGCAGCGCCCCCACCCCGACACCGTCCAAAACGATGACAACAAAACGCTGGATGTCCATCTGCACTCCTCTCACTCTACTCCCGATCAGAGACTGTTCTCTTCTTTCAACAGCGCGATGTCAGCGTCCACCATCATGCCAATCAGCTCTCTGAAACTGACCTTGGGCTCCCAGCCCAAGGTCGCGCGCGCTTTCGCGGGATCAGAGACCAGCAGATCGACCTCGGCGGGCCGCATGAAGCGCGGATCCTGGGTGACGTAGTCCTCCCAGTTCAGCCCGACGTGGGAGAACGCCGCCTCACACAGCTCGCGCACGGAGTGCGTCTCGCCGGTGCCGACGACGTAATCGTCGGGCCTGTCCTGCTGCAGCATCCGCCACATGGCGCGCACGTAGTCACCCGCAAAGCCCCAATCCCGGCGTGACTCCAGGTTGCCCAGCGCGACGTGATCGGTCAGCCCAAGTTTGATCTTGGCGACGTGATACGTCACCTTGCGCGTCACAAATTCCATGCCGCGCCGCGGACTCTCGTGGTTGAAGAGGATGCCTGAGCAAGCGAAAATGTCGTAGGACTCTCGGTAGTTCACGGTGATCCAGTGACCGTAGACTTTGGCGACGCCGTAGGGCGAGCGTGGATAGAAGGGCGTCTCTTCCGTCTGCGGCACCTCACGCACCTTGCCGAACATCTCCGAGGAGCTGGCCTGGTAGAAGCGCGCCTCCGGCGCCTCCGTGCGCAACGCCTCCAGCATGCGCGTGACGCCCAACGCCGTCACGCCGCCGGTGAAAACCGGCTGCTGCCACGACGTCGGCACAAAGGACTGCGCCGCTAAATTGTAGACCTCGTCAGGCTGATGCTCCCGCATGATGCTGGAAAGCGAGCTCTGGTCCAGCAGATCGCCGGAGACCAGTTCGACGTCGTCCTGGATGTGTTCAATACGGTTGAAGTTGACGGTGCTGCTGCGGCGCACCATGCCCAGCACCTCGTATCCCTGCTCCAACAGGAATTCAGCCAGATATGAACCATCCTGTCCCGTGATACCGGTAATCAACGCTCTGCGTTTGCTCATCTTGAATAAACCTCCTAACTTCGCACTAGGGTTATCTGATCATACCTGTCGCTACACGACAGAGTTAGTTCTCTTGCGCCCGCCACTCCGCCAGCACGTCGGCGACGGTCTTTTCAAAGGGGATCTCCGGCTGCCACCCGGTCGCCGCCTCCAGTTTCTCCGCGCTCCCGTAGATAATCGGCACGTCAGCCGGACGATAGCGCTCAGGATCGGTCTCGACGGTGATCTCCACCTCCGCCAGCGCCAAGAGCTGATCGACGAGCGACTGGACGGTGCGCGCCCGGCTGGAGCTGATGTTGTAAACCTCACCTGGCTCGCCGTGGAGCAGCAGCAGGTGATAGGCGCGGACGACGTCCCGCACGTCGGTGAAGTCGCGCGCGGGCGAGAGGTTGCCAACGCGCAGCACCGGTTCCTGTTTCCCCGCCTCGATGCGCGCCACCTGACTGGCGAAGGCCGGCAGCACAAAGCGCTCCGACTGGCCCGGTCCGACGTGATTGAAGGGCCGCACGCGCATAACGGGAATCTCGTAGCTGCGGAAATACTGGTAGCCCAGCGCGTCCTGCGCCACCTTGCTGACGCTATACGGGTTCTCGGGGCGCAGCGGATGGGACTCGCGCAACGGCAGCTCGTCCTCGGTCGCCCGCCCGTACTCCTCACCGGAGCCAACGGCGATAAAGCGCGGCTTTAGTTCCAAGGCGACGCAGGCTTCCAGCAAGTTGAGCTGGCCTTTGATGTTGTTCTCCAACGTGTCCCAGGGATCTTTGTACGCTGTGGGTACGTGCGACTGCGCCGCAAGGTGCAAAATCGCGTCGGGACGGACCTCACGCAGGAGCGCGCGCACCCGAGCGTCGTCCCGAGCGTCGAGGGCGACACAACGCTCGCGGGGATAGCAGCTTTCGGGTGGGCGTTCAGGGAACGCCGTCCCGGTGACCTGCCAATCGGTCGCTTCACGCAGGTAGCGGCGAAGGTGCGTGCCAACAAAGCCGGTCGCGCCGGTGATCAATAGGTGCATGGGGTCTCCTCGAAAATGGTCTGGCAGTCAGGTAGTCGGGTTGTCAGATCGTCAACCGATTGGAAGGTCTTGTCAACCATGGTCACTTCCAGTCGAAGGCTGTGACGTCGCCGCCATCGGTCACCGGAATAGCAGCGTCGTCCTCCAGGCGCAGCAGATGTAGATCTGATCGCAAGACAAACGCGACAAACTGCTGATCAGGACTCCATAGCCAGCGTGGAAGCTCGATGCCGTTCTCATCTTCCGGCGGATAGAAGCAGCGCTGATTCGAGCCGTCGCGATCCATCAGACAGAGTTCATAACTGCTGAGGTCGCTCTGATAGGGGATGCGCGCGCGTCCAAAAAGCACCGTATCGCCATCGGGCGCGACACTGGGCGCCGTCCACATCCCGACTTCGGACGCCAGCTCGGCGCTGTACGCACCGGCGGCCTCCAGCGCCCAAAGGTCAAAGACCGGACTTTCTTCCAGATCGACGGCCATGGGCGGCGGCCCGTGCACTGCACTGAAAAGCACGGCGCCATCGGACGTCCAGGCCACGTCCGGCGCCCACGCCCAGCTGCTGTAGGTACGATAAGCCGGGAACCGGATCAGCGGCTGCCGTATCTCCTCGTCGAGATCGACTACGCCCACTTCCTCCGGACGCGCGTAGGCCAGCCGCTCCCCGTCAGGCGACCAGCAATAGCGCGTGCCCCACCAGCCGAAGCCTCCGGCGGCCTCGGCTTCCAGAACTTCCCGCGCATAGCGCGCGTTGCCGTGAATCGCCACCTGGGCAATCCACAGATCGTTGCGTCCGCGCCACCCCGGCGCTTGCTCGGTGACTTCCGCCGTCGTCCAGGCGATGCGCGCGCCATCAGGCCGCCAGTCGGCCCAGAGCACGTCGTTGATGCCGGTCTCCATCGGCTTGATATCGGCGCCCCTCGTCGGCACCAGCCAGAGCGCGTTGAGATGCTCGGCCTCGGTGGACGGGCGCGTATAGAGCAGCCGCTCACCGTCGGGAGAAAGCGTGAAGACGCGCCCGTCCAGATCGCCAGCAAACGTCAGACGGCGGGGGTTGACGGTGCTGCCGCGCATAATCCAGGCATCCTGCGATTCCAGGTAGGCCAGCGTGCCCGTAATGCTCGCCGTGGTTATGCGCAGGCGCGTGCCCACCAGGATGACCTCGTCTTGTGGCGGCTGCACCACCTCGTCCCTGACCAGGATATGATTCACCTCAACGCCGTCCTCAAAAGTGGAGCGATAGACGCGCTCGCGGAGACCTTCACGGCCCGCCTGCAGCAATCGTGTCTCCCCCTCAGGGAGCGACGTATTGCGCACCGTCTCGCGTTTGAAGGGCAACGTCTCGGTGATGACGTCCTCCTCTTGCCAAACGCGCGTCACGGTGATAACCATACCATGGACAATCTGCGCCGTCTCGGGCGGGCGGACGCGATCCAGATTCTCCAATTCGATCCCGGCGATATCCAGCACGGCGCCGACGGTCTCGGCCTTGGTCTCCAACGCGCGCCGCTCACCGTCCACGAGGATAGCGACCCGATCCGGCGGGGTGACAATGGCCTGCGGCGGCGTACAAGCCGCCAGGATCAGCAAGATGCAGATTGTCAGTACGATTGCACCTAACAGGCGCAATCTGCGGTCAACAACGGGCAGATCGTGCAATGTCTCATTCATTGCTAACGATTATAACCCAACTAAATGCACAGGCGAGCGGTTCAGGAGACATTCGGCGCCTCGCCGCGCTGCTCGCGTATGAAATCCAACGCTGCTTCACGGCTCTCCACCTCACCGGCGGCCTGAGCTTCGCGCAGCGCCGCCAGCAGCCGACCGATCTCCGGCCCTTCGGGCACGCCTAACGCCATCAGATCATGGCCTGTGAGCAGGGGCTTGGGCGCCACCAGCTCTTCCTCCTGGTGGAAGTAGCCCTGCAACAGGGCATCGGCGACGTCGAGAAACGTCCGCCAATAGTCACGTTTGAGGCCCGGACCCCAGACAGCCAGCGTGTCAGCCAGTGCAAGCAACACCACACCGACGCCGGCATCACCCGTGTCCCGGTAGAAGCGGAAGATGGCGCGACGTGAGGGCGGCGCCGATTGCATCAGGCTGAGCAAGCGCATGTGCTCGGCGGCGACGGTGGCGACGAAATCGACGGCGCGGTTGGCGAAGTGCAGCGCTCGCAACCGGGCCCGCGCCCGCTCTGCGCTCACGTCGTCGTGACCGTAGAAGTGGGTTCGGCGCTCGTCATCAACCGTTCGAGTCTCGGCTTTGCCCACGTCGTGGAAAAGCGCGGCCCACTTCAGCATGGACGAACGCGGTCGCTCCGTCGAGAGCGCGGCCTGCACGTAGGCCAACAGCGGCGGCTGGAGCGGTGCCAGCACCCCGTCGAGCATCGACCAGGCCCAGGCGGGCGCTTTCACTTCGCGCAAGGCGCGTGAGGGACGCGGCTGACCGCGTATCGGCGCCAGGACGCCCTCCAGGGCGGAGAGCACGGCCATCGTATGACGCCAGACCGTCCGGTGGTGATGGGGCCAGGACTGCTCGGTCGTGTGCAGCGGGCCGAGCTCCGGCAGCACACGCTCCAGCAGGCCAAAGGCATCGAGCCGACGCACGTGCGGCGACGCCGGCACCAGACCGACGATACGCACCAGTTCCATCTGAATGCGTTCGCCGGCTACCTCGTTGATCTTAGGTGCGTGCTGGCGGAGATGCGCCGCCGTCCCGGCGTCAATGTCAAAGCCCAGCTGGCCGGCGATGCGGACGGCGCGCAGCAGCCGCGCCGGATCTTGCACAAAGGTCGTCTCACTCACGGCGCGCACGCGCTCAGCCGCCAGATCCCGCTGACCGCCCAGCGGATCGATCACCTGACCGTCCAGCGTCATCGCCATGGCGTTGAGGGTGAAGTCGCGCCAGCGCAGATCCTCCTCTACCGAGCTCCCTCGCAATCCGGCGAAATCCAGCATGGCAGGCTGGCGCCTGCTCGGATCGTCAAGCACGACCCGCGCCGTATCGCGCTCAGCATCTAGCGCGAAGTAGGCGCCACCCAAACGGTCGGCAACGCGCCGAGCCAACCGCATCGCCCCGCGCGCAACGGCGAAGTCCCAATCGTGCGCCGGATGGCCCAGGAGCAGATCACGCACGGCGCCGCCGACTAACCAGATGGGCACATCTGCGGCCAGCGCCTTCATGGGTAAAAAGGGCCACGCAGGCAGCGCCAGATGGGGGGCATGCGGCGAGATCCAGAAAAGTTGGAGATGCTCCTTGGGCTGGGCCTGCTGCGCAAGACGGCGCGCCGTCTCTGGGGTGCGTCCAATCCCCGCGACCTTGCCCGCCTCGTTAAGGGCGACCCAGCGCCCGACGTATAGACTCAAATCGATACGTGAACTCTTGGTGTTCATCTTACCTGCCCAGAAAGACAATGCGGCGCACTTGAAAGCGCGCCGCACGTCATCTTCTTATCCCACTGTCATGCCTAAACGCGCGTGACGTACTCCCCACTGTCGGTCCCCACGCGAATCACATCGCCAACTTCAATAAAGAGCGGCACCTGAACCTTGAGGCCGGTCTCACAGACAATGCGTTTCGTCGCACCCGTGGCGGTATCACCTGCTACGGCCATCTCCGATTTGACAACTTCCAGTTCCACCGCGTTGGGCAGCTCGATATCCAGCGGTTCGTTGCCCAGAATGGAGACCGTGTACTCCTCGTTTTCTTTCAGATAGCCCTTCTTCTCTTCCACCAGATCCTCGCTAATGCTGACCTGGCTGTAGGTTTCCGTGTCCATAAAGTGATAGACCCCCCGATCCTCGTAGAGAAATTGCATGGGCCGGCGCTCAACGTAGGCCTCTTCGAAGCGATCCCCGGAGAGGAAGTTGCGCGGGATAATGGTACCGGTGCGCAGATTACGCAGTTTGGTGCGGATAATAGCATTGCCCCGTCCGGGCTTGTGGTGCTGATAATCGATGACGCGGTACAGTTCGCCATCCAGATAGAAGGTCGTGCCCTTTCGAAGCTCATTGGCATCTAGCATAACGTTAACTCCTCAAGCGGACTAGCGTATGATCAATCGTCCTGCATTATACCCGCTGAGAAGTGCCCGTCAAGGTTTGGGAGCGAGGGGCAAACGAAGCAGTTCCAGGGTACCTCAAACGCCATAGGCGGCTTCCCAGCATGTTTCCCTCCCGCATCAACCCCAGCTTCGTTTGCCTTGCCTTCGCCTACGCAGGTTCTACGGTACGGAGGGCGTTTTCACCAGCAGACTCGCTTCGAAATCCCGCGATGGTGATTACCCAGATCTCACCGCAGAGAGCCCACAAGGACACAGAGAGGAAAAAACCCAGGTTCTTTCTCTGCGTACTCAGCGCTCTCTGTGGTGAAAAACCGCTAGGCTCCGTGGACAGCAGAAGACTTATAGGTAATCACCGGTTGTAAGCGGTCGCATGCACGCCCAAAACCAGATCCACCCCTGGCAGCGGCGTCTCCAACAGCGCTCTCGCCCGGGAACAGTCCAACGTGCAGTCCAGCGGGCGGGTCAGCCCGCTGGACTGCTGGCGGGCACGATGGCTGCCGGATCGACGCCGTGGAAGCGCGCCAGCCGCACGCCAAAGTCGTAGCGCGAGAGCCGCTGCGCGCCCGCTACGTTCAGTACCGTTGGAATGGGCGGACGTTCCGCCAGCTCGAGCAGCGCTGCCGCCAGGCTTTCCACCCAGATGGGACAGCGAAACTCGTCGGTGAAGAGGTGGGGCGGCTCGCCGTTCCGAAGGCCATCAAGGACCCAGCGCGTCTGCCGGTCGAGACGGGGACGCCAGCCATAGATGAGCGACGTGCGAACCATGACGGCATCGGCGCCGGACGCGCGCACCTCCGCTTCCGCCTGGGCCTTGCTCCGTCCGTAGGCTGTGATGGGCCGAGGCGCATCCGATTCAACGTAAGGCGCGTCGCCGCCGTCAAAGATCACGTCGGTGGAGAGGTGCACCAGCCGAGCGCCGACGCGGGCCGCCGCCTGGGCCACGTGGCGCGTGCCCCGCACGTTGACGCCGCCGTAATCGGGATCAGAGCCGGGATTAGCGGCTGCGGTGTGCACGACGACGGCGGGGCGCAGGTCGTCCACCAGTGCCGAGACCGCGTCGGCATCTCGAACGTCGAGTTGGCGCCACGTCACGCCGGTCTGCCTGCTCGACCGGCTGAAAGATGTCGCCGTGACCTGCCAGCGCGTTTTCGCCAGACGCACCACCCAATCGCCCAGATAGCCGCTGCCTCCGGTCACCAACATAGGCTGCTTCTGCATAAGACTCCCCACTCCCTATGGGCGCGCCGCCACAAACTCAGAGGGCGGCAGGTAGCCCCACGCCTCCGGATGGGCACGGGCCGGATCGTCGTCCCAGGTGTAGCCAACGCCCATGACGTAGCCGTTGCACGACCCGCGCCCCCCGGCAGTGTCCAACGGGAAGAGATCGCTGGCGTCGGCAAAGGTGCGGATCTCCCAGTGTAGATGACTGTTGAAGCCACGGTCGTGGACGACGCCCACGGTCTCACCCAGCGCCACCGCCTCTCCGACGGCGACGCGCACGTCGGAGAGATGCCAGTAAACGGACCAGACGCGCTCCTCCTCAGTGAGGTGATGTTCAATGACCAGAACGTTCCCCTCCGCTCCCAGGCTCTGCGCCCAGGTCACGACGCCGTTGGCGACGGCGAGCACAGCTTCTCCGGCTGCCGCACCGCCGCGCACCTTACCAGCAGCGTCGACGGCAAACCAGTCTTCGCCCGCGTGCCAGAGCCGGTCGAAGGGAATCCTATTGCCGCTGCGATCCACGAAACACTTCCCGTCGCTGCCGAGACCGGGATTCTGCACGTCGAAGCGCGTATCCACCGGCAAGGGACCGGAAACGTGCGGAAGATACGGCCCGAAGCGGTCCGGATCGAGCGGATAGTCAAAGGCCTCCGCCGGTGCAGGCACCTCAGGCGTCGCCAGCGGCGTCGGCAGGGGGCCGGGCGGACGTCCACGCTGCCGGCGGAACCAGAGAAACGCCACCGTCACCGCAACCGCACCAACGATAGCCGCTGCGACCATGCCTATGAACAACCAACGTCTGCGCTTTATCCGCATAGGTCTCTACTATAGCGCAGTTGAGTAACTCAGGCAAACGAAGCAGTTCCAGAGTCGCTCAAACGCCATAGGCGGCTTCTAATCATGTTTCCCTCCCGCATCAACCCCAGCTTCGTTTGCCTTGCTTTCGCCTACGCAGTTTCTACGATACGGAGGGCGTTTTCACCAGCAGACTCGCTTCGAAATCCCCGTAGATCAATCAGTTGGAACGCCGGGAAATCTGCGTATAATGGGGGCGATATGAAGACAATTGAGGATCTACCCTTGTTTCCATTGAACACGGTGCTCTTTCCGGGCATGCTGCTGCCGCTGCATATTTTCGAGCCGCGCTACCGGCAGATGGTGCACCGCTGCGCGGAGCAGGGTACGCCCTTCGGTGTCGTGCTCATCCGGCAAGGCGACGAAACCCTGGACCCACAGCCCACCTATCACGAGATCGGCTGCACGGCCAAAATCGTTCAAGTTCAGAAGCTCAAGGGCGGTCGGATGAACATCGTGGCTGTGGGGCGCGAGCGTTTCCGCATTCAACGACATTACCAGAGGCACCCCTATCTCAGCGCTGACGTGGAGATCAGTCCCTTTGATATGCCGCATATCAAAGCGTTACTCTCGCTGGGAGAGAGTCTCCGCCCCTGGATGCAGACCTACCTTGACCTGCTCTCGTTGTTCAGCGAGTCAGAATTCGAGTCGGATTTCCTGCCGGAATCGCCGTTGCCCCTGGCGCTCACCGGCGCCCAACTACTGCAGATCGAGCCTTACGAAAAACAGCCGCTGTTGGCTGCCAAGGACGCCAGCGCGCTGCTTCAGCATCTCTTGCAGCTCTATCGACGGGAAGTGACACTCATCCACCACATGCTGGAAGACGGTGGGCCGGCGCTCTTTGGGGATCTGTCGCTCAATTGAGGGTGCTGGGCAAACGAAGCAGTTGTCGGGTGGCTCAAACGCCATAGACGGCTTCCCATCATGTTTCCCTCCCGCATCAACCCCAGCTTCGTTTGCCTTGCTTTCGCCTACGCAGGTTCTACGGTACGGCGGGCATTTTCACCAGCAGACTCGCTTCGAAATCCCGCGCTTCAACACCTTCCAAGAAGCGCAACTGTCTGGCGAAGCTTCGTCTCAAACCACCAAGAAATGGGACACGGATACACACAGATGAACACTGGTTTTCCCTGTATTATCCGTGTGTATCCGTGTCCGAAAGCTTGTCGCATTCGTAAAGATAGTTATTTCCGTGAAGCCAACAGATACACCTCGGTCAGATGATAGTGTTATCCGGGATGGTGATATTCTTCGGGATGACTACAAGGCCATCGCGGATCATGTAACTCGACGTCTCCTGATCCTTTTCACCCTCGTGGTTGCGGATCACCACGTTCCGCCCAATGCGGACGTTTTTATCCAGAATTGCCCCTTCGATGACGCTGCCCCGCCCCACGCCGATGTCGGGCAGGCCCATGCGGACGTTCTCGGCCTTGTCGTCGTCGGTCTCGTAATAGTCGGCGCCCATCATCATGACGCGATGCAGGTGCGCACCCGGCCGAACGACGCTGCGCAGCCCGATAACGCTCTGGCGGATGGTCGCCTGCTCGATGACCGTGCCCGGCGCAACGAAGACGTGCCGCATATCCGAATCGATGATCCGGCTGCCCGGCAGATAGCGGGCGCGGGTGTAAATGGGCCACTTGGCGTCAAAGAAATCGAAGGCTGGATCAGGCGAGGCTAGGTTTAAGTTCACCTCATAGAAAGAGCGCATGGTCCCAATATCGCGCCAGAAGCCCTCGAAGGGATAGGCATAGACCGGCACGCCTCCCTCAATGGCAGCCGGGATGATGTGGTGACCAAAATCGGAGCCTTCCTCGGTGCGCAGCATCTCGATCAGCGTCTCGCTGCGGAAGACGTAGATGCCCATGGACGCCATGTAGGGCTGTTCTCCCTCGACACTCTCCAATCCTTCCAACTCGTCTTGAGGAGGCTTTTCGACAAAACTCTCAATACGACTGTTCTTGTCCGCCTTCAGAATTCCAAAGCGTGGCGCGACGGCAGCGCTGACCGGCTTGACGGCGACCGTAATATCGGCATCGTGTTCGATGTG
>CAYVKR010000008.1:0-29257 GCA_964452025.1 uncultured Anaerolineales bacterium
AGAACTCCGCCAGTGCCGTCAAGGCTGCGTCCACGTTGGCGGGATCGCGGTAATGGCGGAGGTCCGCCCGCGCTGCCTCGAAACCGGCAGCCTGGCCCAACTGCGTCACGACGCGTCGAGTCTCGCCGGGCGCGAGCGGGCCCAGCTCTAGCAGAAGCGCGCCAACGTTGTCACCGCGCCGCGCTTCGTAGTTGCTGAGGGCGGGCTGGCGCAGCGCCGCCGGCGAGCCCCACGTTCCGTACCGTCCCAGGAAGCGCGCCCGATCTGATTCAAAGGCCGCCACCGGCACATTCGCCGTAATGTAGTTGACCTGCCGCTCCTTGTTCATAAACGGATACTGGAGCAGCGTGCGGAAGCCGTCGGATTCCTCAATTATCTGGCTTTGCATTGTCTGGGGGACCCAATCGGCGTTGGTGAACTGTTTGAGCGCGTTGAAGTGTGTGTACTCGACTACGGGAATAGCGTCCACCGTAACCGGCTCGTCGCGGAGATTGGTCACGCGGATGTCCCGCACCTCTTGCGTGCCCTCTGCAGGAACAAAGATCGTCACCTCGGTGCGCAGGCCGTAGAATTCCGAGACAATCTCACTGTAGCCGAGTCCGATGTGGCATTCGTAACGGTCGTAGGGATCGAGCGTAGGCGTGTAGAAAGGGGAGAAGATGCGGTAGCCGTCGTCCTCGTGCGCGCGCAGGTAGAGCGTGGTGCCTTTGAAATCGGCGTCGGGCAGCTGCGGGATGTACTTGGTGATGCGGTTGAGCGCCGGATCGCCCTTGCAGAGCAGCGCGCCGCCGGTATGATCCACGAAGCCGCCAAACGCCAGCGTCCCGATGTAGTTGATCCACTTGACGGGCGTCCGTGGATCGGTGATGATGTATTCCCGCGCGTCGTCATCGAAATAACCGTAGTGCATCAGCAGCCTCCTGCTATGGATCGATCATTGTGTTGCGTATGCGATTTTCTCATTATCCATGATCCCTTATGCCTGTTGACCTAACGCTACCGAAACCTGTACCGTTGTGCGTTCATCCTGCGGCAGCGGCACAATGTCGCCCTGTACCGGTACGCCGTCAACCGTCAGCGCGACATCGTCGCCCGGCCCCGCGCGCTCCACGTCGATCTGGTAAATTGTGCCACGGAAGAGACGTGTCGCCGTGAAACCGTCCCAATCCGATGGGAGCACCGGCGCGATCTGCAGGCCGTCGTACGTGGGCCGAATGCCCAGGATGTGCTGCGTGATCGCCACGAAGTTCCACGCGGCGGTGCCTGTCAGCCAGGAGTTCTTCGCTTCTCCGAAGGTCGGCGCGTCGCGCCCGGCGACCATCTGGGCGTAGACGTACGGCTCGCAGCGGTGCACCTCGCTGATGGCTTCTCGCGCCGAGGGATTGATCCGCGTGTAGTAATCGAAGGAGCGGTCGCCTCGGCCCAGCCGCGTCTCGGCGATCATGATCCAGGGGTTGCAGTGGCAGAAAATGCCGGCGTTCTCCTTGTATCCCGGCGGATACGACGTGATCTCGCCCAGCTCGATGTGGTAGCGTGTGTAGGCCGGCTGGTGCAACATGACGCCGTGCTCCGTCGCCAGCCGCTCTTCGACGGCGTCCAGCGCTTGGGCTGCACGTCCGTCCCCCAGTCCGATGCCCGCCATCACGCAGATGCCCTGTGGCTCGACGTAAATTTGGCCTTCCTCACAGACATGGGAGCCTACTTTCTCGCCAAAGTGATCGTAGGCCCGGAGGAACCAGTCGTTGTCCCAGCCATATTCGAGCACGGCAGCGGTCATATCGCGGGCGGCGCTCTGATAGGCTTGCGTATTACGTGGTGCGCGGTGCGTGGCGAGCTTTTCGTTGATTTTCGCCATTTCCTGAGCCGCTAGCACGAAGAGTCCGGCGATGAAGACCGACTCCGCGGTCTTGCCGTCCTGGCTCTGCAGAATCTGGAAGGATTGGCCCGGCTCCTCGGAGAAGGTGTTGAGGTTGAGGCAGTCGTTCCAGTCGGCGTGACCGATGAGGGGCAAGCCGTGCGGCCCCAGGTTGTCCAGCGTGTACTGCATGGCGCGGGTCAGGTGCTCGTAGAGCGGTGTCTCGCTGCCGGATTGGTTGTCGTAGGGCACGGGTATGTCGAGAATGTCCCAATCACCTGTCTCCTTGAGATAGTCTGCTACCGCAAGCACCAGCCAGAGCGGATCGTCGTTGAAGCCGCTCCCGACAGCGTCGTTGCCGCGCTTGGTCAGCGGCTGGTACTGGTGATAGGCGCCGCCGTCGGGCAGTTGCGTCGCCGCAATATCGAGGATGCGCTGGCGGGCGCGCTCCGGCACCAGGTGCACGAAGCCCAGCAGATCCTGGTTGGAGTCGCGGAAGCCCATGCCCCGCCCGATGCCCGACTCGAAGTATGAAGCCGAGCGCGAGAGGTTAAAGGTCACCATGCACTGGTAAGCGTTCCAGACGTTGACCATGCGATCGGTGTGTTCGTCGGGGGTCGTCACCTGGAAGCGGCTTAGCAGCGCGTCCCAGGTCTCTCGCAGCGTCTCGAAAGCCGCGTCGACGGTGGTGGGATCGAGATAACGCACGATGGTCGGCTTGACCGTGGTCTTGTTGATGGTCTGGGAGCCTGGCGGATCGAACTTGGCATCGCGGGGATTCTCGTGATATCCGAGCACGAAGATCACCTGGCGGGATTCGCCTGGCTGTAACGTTAGCTCGATGTGGTGTGATCCCATGGGCGCCCAGCCGTGCGCGATGGAGTTTCCAGAGACGCCCTGCTCCACCACCAGCGGCTCCTCCCAGCCGCGATAGGCCCCCAGAAAATCCTCCCGCTGCGTGTCGAAGCCGACCAATGGCTCCGAGCAGGCGAAGTAGGCGAAGTGGTTGCGCCGCTCCCGGTACTCCGTCTTGTGATAAATCACGCCCGCGTCGATCTCGACCTCACCGGTGTTGAAGTTGCGCTGGTAGTTCGTGGCGTCGTCCCAGGCGTCCCAGAGCGCGAACTCCACGGCGGAGAAGAGCGAGAGATCAGCAACCTCGTTGCCTTGGTTGGTGACCGTGACCTGCCAGATTTCCAGCGTCTCACCAGGCGGCACGAAATAACGGCTCTCCGCCTTCACGTCCTGGTACGTCGAGCCGATGATGGTGTAGCCTAGCCCATGACGACAGACGTAATCGTCGAGCTCGTTGCGCGTGGGCTGCCAGGTGGGCGACCAGCACTCGCCCGTGGCATCGTCGCGCACGTAGACGTAGCGTCCGCCCGTGTCGAAGGGCACGTTGTTGTAGCGGTAGCGCGTGAGCCGGCGCAGCCGGGCGTCTTGGTAGAAGGAATATCCGCCCGCCGTGTTGGAGATCAAACCGAAGTATGATTGATTCCCAAGATAGTTAATCCACGGTAGGGGCGTATCGGGTCGGGTGATGACGTACTCGCGGCGACGGTCGTCGAAATGTCCGTATTTCATCACAACCTCCTGGATTTAATGTCGTAGCGTTTTGCAGGATCCGGTAGTAAGGGAAGATGCCGTGATCTGCGATGACGGGTTAAGGATCGTCCTCCGGTCGCAAGGTGATGGCTAAGTAGAAAACCAGCAGCAGCGCCGCGAAAAGCAGAGTCACGCCATACGTGCCGGGATAGCGCCAGGGATAGCGCAGGCGCACGGCAAGATCGGTTAAGATGGCCCTGGGTTGGGTCAGCAGATCCCAGCTATTCCACCGCAGGAAGCGCCCCACGTAGATGCCCATTCCGCTCATACCGATGACAACCAGGGCGAATATCCATCCGAGAAGATGGCCCACCCACGCCGTGACGATAATTTGCAGGATGCGGAGCGCGTAGGTCCCCAGATAAAGACCTGTCAGCGCAAAAGATGCGAGTAGTCCGATATCGTACCAGAGCGGTACCGGCGGACGCTCGATGAGATGCAGAAAATCGGTGACGATGTAGGGAGCATTGGGGAAGAAAGCCACCGTTACGATACCGGGAAGCAAAGTCAACCACCAGCGGTGCGGAAACCGCTTATGTAGCCAGATGGCTGCCAGACTCCCCAGGTAAGGAACCCACGCCAGGAAGAGATTCCAGAGCAGGAAGTAAAAGGTCCAGGTGCGGCTTAAGTAGGCGCGCCCTGCAAAGAGCAGGCCACAGAGCGCTGTGGCAAACAGCACCGGATAAGCACCATAACACGTCAATGCGCGGTGTAGCCTCCGACTGGAGCGCATCAACGCAGTGTCCACTTGGTGAGGCATTGTCACTTCCCGACGAGATCCTGGAACGCTCTCATACCCGGTGCATTTGTAGAGTGAGAGACCTACACCTCTTCCCCGAACCGCCCGCTGAATTGCAGGAAGAACCAGTATCCGAAAATCAGCACGATAACGGCGGTCACAGCCGTTCGAACCAAGAAATCCAGGGCTGTGGGCGCGCCTCGATAGATCAGATCCTGGTAGGTGTTGATGATGGACGCCATGGGGTTGATCCAGAAGATGATCCGCTGCGGATTGAACTCAAATCCCAGCAGATGGGCCTGCGAGGGCATTTGCTGGACCGAGTAGAAGATGGGTGTCATGAAAAACCAAGCCAGTATGCCCACATCCATCAGCATGTGGGTATCGCGGTAGAAAACCTCCAACGTTGATAGAATGAGCACGATCCCGATAATGAAGATAGTCTCCACCAAGATGGGGATGGGTAGCAGCAACAGCCAGGAGCTGAATTTCATCCCAGAAATCAGCGCTAGGATGAAGAGCACCGGCAGCGAGATGAGGAAGTTGACCAGGTTGGAGAGCACCAGGGAGACGGGCAGCACGGCGCGCGGGAAATAGACCTTCTTGATCAGGTGTCCGCTGGAGACGATGCTGCGAATGCCGCCCATCACCGCGCCGGAGAAGAAGTTCCAGGGCAGCAGCGCACTTAGCACGAAAATGTGGTAGCCGGGCATGTCGCGGCCCTGCATCACGTTGAAGACGAACGTGAAAACGAGCATCATCAGCAGCGGGTTCAACCACGACCAGAGGACGCCCAACAGTGAGTTCTTGTAACGGACCTTGAGATCGCGCAGGATCAGGTTGTAGATCAGTTCGCGGGCGTTCCAGAGTTCCTTCAGGGAGTCAATCATGGTCTTTTATCTCGTCGATGTTCAGTTCTAGCTTGCGTAGTCGATACAGCGTCTCTTCCAGTATTTTGCGGTTGAATCCCACCAGATCGGCGAGCAGCCCGATGAGCGTCGTCTGAAAGCCCATGATCAGCAGGATGGCGGTGAGAATCAGCGATTGGATGTGGCCCATCCCTTCCCCGGTGAAGTAGAAATAGAGGAAGCGGAGGCCCAGCGCCAGCCCCGCCGCAAAAAGCACCACGCCCAGCAGCAGAAAGAAGCGCAGCGGACGGTACATGGTGTACGCGCGGATGACCGTCGCGCCGGAGTTGGTCACGAAGTGCGGGATGCTCTTCATCAGGCGTGAGGGCCGGGTCTGCGGGTTGACGCGCACCGGCACGTATTGGACCGCCATCCGCCTGGCGCCTGCCTGGATCAGCGTCTCCAGCGTGTAGGAGTAGTTGCTCAACACCAGCGTCTGCAGCGCCGCATCGCGGCTCAGAGCGCGAAAACCGCTGGTCGCATCGGGTACGTCCACGCCGGCGGCGATGCCCACCACCCAGCTGCCCAGCCGCTGCAGAAAGCGCTTGGGGCGCGAGAAATATGGGTGAGACTGCATTCCGCGGTCTCCCACCACAATGTCGGCTTCGCCCGCCAGGATGGGCACTACCAGCCGGTGAATGTCCGCCGCCTGGTATTGATTATCCGCGTCGGTGTTGACGATGATGTCGGCGCCGTGCTGCAGCGCCGCCTGTAGCCCGTCGATGAAGGTGTTGGCAAGACCCTGATTGTGCGCGTGGTGCACAACGTGATCGACGCCCAACGACTCAGCGACGTTCACCGTGGCGTCGCTGCTGCCGTCGTCGATGATCAGTGTCTCGATCACATCGACGCCGGGAATCGCGTGGGGCAGCGCCGCCAGCGTCACGGGCAGCGTCTGCTCCTCATTGTAGCAGGGTATCTGAATGATCAACTTCATGCCTTGCGTCTCCACAGGGCGATTATAACATCAGGAAGTCAGATGACAATACTTCGGTTGTCTGATAGGAACGTGCGGTATAATGGAACCTCGTAACGTAAACGGCGGCGAATCGAAACGGTGGTGTGGATGGACAAACGATGGCAACGACGTCTGTTAATCGGGTTGGGCCTACTGGTCGCCTTTGGCCTGCGCGTCTACCGGCTGGGTGATCAGAATATCTGGTGGGATGAGGGCCTTTCGGTGTTGGCGGCCCGCAAGTCCTTCATCGGTGCGACGCTCTGGACCGCCGCCGACGTGCATCCACCGCTCTACTTCTGGATTCTCTGGGGCTGGCAGCAGCTCGCCGGGGAGAAGGAGTTCGCGCTGCGCTTCATCACCGTGATCGAGTCCCTGCTGACCGTGGCGGTCATGGTGCCGCTGGGTCGACGATTGAGCAAGCCCGGCGTTGGTGTGGGTGCGCTCTGGCTGCTGGGTCTCTCGCGCTTCCACATCTGGTGGTCTCAGGAGATGCGTATGTACGTCCTCGCGGGCCTTTGCATCACTGCCTCCCTCTACTTCGTCTATCGGCTGGGCCAGGGGGAGCGTCATCGCTGGGTCTGGATCGGCTGGGGCCTGACCACGTGGGGCGCGCTCATGACCATCTACGCGGCCATCGTGCTGGTTTTGATCCAGAACCTCTTTATCCTGGCGAGGAGCTGGCGGTGCGACGACCGTTGGCGTTTCTGGGGACGTTGGCTGCTGGGGCAGCTCGTGGTCGGCGCGCCCGTGGTGCTGTGGCTACTGTTGGCGCTGCCCCGCATGCGCTCCTGGTCTGTGGTGCAGGAACCGGCGTCGCTCGCTTTTGTGCTGGAACTAAACGCGGTGCTGCTCACGCTGGGCATCTCGACCGACGTGGGACGATACGTGTTCCCGGCGCTCTTGGTGATGGGCGTGCTGCTCGTCGGTCTGATCCTGGTGCTGCGTCGTCGGCGGGCGGCCTGGCCCGGTCTGCTCCTGCTGATCCTGGGTGTGCTGCTGCCGCCGCTGATCGTCTGGCTGCTTACGCAACCGCGCGGCGTCTTCTACAACCCGCAGGTCGAAGCGCGGTATCTCCTGCCCTACGCGCCGGTCTTCTACGTGCTCCTGGCCTGGTCGCTGGGAGGCTGGCTGCGATCCCAGAAGGTCTGGCGATGGGCCGGTGTCGTGCTCTGCGTTGCCATGCTAGCAGGCATGGGATGGACGTTGCCGCAGCACTACGCGCCGCGCTACTTTGAAGACAGCTACAGTTCCCTTGTCCGCATTCTCTGGGCCTACGGGCGACCTGACGACGCGGTGGTGCTGGTCTCGGCGGATCGCTATCCGCTCTTCCTCTCCTATTACGACCGCCCTCCGGCGCCGTCGACGCGCCCGCCGGTCTACCGGATGCCCGAAGGCGTGCTCACGGTCACCGAGGCGCACCTCGACGAGGCGCTGGGTGCCCTCACGGCGCAGCACGAGCGCATCTGGCTGGCGCAGGTCGAGCGGGCGCTGCAGGACCCAGAGGGCCTGTCCGAGGCCTGGCTCGCCGAGCGCTACGCCCGTCCGCTCTCCTACGACTTTGCGCACAATAACCTGAGCCTCTTCGCCCCGGACGAGACGCTGCCCACGATCCCGCCGGAGAACGTGCGCCCCCAATATCCGCTGGAGGCCGAGCCGGCGCCGGGCCTCCGGCTGCTGGGCTACGACCTGCCCACGGACGAGTTCCGCGCCGGAGATACGATTCGCCTGGGCCTCTACCTGCACGCCTCACAGCCGGTGACGTTGCCGGTCGCACTGCGGGGTGCCGACGGTCGTACTCTGTCCTGGCAAGAGATGGTTGTCGCCGAGCGAAACGGCGTTGTTCGGAGACAGGTCGATTTTGTTGTGACGCCCTACACGCCGCCGCAGCGGTACCAGTTCATCGTGGGGCAAGGGGATGCGGCTGTCACCTTCGGCGATCTGCAGGTCACCCGCACGCATCGCGCACCGGAGGTCGAGAAGATCCCGCATCCGATGAAAACGCAACTCGCGGAGGACATTCACCTGCTGGGCTATGAGTTGGAGGGCGCGGGGCAAGGGACGCCGCCACAGGCACAGCCCGGTGACGTGCTCCGGCTGACGCTTGTCTGGGAGACGGAGACGCCGTTATCGGAGCGTTACCACGTCTTCACGCACCTTATCGGCACGGCGCACAATCCGGCGACGGGTGGCCCGCTCTGGGGCCAGGACGATCAGGCGCCGCTGGCGGGCGCCTATCCCACCGATCAGTGGCTGCCGGGGATTCTGTTGGAGGATCACTACGAGATCCAGATCGACCCGCAGGCGCCGCCGGGCGATTATCAACTCGCCGTGGGGATGTACACCATCGAGGATGGGGCACGGGTAACAGTGCTGGGAGACGGCGCTGTTCCGGATCAACGGTACGTGCTGTTGACGATGGTGCGTGTAGCGCCGTAAACGAATCACCGTCTGGGAAGCGGGGGATCACACTGCCAGCGCGGTAGGTGCTGATAGACGCCCTGGCTGCTTGAGGTGAGGGGGTGCTTTCTTCCCGGAAGTACGGTCACCTCTTTCGCTTGACCACCTCAATCTCATCGGGCTTGAAGCGATAGCGCTTACGGTCACGGCGTGGGCCGGTGGGCGGGATCTCCACGACGATCTCCTCTTTGAGCACGTCCCAATCGATGACGCGGCCCAATCCGTGCTCGGTCTGCACGCGGGCTTTACGTCGCGGGAAGCCCCTGCTGGCTTCCTTGTAGACCTGATGCTCGTATTCCAGGCAGCACCGCAGCCGCCCGCACATCCCGGTGATGTCGGTGGGCGCCAGCGAGATAGCTTGATCCTTCGCCATGTGAATGGAGATGGGCGTGAAATCCGTCAGAAAGCGCGCGCAACATCGCCGCTCGCCGCAGACGCCGTATCCGCCCAGCAGTTTGGCCTCGTCGCGCGGGCCAACGGAGTGCAGCTCCACGTTACAGCCCATCTTGGACGATAGGCGATTGCGCAGCTCGTTGTGCTGCTGGGAGGATAGACTGCCCCGGTAAAAGATGAGGGCTTTGTCACCGTCGAGGGTGTATTCCGCATCTACGGCCTTGATTTCCTTCTGGCGTAGGCGTTTGACCTCTTCCTGGGCCGTTACCAGCAGACGCTCCGCCCGTTTGCTTAGCATCTGGCGGCGGGCCATGTCCAATCCGGTCGCCTGCCGCACCACCGATTTCAGGTCGTCGATCTTGAACCCTTTGGGGAGATCGCACCCCATTTCCACAATCTGCCCGACCTTCAGCCCGTGCACGGTATCCACAACCGCCCAGTCATCCACATCCAGGTTGAGTTCTGGCGCGACCAAAAAGTGATATAGCGATCCCGCCGCGTGAAAGCGTACGGCGCAGATCAAGAGATATTTTCCATTTTCTTCTATGGTTACATCTGCGTGCTCGTTTTGCATAGAACCTACAATCTATCGTCTAATTGACTCTATCCATCTGATTATTGATCATCTCTCTCACGTATCAACAGGTTAGGTTTCATATCTCGCGGTTTGCCGCGAAGTTAGGTCCAGGGCTTGCCCTGGGATGTATACTGTTGCTATACTTTTGCACTTTTTGATTGACCTCGGTATGTCAATATCGAATTGTACGCATGATTCCTAAGCACAATTTTGGTTACCAAATTACTAGTAGGACTTGATCGCTGCCATGATTCATACATCTCTTGCTGTACGAAAGCATAAATTTATTGCCGGGTTTATGATGAAGGCACACACGCTTGATTACTTGCACAGAATATCTACGTATAGACTGTTTTTTACAAATGGCTTATCAAAAAAGTCGCCTGCCTTTGCCGGAACGACACTTGGTCTCAAGTTACAATGCTTAAAATAAAACCGCAAAAGTATAGTACTGTTGATCATCACTATACTTGAGGCTGCCCTTTTTACAAGCGCTCGCTTGAGGCTTGTGGACACGCTCCAGTTTTCATTCGCTCAACGAGTTGGGCAGCGGCCCCTCCGTATCATGGAGGCCGGCGAAGTGCTGAGTCTGCGCGTCCTCGCGGTAGTGTGCGCCCCGCGATTGCCGATTGTGCCACGCGGCGTTGGTAACGATCCAGGCGGCCTGCGCCATGTTACGCAGGCCAATAAGGCTGTCGTCCAGGCGCGTGGCGCGGTAGAACGTATCGATTTCTCCCCATAGGTGGTTTAGCTCGTTCAGCGCGCGGGCCAGACGGTGGGTGTTCCGGGCCAACCCTACGTAGAGCCACATGATGTTCTGGATAGCGCGCGCATCGTGGGTTAGCAGCACGGGATCGGCTGCAGCGTGCTCACTGGGCGGCTCCCATGGCGGGATGGTCTCGACGTTAACGCAACGCAGATCGGAGCGAGAGGCGCTGTCACGCCCGGCTCGGTCACCCCAGACCAGCCCCTCAAGTAGCGACGTGCTGGCCAGGCGGTTGGCGCCGTGGACGCCGGTGCAGCTCACCTCGCCGACGGCGTATAGGTTTTGTAGCGTCGTTCTCCCCCAGCTATCCACCTGGACGCCACCGCAGAAGTAATGCGCAGCCGGCACCACCGGGATAGGCTCACGGGTGATGTCGAGGCCTGCCTCTTTGCATGTTCGGTAAATGGTGGGGAAGCGCTCAGGGATCTGTGCGGCCTCCATATTCGAGGCCAGATCCAACAGGACGTGAGGATAACGGTGCTCAAGCATCTCGTGGTGGATGGCGCGGGCGACGACGTCGCGGGGAGCCAGATCACCCCACCTCGGCGCGACGTTGTCCATAAAATGCCGCCCGTCCAGTGTATAGAGCCGTCCTCCTTCGCCGCGCACCGCCTCCGAGATGAGGAAGTTATCGGCGCCGGGGGCCGCCAGCGTCGTTGGGTGGAACTGGACGAACTCGGCGTTGATGATCCGCGCACCGGCGCGGTACGCCATGGCCAGGCCGTCGCCGCGCGCGCCCTTGGGGTTGCTGGTATGTAAGTAGATCTGCCCAATCCCGCCGGTCGCCAGCACCGTCGCCGGCGCCAAGAAGCGGTGCACCTCGCCTGTCGCGCGATCCAGCACGTAGGCTCCGTGACAGGTGATGGGCGCGTAGACGGCGTGAATGTCCTGGCTGTGGTGTGAGGATGTGATGAGATCCACCGCCGTCATCCCGGTATGTAGGGTGACGTTGGGCAGCGTCTGCAGCTGCTGGATGAGGGCCGTCTCGACGGCCTGCCCTGTGGCGTCGCCCACGTGCAGGATGCGCGAGACCGTGTGCCCGCCCTCGCGGGTGTAGGAAAGCGTGCCGGCGTTCGTGCGGTCGAAGGGCACGCCGAGCTCTTCGATCAGGAGCTGCTCGACCAGCGGGGGGCCTTCTTCCGCGATCAGGCGCGCAGCCGTCGGCAGGCTCAAGCCCGCACCGGCGCTCAGAATGTCCTCGACCAGCAGATCGACGCTGTCGTCGCCCCCACGGGCGACGATGCCGCCCTGGGCATAGCGCGTGTTCGATTCCTCCGGGTCCTGCGACCGCGTGACGACGGTGACGTGCTGCGCTTCATCCCGCGCGAGACGCAACGCGGCGGCCACGCCAGCGATGCCGGAGCCGATGATGAGGACGTCGGTTTCGGTAGGCATAGGCTTGTCCTTTCCTGGTGCTAAAGCGCCAACATCCGCTCCAACGCGACCTTCGCCCACTTGGCGGTCTCTTCGTCGACGGTGACCTCATGGCGCAGTTTGCCTTGCGGCAATCCGTCCAATACCACCGCGAGATTCTCCGGTGTGATCTGGCTCATGGTCATGCAGTACGGCGGCACGTCAGAGAGCGGGCCGATGGTCTGATGGGGGTGCTCCTGCTGCAGCCGGTGCACGAGGCGGGACTCGGTGCCGATGGCCCAGGTCGTCCCGGCGGGCGCGGCTTCCACTTCGCGGATGATGTGCGCCGTGGAACCGGCGTCGTCGGCCAGTACCACCACGTCGGCGCTGCACTCCGGATGCACGATGACGCGGGCGTCGGGAGTGCGCGCGCGGATCACCCGGACGTCCTCAGGGCGAAAGCGCTGGTGCACGTTGCAGGCGCCGGGCCAGAGGACGACCTGGGTCTCCCGCAGCACTTCGGCTGAGGGTGGGTGGCGTTGATCCCAGACCAGCATCTCGGCCTCTGATATGCCCATGCGCGCGGCCGTGTTACGCCCCAGGTGCTGATCGGGGAAGAAGAAGACGCGCGGGCGACGTTCCAGCGCCCAGCGGACGACGTCTGGCGCGTTGCCCGAGGTGCAGATGATGCCGCCGTGCTTCCCGCAGAAGGCCTTCAGCGCCGCCGAGGAGTTGACGTAGGTGATGGGCGTGAACTCGAGCTCAGCATCGCCGAAGGTCTCATCCAGTACCTGCCATGCGGCACGTACCGCCCCAACCGTCGCTGTGTCCGCCAGATAGCAGCCCGCGCCGGGATCAGGGATGAGCACATGCTGCCCGGGCTGTGCTAGAATCGCCGCGACTTCTGCCATGAAGTGCACGCCACAGAAGACGATGACATCGGCATCGGTCGCCGTGGCCTGACGCGAGAGCTGCAGGGAGTCGCCCCGGTAATCGGCAAAGGCAAGGACCTCGTCGCGCTGGTAGTGGTGGCCCAGGATGACGAGGCGGTCGCCCAGCGCAGCCTTCACCTCCTGGATGCGCTCGGCAGGATCGGGCACGGTGGTTTTCTTGGGCGTTGTGACCTTCATGCTCAGATCGAGCGCCTGCACGGAGTGGGTCAGCGCGCCGATGGAGATGAAATCAACGCCGGTGACTGCAATATCCGTGATGGTCTCCAGCGTGACGTTGCCCGAGGCCTCCAGCGGCACGCGACCGGCGGTGATCTCAACAGCCTCGCGCAGGGTCGTCAGCGTCATGTTGTCCAGCATGATACGATCCAGGAGCGGCGAAATCGCCAGCGCCTCCCGCAGCTCGTCCAGCGTGCGCACCTCCACCTCGATGGGCAGATCGGGATGGGCGGCGCGGGCGCGCTCCACGGCGGGCGTGATGCCGCCGGCCCCGTCGATGTGGTTGTCCTTGATGAGTACCATGTCGAAGAGGGCTATCCGGTGGTTGACGCCTCCGCCCATGCGCACCGCGTACTTATCGAGCAGGCGGTGACCGGGCACGGTCTTGCGCGTGTCCAGGATGGTGGCGTCCGTTGTGGCGACGGCGTCCACGTAGTCGCGCGTCATCGTGGCGATGCCGGACATGCGCTGCAGGAAATTGAGCGCCAGCCGTTCCGCCGCGAGCAGTGTCGGCGCCGGGCCGCTGACCTCGGCGACGATCTCGCCGGCGACCACCTCCTGCCCGTCTTGGACGCAGGGCGCGAAGCGGATATCAGGGTCAACGCGCGCGAAGACCCTCTCCGCGACCGGCAGGCCGGCGATGACGCCCGGCGCTTTCGCCGTGATGCAGCCGGTCAGCGTCGTATTGGCATCCAGCGTGGCGTTGCTGGTGGCGTCGCCAGGCCCGATGTCCTCGGCGATTGCCAGCGCGATCAGTGGTTGGATAGCAGATAGCAGTTCGTCCTCAGGCATTTCCGTCATCTCAAGGCTCCTCCTGTAGGTCTTTCTTCTATTCTGGGCGATGCACGTGTAGTATGCGTATCCTCAGAGTTCGGGGGCTTCCGCTACGGTGGCCCACTCTTCAAGCAGGCGGTCCATCTCTTGCTCGACCTTGCGGTATTCTGCACCCAGCTCGGTGACGCGGTTGACGTCTTGCCGCTCGCCCGCCGCTTTGAGCGCGGAGCTCAGCGCTTGCAAGCGTCGCTCGCGCTGCTCAATCTCCCACTCCAGCTCGTCCATGCGCTGCTGCTGGTGGGTCAATGCTCGCTGGCGTTCCCGCTCTTTGCGGCGCTCCTCACGTTCGCGCTGCCGCTGCCGATCCTTGGCTTTTTTAGTGGCAGTCGTCCCTTCGCGCCGCGCCTGATGCCAGCCTGCGTAGGCCCCATAGCTCTTGAAGGCATGCAGCGTGCCCTCAGCCAATGCCCAGACGTGCGTGGCGGTCTCACGGATCAGATAACGGTCGTGGCTGACCATCAGGATGGTTCCGTTGAAATTGACGAGAATCTCCTGCAGCAGCTCCTGCGACGTCAAATCGAGGTGGTTCGTCGGCTCGTCCAACAGCAGGAAGTTGGCCTTCTGCAGCGCCAGGATCGCCAATGCCACGCGGGCCCGCTCGCCGCCGGAGAGAACGGCAATCTTCTTGAAGACCGTCTCGCCGCGAAAGCCGTACTGCGCCAGGAAAGATCGGGTCTCGTGGACCGAGACCATGCCGGCGTCCAGCAGCGTCTCCAGAATCGTCCGTTTCTCGTCGAGGTGCGCCTGGATCTGGGCGAAATAGCCCATGCGCACGGCGGCACCGCGCCGCACATGTCCGCTGAGCGGTTCGAGATCGCGCAGGATTGTGCGGAGCAGCGTCGTCTTGCCGGAGCCGTTGGGGCCGACCAGCGCAACCCGCTGCCCCCGGCGGATCTCCGCCTCGTCCACGTGGATGAGCGGGATGCCGTCGTCGGGATAGCCGGCGGCGACGTCGTAGAGACCCAGCACCAGCTCGCCGCTGCGCTGTGTCGTCTGCAGGTCGATGTTGAGACCGACGTGCTCCTTGGGCTTCTCAAGCCGTTCCATCCGCTCCAGCCGTTTGAGCCGCCCCTTGGCCTGATCGCTGCGCTGTCCTGCCATGTACCGCCGGATGTAGTCCTCGGTTTTCTCGATGTAGACCTGCTGGGCCTCGTACTCAGCCAGTCGCCGGGCGCGGCGCTCCTCGCGCAGCTCGGTGTAGGCGGTGTAGTTGCCGGGGTAATCTTCCAGCGTGCCGAAATCCAGCTCCCAGACCCGGTCGGCGATGGCGTCGAGAAAGGCGCGGTCGTGGGCCACCACGATGATCGCGCCGTTCCACGCCTGGAGCTGTTCCTCCAGCCACTCGATGCCTTCGATGTCGAGGTGGTTGGTCGGCTCGTCGAGCAGCAGCAGCTCCGGTTCTTCTAGCAAAAGTCGAGCCAGCAGCGCGCGCGTCTTTTCGCCGCCGCTTAGGTGAGCGATGGGTTTGTGAAACTCCGCCTCCTCGAAGCCCAGGCCGCCGAGCACCTGCGAGATGCGCGCCTCGTAGGTAAAGCCACCGGCATCCTCGAAGGCGTGTAACAGCGTGCCGTAACGCTCCATGGCGGCGGTGCGCTCAGACTCGTCCTCCGACGCCATCTGCGCCTCGAGCCGCCGCAACCGATCCGCCTGCGCCAACAAGTCGGCAAAGACGGCCTTCATCGCCTCCCAGAGCGTCTTATCGCTCTGGAAATCAGGGTGCTGCGGCAGATAGCCCAGTCGCGTATGCCGGGCTTGGTGAACGTGGCCTTGGTCCGCTTCTGAAACCCGGGCCATGATATCCAGCAGCGTGCTCTTGCCGCAGCCGTTGGGGCCAACCAGCGCAACGCACTCCTGCCGGTGGAGTTCGCAGGAGAGGCCGGTGAACACGGCGTCGGCACCGTAGTATTTTGCCAGATTGGATACGGATAGTAAAGCCATAGCCCTGTTATTATACCAGAACTCCCTATCCCAAAAGTTGATGAGCTAAGGGCTTGTTAAAGAGGGTCTACGCACATTTGTGGGGTAACAAGGGGCGCATCCCCCACTTGAAACCGATTTTGGCGATCTAAAAGGGCTAACGCCTCATTTCTAGACCAAATCGGCAGCTAAAAAGGGTCAAGCGCTGTTTTAATCCCACAAATCTGCGTAGAGCCGTTAAAGAATAGCGGCTCTTTTGGATTTCGCCGGGTATCCCCCATATCTAGTGGTGATACAATCACCCCAAAAGAGCAAAGATTAACAGACATTGCTGCGAAAGTATCAACGGAGGCTTATTGGTTTTGCTAAAGGCCTCAACAACAAGACCAAAATCCTGAAATGTTGCTGTTTAGGTGTTTTCTGGGTCACTGTTCTCTTCCGAACTTGTACCTGGATTTGCAAGACTACCAGCAGCTTGTCCAACGGCTACCACTAGATGTGGCCGTTTCCGGCGAAATCCCAGAGAGCCAGAATAGCTTCCCGACCCCCAAACAACTCTAGAGATGTCATCTGCGGGGATTTCGAAGTGAGTCCACTGGTGAAAACGCCTTCCGGATTGTAGAAGCTGCGTAGACGAAAACAAGGCAAACGAAGCTGAGGTTAATGCGCATGGCAACCACGACTGGAAGCCGCCTATGGCCTCTGAGCGACCCTGGAACTGCTTCGTTTGCCCATGCAAAGGTAGTGTTGTGTTCACTCTGTTAGACGGTATAATTGAGGTAGCAGAATCTTACGGTGTTGGCGCGCGGCTGCTAGAAAGTGCGATGGCGTGTTTCCAAGGTGTAGAGTCTTAACAAGTCGGCTTTTGGTCAAGAGCATACGTAGCCTCAAGGAGGTCTGAGATGCAATTACCACCTGGATTGCGGCATGTTCTGGCGGAGACGAAACTGTATTCGGATGAGAAAGATTATGTGATTCTGCGCTTGCCGACGATGGAGGCAGCGAGCGCCACGGAATGGATCATCAGGTTCTCAGATCCTTTTGTAAGCGCGATACAGGACAAGGACGAGATCACCCTGGTTATCCCTCGGGAAGATTGGGAGGAGCAGAGCCTGGGCGTGGAGAGCTACGAAGAATCCCCCGATTATCGGCTGATCACCTTTGATCTCTCGCTAGATCTGGGGCTTGTGGGATATCTGGCCACGCTTGCCAACACCGTCGCCGAAGCCGGAGTGAGTATCTTCCCCGTCTCTTCTTTCTCGCGGGACCATATTTTTGTGCCCACTGAGGACTTTGACCGGGCTTGGGATGCGTTGCAGGAGCTGATCCACCGCTGTCGAGCGGAGGAGGCTGCCGAGGTACGTGACTAGACGACGGAGCGCTGTGTGAGTAGTGTGCAATTTCTTATCAACAAAGAGCTCGGCAAATATGAAGTCACCGAGCACATTGGCCATGGCGGCATGGCCGAAGTTTACCTAGGACATCAGAGAAATCTTGAGCGCAAGGTAGCTATCAAGGTGCTGCATCCCTTCCTGGCGGGCGAACAGGGCTTTGTGTCGCGTTTTCAGCGGGAAGCACGCATTGTCGCTACTATGCGCCATCCCAACATCGTCCAGGTCTACGATTTTGACTATCACGAAGAGCTGGATATCTACTACATGGTGATGGAGTTCATTGAGGGCGCGACGCTCAAGGATCGTCTGAAAGCGGGCGCGTTGACGGCCTATGAATCCGCGTATATTGCGGCTGCTATCGCCGACGCGCTAGATTACGCGCACCGCCGGGAGATGGTGCACCGTGACATCAAGCCGGCAAATATCATGTTCACCGAGGACGGTGATCCCGTTCTGGCCGACTTCGGCATCGCGCGGATGTTGAGCCTCACTGGCCTGACGGCCAGCGGCGCCATGGTCGGCACGCCGGCCTATATGGCGCCCGAAATCGGCCAAGGGCAGCCCGGCTCGGCGGCCTCGGACATTTACTCCCTGGGGGTGGTCTTCTACGAGATGATCACGGGGCAATTGCCCTTTGAGGCCGATATCCCCATGAGCCTCGTTATGAAACACATCAACGATCCGGTTCCGTCGCCGAAAGAACACATCCCTGACCTTCCCGACGGACTGGAAGAGATCCTTATGAAGGCGTTGGCTAAAGAGCCCGAAAAACGATACGTTACCGCCGGCAAGATGGCGAAAGCACTGCGGCGGGCGCTGGACTCAGCGGGCATCCGCTCCGTGGAGACTCAACAGCCTCAAACGTCCACGCCAGCCGAGGAAGCGGAGTCTGAAGAGCAACAACCGCTGTTGCGTGTCTGGTCGAATCAAGACGCGGAAGGTGATGATGAAGCAGAGGCCATTTTCCCCCATCATGGCAAACCGTGGGTGCGCCGGTTGCAAACTGCCCTTCTCCTGTTGTTCGCCCTGCTGGTGCTGGGAGGCGGCGGCTGGCTGATCGCGCGCAATGGACTTCCGCCAGCCCTCGCAGAGTTCTTGCCCGATCCGGCCCTGGGCGTTGCACCCGAATTGCCTGTCACCCTTACGGCTTCTCCCACTGCTCAGGCCACGCCGGAGGAATCCAGCGCGTTATCAGCACAGACTGTGACGCCGACGCTAACGGCGACCCTCACACCGACCCCCACACAGACCCTGGTCCCGTCGGCACAGCGCGCCGAAGTACTGCGCCTGTACGCCAACCCCTCGGACGAAGCGGTCTCGCCGGGTACCAACGTGCTTACCTACATCACATTGCGCAACGGTGGAGAGGCACCCTGGCCGGAGGGTACCCGTCTGGTCTTTGTCAGGGGTGAGAAGTTAACGGCACCCAGCACGTTAGAGTTGGCATCTGTCGCTGTCGGGGAACAGATTCAGGTGTTTTTACCCCTTACGGCCCCAGACGACATTGGGACGTATCTGTCTGTCTGGGAGGTACAGTTGCCCGATGGACATTCCATCAGCAGTCAGATCCAGCTGAAAGTTGTGGTTCAAGAGGATCTGCCTACGGTCACGCCGACCGCTACCTTTCTGCCTGATCTGACGCCGACGTCCATTGTTGCGACGCCCTTGAAGGTGCTCCCGCCTCAGCTGAAGGATTGGCAGGTTAATGACGATCAGGATATCTGGATTGGCACGCTTAGGTTTGCGGTCGAAGGCGGGGTGGGCGACTATCGTTTGTATCAGGAAGCGATCCGGCCGGATGCTGAGATCCGTGATCTGGAATTGACCTTCCAGCGGCAGAAATGCGAAGCCTTCCCGTTGAAAATCATCGCAACCTCTGGCGAAGAGACCGCTGTTTGGGAGGGGGAAATTCCTTATCCAGAACCTGAAGCGTGCAATGCGCAACCCTAGAGCCTGTAGAAATTAGGTTCCCGTGGTCCGCATCCAATGACTCCTTCGAAATGTCAATGGATTGAACGGATTAGGGCTCCCCTGAAAAAGGGCCAGCCAAACAAGACTAACGAAGCTGGGGTTGATGTGCGCTGAGGTTAATGCGCATGGCAAACACGACTGGAAGCCACCTATAGCGTCTGAGCCATCCTGGAACCGCTTCGTTTGTCCATATAGGCAATGCAGGTCAAGGTTTGTGAAGCTGCGCTTCTCAAGGTGCCCATGTCTGTGAGATCAGCTCGATCTTCTGTCCTATGAACTTGAAAGTGAAGAGCCGTCAAACTACGGGACATCGCAACCGACTCCGCAAAGCGCTGATAGGCATCGTCGCTTATGTGGCGCTTGGCCAGCTGACCCACTATATCCCCAACCCTATGCTGCCGCAGGCGAGTCTAGCCCTCAACATGGTCGTGCCGGTGATTATAGGATATTGGGCGGGATCTGTTAGCGGTGCGCTGACGGGAGCACTCGGCACGTTGATCAACTTCCTGCTTAAACTATCCTTCCACGGCGTCGATACTTACGAGCTCCTGGCCATCGCCCCCCACGCCTTTATGGGCGCCCTGGCAGGTTGGCGCGGGTTAAAATCTGCGCGTGTAGGGGTGGCGTTGACTGTTCTAGTTGGGCATGCGCTCAACCTCGCGGTCTACGTCATGGTGGATCTTATATCCGGGGCCCTGTGGCAAAGTACATCTTTTTGGCTAGGCCTTATGGCCGAGGTCATGGTCGATCTGATCCTCATCGTTCTGATGATCACCGTGCTGGAGCGCTTGCGGGGAGAGAGTATCGGCTTTGCGTGGCAGCATCTGGGTTGGATCCGCTTCCTTATATTGACGGTTCTCAACACAGGCATGGTTTTCTGGCTCTTTTGGATTTCGCCGGGTAAATATGGCCCAATCCCCACTGAATTGTCACCCTGAGCGCAGCGAAGGGTCTCGTTCCCCACCAACGAGATTCCTCACTACGTTCGGAATGACAAGTTTCCCACCACCCGGCGAAATACCAGAGACCCTCTTTTCTTTCTGCTATACGCTTATCAACAAGACGTTCCCTACGTTGACTATCTTTTGATTCTTTCGATTGTGTTGATCGCTTTGACGCTGGGATTTCTGGAGGCCACGTTTGGCGCTCTCGTCATCACGCTCTGGATCGGCCGCCGGGTGATCGCCAAAGGTCTGTCAATAGAGAGCGGGACCCCAGAGGTGCTCTTGATCCTGGTGCTCAACTCCATCGCCCTGGTCATAGGGAATGTCGTAAGCACCCTGCGACGTCATCGTCGTCTGAATCACTTGCATCTTGAAAAACTGCAGGAGGCTTACACTGTGCTCTCCCAGACTGATCGTCTCAAAGATCAGATGATCCAGAACATCTCGCATGAACTGCGAACGCCCCTTTCCATGATTTTGGGATACACGGAGTTGTTGGCGACCGGAACGTGGGGGGATCTTACACCTGAACAGGCGGAAGCGACGCATGTGATGCAGCGTAACGCTCGACGACTTTCTGAAGTCGTTGAGAAAGTGACCGTCCTCGAACAGGTGGACCAAGGACAAGCGACACGGCATCCTATCTCGTTGGCGGCGCTGACGCAGAGTCTGCTCAGTAGCTGGCGTAAGAAACCCATTTCTAGAGCACACGATCTAAATTTGGATATTCTCAGTGACATCCCGCTGGTCAATGGAGATGCTTCCTATCTCAATCTTGCGATTGAGGCCCTGCTGGAGAATGCCATCAAGTTCAGTCCTGAGGGTGGTAACATCACCGTGCGGCTATGGGCTGAGGAGGGTAAAGTCTATCTTGCGGTGGAGGATGAGGGAATTGGTGTCTCGGAAGAGGATTGTGTGCATCTTTTCAAACCCTTCTACCAGGTGGACGGAACGACTACCCGGCGGTTCGAAGGGCTGGGAACCGGCCTGGCTGTGGTTAAAGAAGTCGCACGCATTCATGAGGGCGATGTGTGGGTCGAGAGTGCCGTAGGTAAAGGTAGCCTCTTTGGCTTCTGGGTACCCGGCGTCAGAGAATCCTCGTCGTTGGGTCAGACAACACCGCTTTCCGATCACCTTTCGGTGGACAGAGCAGGACGATAAGGCAGGAGGAGACGACTATGGGCCGCAAAACGATGTTGAGATTGATCAAGGGACGCGGCGTTAGAGATCCGCAGGTGTTGGAGGCGATGAGAAATGTCCCCCGCCACCGGTTTGTCCCAGAATCCCTCCAAGACCGCGCCTACGGCGATTACCCATTGAGCATCGGACATGGGCAGACCATCTCTCAGCCGTACATTGTGGCGATGATGACCGAAGCCCTGGAACTGGACCCCGGCGACAAGGTCCTGGAGGTGGGGACCGGCTCTGGGTATCAGACGGCGATTTTAGCGGAGATGGGCATGGCGGTCTACACTGTCGAGGTCATCGCCGAGCTGCAAGCGCAGGCCAGAGAGACGCTGGCGGCGCTGGGATATGAGAAGATCCACTATCACATCGGCGATGGCTGGCAAGGCTGGCTCGAACACGCCCCCTACGATGGCATCATCGTTACCGCTGCCCCGCCGGAAATCCCCGACCCCCTGGTCGAGCAATTGGCCGATGGCGGGCACATGGTCATCCCGGTGGGGCCGGAAGGACGCTATCAGACTCTCTGGCAGATCACCCGTAAGGGGAATGAGATTCGCAAGAATAGCCTAGGAGGCGTCGCCTTCGTGCCGCTGGTACACTGAACCTTCGAGGTATCCAAAGAGCGGGAACGACGACAACCGTTCCCGCTCTCTACGTTACGCGGATGCTTTGAAGAGCGTGAGCAGCTGCTTGCCGCCTACCTGCTTGAAGGTGGCGCCCTGGCTGACCGACGTCAGCGCCGCTGTCGAATCGACGATGCGCGTGCCCGCCACCGCGTCGACGCCGTAGGCGAAGAACCGCGGCGAGAGCGGCGTCGTCCCGCCCAATACGACGACGTAGGCGTCCGGCTGACAGAGCGCGATCAGCTCGTCGAAGGTATGATTCAACAGCGACGTGCCCGTCAGCGCCACGACATCGGCCTGCGGCAGCAACTCTGGCGTCCGGTAGGCGGGGATATCGCCTTCGCGGGGATTTAATTCCAGCACCCAGGTCACGTTGGCGCACTCTCGAATGCGCGGGGTAAAAGGGAAATGCCCCACGATGGCGACGTTCTGGTCCGCGCCCCGCTCCGCGATGACGTCGGCGGCATTGATCTTGACACAGGCCTCGACGTCGACCTCCAGCAGTGCGTTGATGGCGGCGACGCCGACGCTGGCCTCCAGTATCGACTCCGAGCGCGCCAACTCGGTCAGCGCGGTGACGCTGCGTTCGTGCAGCCGCCCCGCCGCGCGGACCGGCGGATGTCCGCCGTGATGGTGATCGTCATCGCCGCCGTGCAATGTCGACGAGATGCCGGTGCGCGCCTGCCCGTCCAGTTCCACGGTCACCGCCGTCCAGTGCGCGCCGATGCAGACATCCACAGGTTGCGCCCGCGTCGCGTTGTCGGCGACTTGCGCCAAAAGATCCTCGGTGATCGTCATACGTCGTTGCCTCCTCTATCTTGATGGATTTGTCGCTATCTTGATTTCCCATTATAATCTGAGCCTATGAAACTACTACTGACACGACATGGACAGTCCCGTTGGCAGACCGAGGGCGAAAGCGCCGGACCGGATGCAGCATTGACCGTGCTGGGCGAGGAGCAGGCGCGCCGATTGGGCAAGTACCTCCAGCGGTATGAAAAGCCGGATCGTATTGTGACCAGTGATCTGCAGCGGGCCTACAGGACGGCAGAGATTCTGGCCTCGTATGTGGAGCTGCCCGTGGAAGTTGACCCGGAATTGCGGGAGTTCGATAGCTGGGATGCAGCAGAGGCGCCGCTGCCGGTCTCTGTCTGGAATCCCACGCCGGCGACTGCCATTCACCCCGAAAACCAGGCCTTCCGCGCGCGCGTGCTGAGCGCGCTGAAGCGCATCGCAGGCGACGGCACAGCTGATGAGACCGTGCTCATCGTCGCGCACGGCGGCGTTGTTGGCACCGCGCTACGCGAACTTCTCGGCGCGCCCACGCAGCGCCTCTGGACGGCGAACACGGCCTTGCACTGCTTGGAGTGGACGGGCGAGTTCTGGCTGATCCGGTACATCAACCGCCAGGAACACTTGCCGCGACCGCTGAGGAGCGCTTAACATGAAACAAAAGTCCATATCCCCATTCTGGACGTGGGCCGGCGTCATCTTAGCCGGGGCTGCCGTCATCGTCTTTATCGCATTCACACCGCCGACACTGCTGCGTAAGCTCGACTACGTCGGCGCAGCGGTCTGCCACCGCATTCCGTCGCACAGTTTCTTCGTCGGTGGGCGCCAGTTGCCCATCTGCCAGCGCTGCACCGGCACCTTCAACGGCGCGCTGCTGGGCCTGCTCTTTCAGTGGGTCGTATTGCGCCGCCGTAAGGGCCAGCGCTTCCCCGCCCTCTGGGTCTGGGGATTGATGGCGCTCTTCTTCGCGCTCTGGGGATTGGACGGCGCCAACTCCTTCCTCGCTACCGGTGATGTGGAGCTGGACATCCTGGGGATCACGGTGCGTGCCTTATACGAACCGCAGCCCTGGCTCCGCCTGCTGACCGGCACACTGGTCGGCATGAGCATGAGCATCGCGCTGGTCGCCGCTTTCAACGAGACCCTGTGGGCCGACGGCGTGGGCGAGCGCTCGCTCCGTGGGTGGCGCGATCTCTCGCCGCTGCTGGCGGTGGAACTGGCGCAGGCTGGCTTGATCTATCTGTTGGAACCGTGGATGCTCTACCCGCTGGCAATTTACAGCGCGCTCAGCGTGCTCTCGCTGTTCGTCCTGCTGGGCGCCATGGTCTGGGTGATGGCACTGGGCCTCGATCAGACCTACACGCGCTGGCGGCAAATCTGGCTGCCGCTGCTCTGGGGCCTCGTCTTCGCCGCGCTGGTCATCGGCGGGATGGACGCGTTGCGCCTCTTCCTCACCGGCACCATCGATGGAATGCCGACCCTTTCGTAAAACGGGGTCTACACACATTTGTGGGGTAACAAGGGGCGCCTCTCCCACTTGAAGCCGATTTTGGCGATCTAAAAGGGCTAACGCCCCATTTCTAGACCAAATCGGCAGCTAAAAAGGGTCAAGCGCTGTTTCAATCCCACAAATCTGCGTAGAGCCGTAAAACGCAGATAGTCTGACCTGACCGCCGCCGTGCGTGAGCCGATGTTCATAGAGGTGCCATGTCACTGGAAACACTGATCGCGCAGCTGCGCGGCGATCCCCAATTCGTCCGCAACATGACAGCGTGGCGGACGCTGCCGCAGCAGGCGGCGCGCACGACGCCGTGGCCCTCCGCGCTCTCGTCCCGTCTGGTGAAGACGGCGCAGCAGCTGGGCATCGACGCCCTTTACGCACACCAGACGCGCGCTGTTGAAGCGGCGCTGCGCGGCGAGCACGTGGTGCTGGCGACGGGCACGGCCTCCGGCAAGACGTTGGGCTACGCGCTGCCCATCCTCCATACGCTGTTCCAGGATCCGGCCGCTACTGCCCTGCTGCTCTTTCCCACCAAGGCGCTGGCCCACGATCAGCTGGCAGCCCTGGAAGCGTGGATCGGTCCGCTTAACGTCGACCTCCCGTTGCGCCCCTACGACGGCGATACGCCCAAGCGCCACCGTCCCGCCATCCGCAAGGAAGCGCGCCTCCTGGTCTCCAACCCCGACATGCTGCACCTGGGCATCCTGCCGCACCACACCAAGTGGATGCGCTTCTTCAGCGGTCTGCGCTACGTGGTGGTCGATGAGTTGCATACCTATCGCGGCGTCTTTGGCAGCCACGTCGCCAACGTGCTGCGGCGGCTGCGGCGCATCGCGCACTTCTACGGCGCCGACCCGCAGCTCGTCGGCGCCTCGGCGACCATCGCCAATCCACGCGGACTGGCTGAGCGGCTCTGGGAAGCGCCTGTGACCGCCGTGGAGAACGACGGCGCGCCTTACGGTCCGCGTGACGTCCTCTTCTACAACCCGCCGCTGCTCAACGCGGAGCTGGGCCTCCGCGCCAGCGCCACCGACGAAGCGCTCAAACTGACGCTCCGCCTGCTGCGTGCCGACGTGCAGACCATCGTCTTCGCGCGCTCGCGGCTCACCGTCGAGCTACTGCTGCGCGAGCTGCGCACGCGCGCCCTGGGCGCCGGTTTCGCACCCGAGGCCGTGCAGGGCTACCGGGGCGGCTATCTGCCCAACGAGCGCCGCGCCATTGAGCGCGGCCTCCGTGAGGGCAGCGTGCGTGTCGTCGTCGCCACCAACGCACTGGAGCTGGGCATCGATATCGGCGCGCTGGACGCCTCCATCCTTTTGGGCTACCCTGGTTCCATCGCTGCCACGCGCCAGCAGATGGGGCGCGCCGGCCGCCGCGCGTCGACGTCGCTCTCGGCCCTTATCGCCACGCCGTCACCGCTGGACCAATATCTGGTCACCCATCCAGAGTACTTCTTCGGCGGTTCGCCGGAGATGGCGCGGCTCAATCCCAACGCGCTGGCGCTGTTGGCCTCCCACGTGACCTGCGCCGCCTTCGAGCTGCCTTTTGAGAAAGGGGAGCCCTTCGGCGAGATGGATGACGTGGGCGCGCTCCTGGACGCGCTGAGCGACGAGGGTCTGCTGCACCGCAGCAACGGCACCTTCACGTGGATCGGGGAGCAGTATCCGGCGCAGGCTGTCTCCTTGCGCACCGCCACCGCCGATAACGTCGTGGTGCAGGCCTCGGAGCGCGGCGAAGCCAGCGGGCAGGTGCTGGGCACCGTCGACCGTCCCAGCGCGGCGCGGCTGGTGCACGAGGGCGCCGTCTACTTTCACGGCGGCGCGCCCTATCTCATCGACGCGCTGGATTGGGAGCGGGGCCTGGCTCTGGCCCATCCCACCGACGTCGACTATTACACCGTCGCCTCTGAGCGCGTCAACGTGGACCGGCTGGCGCTGCTGGAGACGACCCACGCCCGGGAGATCACGCTGACCGAGGAGCGCGTCCAGGTGCACAGCGCGCCGACGGCCTACCGGCGCGTCAGTTTCAGCAGCCACGCTACACTCGGCTGGGGCGAGATCGATCTGCCGCCGCAGGAGATGGAGACCGACGCCTGCCGCATTGATATCGGCGCGGCGTTGGTTGAGGCGCTAGCGGACGCGGGGATTCAGGTTGCGCCGCTGGACTACGGCCCGGACTGGCTCGAGATCCGCACGCGGATGTTGGCGCGCGACGCGCATCGCTGTCGGCTCTGCGGGGCCGAGGCTACGGCGCACCGTCCCCTGGAAGTCCATCATCTCACCCCGCTGCGCACCTTCGTGGCGCAGTATCCCAGGGCGGTGGCGCTGCGTCAGGCCCACGATCCGCAAAACCTGCTCACGCTCTGCCCGACGTGCCATCGCAAGGTGGAGCGGGCGCGCGGCGCGCGGACCGCGCTGAGCGGGCTGGCGACGCTGCTCCACAACCTGGCGCCGGTCTTCCTGATGTGCGATCCCGGCGATCTGGGCACGACCGTCAACGCGCGCGATCCCGAGACCAGGCGCCCGTCCATCGTCATCTACGATGCGATTCCGGGCGGCATGGGCCTCAGCCTGGGACTGGTGGAGACGTGGCTGACGCTGGTCGAGGCCGCCTACGACCGCGTGGTGACCTGCCCCTGCGCGCGCGGCTGTCCCGCCTGCGTCGGCCCTGTCGGCGAGAGTGAGCCCGGCGCCAAGCGCGCCGCCCGTCGGCTGCTGGAGATGCTGGAGAGGGAACGCGCGTGGGGCTGAACCGTCACCCGTGGCGCAGCACCACCACGACGTGATCACCCCACAATCGCCAGGGCCAACGTTCGCGTAAGCGGCGTCCCTACGGCTCGACGCGGTTGAAGAAGGCATTGAAAAAAGCATCTGATCCACTGAGACACAGAGAACACTGAGATAAATATTAAAAATTGGCTCTTATGGGTTTTTAGGTGAAATGCATTTCGCGTCCTGGCTAGCTCTCGGAGATGATGACTCCAAAGACACGACAAAACCTTGATTTTGGCCTAAAATTGCGGTTTGAGTCGGTTTAGATTGACTCAAGCCGTCATGCCAGACTTCTTCACGTAAGACAGGTTAACGGCTTCACCTAATTCCCAATAAGAGCCTTCGTCATTTCGACTGAGCGACCGAAGCGAATGGAGACCCTGACCAGAGGCCCAGTGGCCGGGGAATCTCTCCATCTCGGGATTTCGAAGCGAGCCTGCTGGCGAAGATGCACTCCGTGCTGTAGAACCTGCGTAGGCGAAAGCAAGGCAAACGAAGCCGGGGTTGATGCGGGAGGGAAACATGATGGGAAGCCGCCTATGGCGTTTGAGCGACCCTGGAACTGCTTCGTTTGCCCTCTCTGAGGCTCCACTGGAAGCAGCTGCGCTTTGTAGTATAATGACGGGTGGCCTAACAGAGCCGGAAGCGAACCCGATGCCTATCCTTGATGCCAACTCACTTGAATTTGTCAGTCGCAGTGCAGCCCAGACTCGTCGCCTGGGTGCACGACTGGGTATCCATCTGCACGGCGGTGACGTTGTTGCACTCCAGGGCGACCTCGGCGCGGGAAAGACAGTCTTCACACAGGGCATTGGACGCGGCTGGGGCGCGACGGCTCACCTGATCAGCCCGACCTACGTCTTGATCCGTCGCCACGAACGGGCACATGATAAGATCAAGCTCTATCACATTGACCTCTACCGCATCAATACGCCGCAAGAGGCTATTGATCTGGGGTTGGAAGAATTGTTGGGCGATCCGCGTGCCATCTGCGTGGTCGAGTGGGCGGATCGCGCACCAGATCTCTTTCCAGCGGAGCATCTGTGGGTGACCCTGCGCTGGCTCGATGAATATCGCCGCGCGCTGGTGTTTCGACCCAGCGGAGACCGTCATCAGGCGCTATTGCAACACTATCGCAATGAAATCGTAGGACGTTGACCATGCTGTTAGCCATTGACACCGCTACTAACCATGCGAGCATCGCGCTCCACGACGAGCAGCGCCTGCGAGGGGAATGTACCTGGGAAGCCGTCAACCGACATACGGTGACGCTGCTCCCTCACATCCGCGAGATACTGGTGGAAACCGGCATCACACCGGATAACCTGAGTGCTATCGCTGTCTGTCGTGGTCCCGGATCGTACACCGGGGTGCGCATTGGGCTTGCGGCGGCCAAAGGACTGGCGATCACTCGCCACCTCCCGCTGGTCGGGTTGACGACGCTGGACATTCTGGTGGCGGCCCAGCCGCCTCGCCCCGAACCGCTCTACGCTGTCTTTGCCGCAGGACGTCGTCGCGTCGGCTTTGCCCGCTACCAGTACGGCGCCAACCAATGGCAGGTGCAGACCGACGTGCAAATCGTGCTCTGGGAAAAGATCAGAGAGCACCTTCATCCTCCCGCGACCATCGTGGGTGAGATTCCTCCCAACGGACAAGAGGTGTTAAGATCGCTGGGAAACGAGATCCACGTACCCTCGCCGGCCCATCGCCTGCGACGTGCGGGTTTCCTGGCCGAATTAGGCTGGGCGCGGCTACGCGCCGGTTATCACGGAGACCCCGGTCGGCTGGAGCCCATCTACACCCGGTGAGATGAACGCGAGTTCTGGCTTTGACTATCGTATTCGGCGCATGAAACCCAAGGATATCAAACCCGTGGCGGCGCTGGAAAAACTCGTTTTCACCGACCCTTGGCCGGAAATGGCGTACGTCCAGGAGATCTATTTCAACCCTATCGCTCATTATTTCGTGCTGGAGACGTGGAGAAGGTTCGCAGATGTGAGCTGGTTGTTTCGGCGGCAGCCTTTGGAGGTCAGCATTCAAGGCTTTGCCGGCTTTCGCGCCAAAGCAGGTGAAGGCCATATCAGCACCCTGGCAGTTCATCCGCGCTGGCGGGGACGTGGGTTTGGGGAGCTATTGCTTATCACCGTCCTCGAAAAGGCGATAGAGCTAGATACTCAGACTGTTACCCTGGAGGTTCGCGTTTCCAATGAGATAGCCAAATCGCTGTATCGTAAATATGCTTTCTACAGAATCAAAAAGATGCCCAGATATTACAAAGACGGTGAGGACGCTGCGCTGATGGAGGTCGATACCTCGGATTTAGGCTACGATCAATGGCTACAAGAACGACGCCAGGTGGTTGAAACGCGAATTGCCAGTTTGCAGTCACCCGCAGCAGACGCCTTCTGGAACGATAGCATTTGAATACTACGTCGGCAACACCGGGATTTCGAAGCAAGTCCGGCTCTTTTGGACTTCGCATGATCAGCTGAAAGTTTAACCACAGATTTCACAGATTCACACAGAAAATGAAAAATCAGTG